>NZ_JBFAWC010000006.1:0-505358 GCF_040680155.1 Streptomyces sp. NPDC052114 | reverse complement strand
CGCGCAGGCCGCGGCCGGTCTCGACGTCCACGTCGCCTGCCCGCCGGAGGGCTTCCTGCCCCGGGCACTGACCGCGCCCGGCACCGGCGTCCACCGGCCGGACCCGCTCTCAGGTCACGGCGGGCGCGGCCTCAGGGACCGTGCGGGTCAGGCGCCCCGCGCGGTGCAATCCGTAGAGGGAGGCCGAGCAGACGAGCCCGAGGACGAGCAGCGCCAGCCAGGGCAGCGCCGACATCCCGGCCGCGCGCGCCGCGTCGAGCGCGGCACCCGTGAGCAGATTGCCCAGGGTGATGCCGACACCGCAGATGGTGTTGTAGAGGCCGTAGTGGGTGGCGACGAGGCGGTCCCCCGACAGCTGGACGATGGTGTCCATCTCGAAGGGGTACGCGATCATCGTGCCCAGGGCCAGCAGCAGCGCCGCCAGCGTCGGCGGGACGGCGGCCAGCAGCCACCGTCCCGCGCCCGCGTCGGGCACGGGCACCGCCGTCGCCGCGAGCAGCGGCACGAAGGCGGCCCCCATGGTCATCAGCCCCCACGCCAGCGCCCGCCCCGGGGCCATCCGCCGCTTGCACCAGGCCGTCACGCGGGTCTGCGCGAGGATGGTGGTCAGGCCGGACGCCGCGAAGAGCAGCGCGACGGCGACGGTGCCGAACCGCCCGTCGCCGCCCAGGCGTCGCACCTCCAGGGGCAGCGCCAGATACACCTGGAAGGACAGCACGTACGAGCCGATCATGGCGGTCGAGAAGAGCAGGAAGGCGCGGTTGCGCACGATGCCCCGCCACTGCGCGAGGACTCCCGGCCCGCCGGCCGTACCCGCCGCGTCGTTGCCCCTGCGGGCGGGCAGCGAGCGGATCTGTACGACGCTCAGCGCCGCGAAGACCGCCGCCGCGACGACGCAGGTGATCCTGAAGTCGACTCCGGTGAGCAGCATGCCCACCAGGGGGCCGAGCAGGATGCCCGCCTGGTAGAAGACGTTGAACAGCGCGAAGGCCTCGACGCGGCGCTCGCCCGCGTCGGCGGCGAGGTAGGCCCGCACCGCCGGGTTGAACAGCGCCCCCGCGAAACCGGTGGCCGCCGACGCGAGGATCAGCGCGAGGACCGAGTCGACCAGGCCGAGCGTCGCGAAGCCGACGGTGCGCAGGACGCAGCCGGCGACGATGAGCGGCTTGTAGCCGAACCGGTCGGCGAGCGTGCCGCCGACCAGGAACATGCCCTGCTGGCTGAAGTTGCGCACGCCGAGGACGAGTCCGACGAGCCACCCGGCGAGGCCGAGGCCGCCGGACAGGTGCTGAGCCAGATAGGGCATCAGCATGTAGAAGCCGAGGTTGATGGTGAACTGGTTGGCCAGGAGCAGTTGGACGCTGCGCTCGTAGGAACGGAACTGTGTGAAGGTCGTCCTCATCGTGCCTCTCCCTCGGCGCCCCGGTCCGCCGTCGACGCGAGCAGCGGGTCGTGGACGGTGGCGCAGCGCGTCCAGCGGGTGACCTCCTTCTCGTCGGGTCGGCCCACGACATCCGGCTCCGGTGCCGGGGTGTGGCCCAACAGGCCGTGCGCGGCGCAGTATTC
Organism: Streptomyces sp. NPDC052114; assembly: GCF_040680155.1. Lineage (NCBI taxonomy): Bacteria > Bacillati > Actinomycetota > Actinomycetes > Kitasatosporales > Streptomycetaceae > Streptomyces > Streptomyces sp. NPDC052114. Next base: position 503,792 of record NZ_JBFAWC010000006.1, on the reverse strand, counting down.
GTCGTCGTACACGGTCTCCAGATAGCGCTGGGGGCCGTCGGGGAAGACCGCGGCGACGCGGGTGTCGCGCGGCAGCGTCCGGACGAGCCAGCCGGCCACGAGGGCGACCGCGCCGACGCTCCAGCCGCCGGTCGCGTAGTGGGAGGCGGCCAGTTGGCGGCAGGCCCAGACGGATTCCGCGGGCGAGACCCAGTGGACCTCGCTGAAGTCGCCGTACGCGACGTTGCGCGGGTAGATGCTCGATCCGAGCCCGCGCATCAGGCGGGGCCGGGCGGGCTGGCCGAAGATGGTCGAGCCGACGGTGTCCACGCCGACCAGGCGCAGTTCGGGGTAGAGCTGGCGCAGGACGCGGGAGATGCCCGCGGAGTGCCCGCCGGTGCCGACACTGCACACGAGGACGTCGATGTGGCCCAGCTGCGCGGCCAGTTCGAGGGCGAGCGGGGTGTAGGCGGTGACGTTGTCGGGGTTGCCGTACTGGTCGGGGCACCACGATCCGGGGTGCTCGGCGAGGAGTTCGGCGACGCGGTCGCGCCGGGCCTGCTGCCAGCCGCCGTCGGGGTGCGGCTCGGGCACCATGTCGACGGTGGCGCCGTAGGCGGCCAGCAGGCGGGTCATGGAGGGTTCGAGTCCCGGGTCGGTGACGAGGGTGACCGGATGTCCGTGGACCATCCCGGCCAGCGCGAGGCCGAGGCCGAGGGTGCCGCTCGTCGACTCCACGATGCGTCGGCCGGGCCGCAAGTCGCCGCGGGCGCGGGCCCGTTCGACCATGTGCAGTCCGGGGCGGTCCTTGATGCCGCCGGGGTTGAAGCCCTCCAGCTTGGCCCAGAATCCCCGGCCGGAGGGGGTGAAGGGCCGGGAGACGTGCAGGACGGGGGTGTTGCCGACGAGGCCGGGAAGGGTGGACCCGGCGGGGGTGGGATCGTGCGCGGTCGGAGAGTTCATCTCTTCGTCTCTTCGCTCTCTTTCGGGGGCGGGAGGCGTGCGGAGCTCGTCCTGCACGCCGCCGCTTGGACAGCACGTGAGCGGCCGGCGCGGGGGCCGGACCGCGGGGCTGCCCTATATGCGCCACCGGCACAGGGAGTTCAGAGCGGATCTGCCGCCGCCCGGTACGCCCGCGGGCAGGGCGTCCGGGGTGCGGAGCGTGCGGCCGTCCGGGGCGTCCGCCGACGGCCGCGCGCAGACGCCGGGGGCCGCGACGGCAAGGACGCGGGCCGACGACTGCACGGCGGGGCCGGGGCCCGCTTCGTGACAGTGGTCCGGGGAGGCGGGCGCTTCGAGGACGACGCGTTGCGCGCCGTGGCGCTCCGACGGTGAGTGGAGTTGCCCGCTGAAGCACGCGAGCACCATGAACAACAGGGCGTACGACGTCGTACGCACCAACAGCCGAGGCAGCACAGATCCTCCGCGCGGTGACCGCCGTCGGGGGCGCACGGCGCACCGAGCACGGGCTCGGCACGTCGGCGGCCGGGGCGGAAGGGGGTGGGGGGGTGGGTGACGGTGCCGTCCACCCTCGCCGCGTCGCGCGAACGCGTCGTCGCGCGCGGGAGGCCGGACGCCGTGAACCAGCCGTCGGGCACGGGTCGGGACCCGGCCCGGCCAGGGGCCGAGGCGGTCAACCGCCGTGGTACGGAAGCTGGTTCGGAGGGGGCGTCGGCCTACACGCGCAGGATCGTGGTGTCCGCCGCATGCGCTATCGGGACCACGAAGTCCCGTCCGGCCAGATACGGGGCGCGGGTCAGCGCGGGAGCGCCGTCATTCCCTTCCGGGGCCAGCGGCGAGAGGCAGGGCCCGTCCACATCGGGCCCCTGCGGAGGCTGGCCGAGGGCGCATTCCTCGACGGTGTGCTGCCGGTGGTCGTGGTGGTGTTCGTCCGACGCGCCGGAGGCGGGCAGGGCACCCGGTACGGCGGCGTGCCGCTCAGAGGTGCTGTCGCCGTCGGTCCCGGTGAGACCGGATGCCGCGCTGTCGGCGACCAGGTGACGGCCTGTGACATCCGGGGCGGCCGCGTGGGAGAACACCAGGCAGAAGAGAAAAAGACCCAACCCCACAACCCGCCACAGAACCGCCGTAGAGCGGCTCCGTTGTGCACCGGGAGGAGACCAGGCCGTAATCACCCCGTGATCCTAACCCGATCTCCCGGGCCCCGACATCCCGACCCACACGAACACAGCGTGAACAAGCCAGCCTCACACGTCACTTCCCCCCACCCGCGGGGCAGTCACCCGAGAGCCGCACGCTCAGGCGGAGGCAGAGCCCCAGGATCTGCCGCAGGAGCACCACTTCGGCGGCGCCGACCCCGCAGACCCTGGAGCAGGGGCGCGAGGCCCCACCGAGAGCGATCTCCTTGCCGATGATTCCCATGCCCCACACTATACCCCCTAGGGGTATAGGAATCGCGAGGGAAACGAGAATCCCTAGGGGTACGCGTAGCCCGCACCCAGGCTGTCGTACGGGTCGAGGGTGAACACGTGCTCGCCGGTGCGGTGGGCGCTGCCCGTCACCTCGGTGACGAGACCGCCCGCCGCGTCGGCACCGGGAACGACCCTGCCGGTGAACACCGTTCCCATCACGGACTCATGAGTGAGTGTCAGCTCGCCGTCCACGCCCAGCCGGCCCTCGTCGGCGAGCAGCGCGAGCCGCGCGGACGTGCCCGAGCCGCAGGGGGAACGGTCGATCTGGCCGTCGGCGAACACGGTGACGTTGCGCTGGCGGAGGCCGTCGGGGATGTCCGGAAGCTCCTCGTGGAGGATCACGCCGTAGACCCCCGAGAGCAGAGGGCCGTCCGGGTGCCGGGTGGCGGGGTGACCCGCCAGCGCGGCACGGATCTCGCGCCCCGCCCGCAGCAGCGCGGGCAGCGCGTCCCGGTCCACGGTCAGCCCCAGGTCGCGGGCCGCCAGCGAGGCGTAGCAGGCACCGGCGTACGCGAGGTCGACCTCGACGGCGCCCAGGCTCGTGGTCACGGGCACCCTGCGGGCGGTGACCCGGGCGGGAACGTTGCGGAAGGTGACGCCGGTGGTGCGGCCCGCCGAGCGGTGCACCGTCGCGGTGACGCGCCCGGACGGCACGTCGACGCGGACCTGGACGTCACCCTCGTCGGGGGCGCCGACGAGGCCGGAGTCCACCGCCCAGGCGCCGAGGGCCATCGTGCCGTGGCCGCAGGCGGTCGAGTAGCCGTCCTTGTGCCAGAACAGGACGCCCAGGTGCGCCCCGTCGTCGTCCGGCGGCACGACGAACCCGCCGTACATGCCCGCGTGCCCCCGCGGCTCCTGGACGAGGAACCTGCGCACCTCGTCCAGGGGGCCGGGGCGCGGGGCGGTGGCGGAGCCCCGGGGGCCGATGACGGTGGCGCGCCGCTCGGCCACGCCGTCGCCGGGGACCGGCGGCAACCCGGCGTCGGACATGTCGACGATGCGGAAGGGCTCCCCCGCCGCGTGGTAGTCGGTGGTCCGCACGGTCGTGACGGCGGGCACGGTGGTGGCGCTGTTCACGGGACGGCTCGCGGGGCTGTTCACGGGACGGCTCGCGAGATTGTTCACGGGGCTGTTCACGGGGCTGTTCACGGCAGGAACCCTCCGGGACGGCGATCGCGTGACAGTAATATGTCACATTCTCCAGAGGGTTCCCGGCCGGACGGCACCGGTGGGCGGGGCCCGCTACGAGACGAAGCCCCGGGTGACGTGCGTGCCCGAACCGTCGTTCTCCGCGCGGTAGTTGGACTCCCCGACGCAGTCGCTGTACTCGTAGTTGGCGCGGGAGGTGCCGCTCAGACCGCCCCCGTCGGTGGACGTGGGTCCGCCGAAGACGACGTCGGACCTGGGCATGTCGGCGCAGCTGGGGATGCCCAGGTAGTACTCCACGAACCCGCCCTGGGAGCCTCGCAGACCGCCGCTGCCCGCCGGCAGCGTCCACGTCCCCAGATGGGTCTCCTTGCCGTTGACCGTGTCCCGGGCGGTGCCGGTCCAGGTGTCGCTCCCGGACTTCTGGACCCTGATGTCGTACCGGTGGCCGTAGACGGCGTCGAAGTCCACGGCGCAGGTCACGCCGGGGCCGCCGTCGGCGCCCTCGTGGCAGAGCGGGTCGGACGTCGTCGTGCCCGCGACGAAGCTGGAGAAGCGGGCGGAGAGTCTTTCCTTGCCGCCGCTGTTCGGGCGCGGCTGGAGGCCGGTGTAACCGACGTCGGGGGCGTTGCTGAAGCCGAACTGCTGGGCGAAGTAGATGCCGCTCTTGTGGGCCGTCGCGGTGTTCACGGTGATGGGGAAGGTGAGGTTGCTCAGCCCGGCCGCCGGGGCGCCGGACACCTGCCAGCTCACCGAGACGTTGCCGCCTCCGACGTCCGCGTGCGCGGACCCGGCCATGGCCATGAACAATCCCGTGGCCGCGGCGACCGCGGCGCAGCGGCGAAAGGCCTTGAAGGACATGTGCTGTTCCTCTCTGTGGGGGGGGGAACTGCTGCTCTGTGGAGGGAACTGCTGCCGAACAGGTTGTACGCACGCACGGCCCGCGCCGCCATGGACGATCGCGCGAACGGACTTGGACTCTTGACGGCCCCGCCGGTCGATGCTGGCCTGAGGTCCGCGACCGGCCCCGGTTCGCCACCGGTCCGCGGCCGCGGGCGGCCCGGGGTGCACGACCGGACCGCGCCCGTGCCCGGCCCGGGGCTTCGCACGTCTCCGCTCTTCGCAGGAGGTACCGATGAGGATGCTGATCAACGTCGCCGAGACCGTCGTCACCGACGCGCTGCGCGGGATGGCCGCCGCGCATCCCGAGCTCATCGTCGACGTCGAGAACCGCGTGATCGTACGCAGGGACGCACCCGTCGCCGGGAAGGTCGCCCTCGTCTCGGGCGGCGGGTCCGGGCACGAGCCGCTGCACGGCGGGTTCGTGGGACCCGGCATGCTGTCGGCCGCCTGCCCCGGCGAGGTCTTCACCTCACCGGTGCCGGACCAGATGGTGCGGGCCGCGGCCGCCGTGGACAGCGGCGAGGGCGTGCTGTTCGTCGTGAAGAACTACACCGGCGACGTGCTCAACTTCGACATGGCCGCCGAACTCGCCGAGGACGAGGGCATCCGGGTGGCCAAAGTGCTCGTCGACGACGACGTGGCCGTCAACGACAGCCTCTACACGGCCGGGCGACGCGGCACCGGCGGCACGCTCTTCGTGGAGAAGATCGCCGGGGCCGCCGCCGACGCGGGCATGCCGCTGGAGCGGGTCGAGTCCCTCGCGCGCCGGGTCAACGAGAACACCCGCAGCTTCGGCGTCGCGCTCAGCGCGTGCAGCACCCCGGCCAAGGGCAGCCCGACCTTTGAACTCCCTTCAGGAGAGCTGGAGTTGGGCATCGGCATTCATGGCGAGCCGGGGCGCGAGCGGCGCCCGATGATGACCTCCGGCGAGATCGCCGACTTCGCGGTGGACGCCGTCCTGGAGGATCTCGAACCGCGCGATCCGGTGCTCCTGCTCGTCAACGGCATGGGGGCCACTCCCCTGCTGGAGCTGTACGGCTTCAACGCCGAGGTCCAGCGCGTGCTCGTGGAGCGCGGTGTGCCCGTGGCCCGCACGCTCGTCGGCAACTACGTGACCTCGCTGGACATGTCCGGGGCCTCGGTGACGCTGTGTCAGATCGACGAGGATCTGCTGCGGCTGTGGGACGCGCCGGTCCGCACAGCGGGGCTGCGCTGGGGCATGTGACCGCCCGCTCCCCCTCGCACCGGGCCCGCGCCCACCCCTACGACGACGCTAGGAGAACCTGTGCTCGACGCCGACTTCTTCCGCCGCTGGCTGACGGCCACCGCCGCGGCCGTCGACCGCGAGGCGGACCGGCTCACCGAGTTGGACTCGCCCATCGGCGACGCCGACCACGGCAGCAATCTGCGGCGCGGCTTCACCGCCGTCGCGACCGCGCTGGAGAACGAGGGGCCCGACACGCCCGGGGCCGTACTGACCCTGGCGGGACGGCAGTTGATCTCGACGGTCGGCGGGGCAGCGGGCCCGCTCTACGGCACGCTGCTGCGCCGTACGGGCAAGGCGCTGGGCGAGGCCGCCGAGGTCGACGAGGCCGGATTCGCCGAGGCGCTGCGCACCGGCGTCGACGCGGTGGCCGCGCTCGGCGGTGCCGCGCCCGGCGACAAGACGATGCTGGACGCGCTCTACCCCGGCCTCGACGCTCTCACCGAGTCCTTCGGCGCGGCCCGGGCGGCGGCGCTCGACGGCGCTCTCGCCACGACCCCGCTGCGGGCCCGCAAGGGCCGCGCGAGCTATCTGGGCGAGCGCAGCGTCGGGCACCAGGACCCCGGCGCGACGTCCTCGGCGCTGCTCTTCGCGGCGCTCGCCGAGACCGCGCGGGACGGCGGGGCGGGCAACGGCGGGGCGCGGGAGGGCGGCCATGGCTGAGGGACGGCTGGTCGGCATCGTGCTCGTGTCGCACAGCGGTCCCGTCGCCGAGGCGGTCGTCGCGCTCGCCGCGGGCCTCGCGGGCGGCGGCGCCACCGCGCCCGTCGCCGCGGCGGGCGGTACGGCGGACGGCGGGCTCGGCACCAGCGCGGAGCTGATCGCGGCGGCCGCCGCGCAGGTCGACCGCGGCGCGGGCGTCGCGCTCCTGACCGACCTCGGCAGCGCGGTCCTCACCGTGAAGGCACTGCTTGCCGACGGCGACGAACTCCCGGACGGCGCGCGCCTGGTGGACGCCCCGTTCGTGGAGGGCGCGGTCGCGGCCGTGGTGACCGCGTCGGCCGGTGCCGACCTGGCCGCCGTGGAGGCGGCGGCCACGGAGGCGTACGCCTACCGGAAGGTGTGAGGCCGCAGGCGAGTCGCCGCTACTTCCGCCGGACGAACTGCCGGGCCAGCGCGTCGCCGCGTGCGACGGCGGCCCGGTGGCTCTCGATCGGGGTCGCCTTGGGCCCCTTGAACAGGATGTACGTGACGCCGGGGCCCGCGCCGCCCGTCCTCGGGTCGGGCCGGATGCCGAGCGCCTTGGCCGTCGCGTACGACGCCTCGCCGATCAGGTCGGTGGGGCCGGTGTCGCCGACGACGGCGTACTGGACCCGGTCGCGGTGGATCACGGCGGCGACGGTGCCGCCGGTGATGCCGTGCCCGGCATGGTTCCAGCGCCGGCTCGCGCCGGGCACGACGACGTAGGGCAGGCGTGCGGCGTCGAGCTGCCGGCCGTCGGACTGCTGGAAGGCCGTGGCGTGGAGGAAGAGCGGGTCGGTGCGGCGGTTGCAGGCCTTCGTCGGCCGCCCGTCGCAGTCGATGTCCATGTCGGCCTTCCAGAAGACCGCGCCGCGCGTCCCGCAGACGGGGACGTCCGCGCGGGCACCGTCGTCCGTGCGGAACTTGCCGTGCGAGATCTGCTTGCAGGACCGCGTCCTGGCCAGCAGGTCGGCGGCCCGCACGGAGCCCTCCTGGACGGCGGGGACAGCGGGGCCGGCGGGGTCGGCAGGTGCGGTGGAGTCGGCGGGCACCACGGGGGCGACCTGCGCGGCCGGAGCCCCCGGCCGTCCCGGGGCACCCGGAGCGCCCGGAGCGCCCGCAAGGCCTCCCGGCGCCTCCGCGCCGCCCCGCGCGTCCGAGCCACTCCACCCCGCCGCACCAGGCTGCCCGGCCGAAGCGCCCTGTCCCGCCGGACCGCCCGCCCCTTCCGAACCGCTCCCCGCCCCTGAACCATCCCTCGGATCAGGCGATCTGACGGCCGGTCCGGCCGACGGCGGCTGCGCCGCGGCGGGGCAGGAGGCGGGGGCCAGCAGGGCGGCTCCGGCAGCGACGGCCAGAGCCGCCGTTCTGGTACGCACGTGAAAGAACCCTTCGTGGGGGATGACTGACGGCTTGTAGGCCAGATATCCCGATCTGCGCCCAGACGTACCCCGACTGCGCCGTTCGGGGGATGGACCCTCCGCCACTAACCCCTTGATGTGCCCCCGTCAGCTGTGTCAAATAGGTCCGGACCAATGCCGACGAGTGGAAGGCAGCACCCCGTGCGACGGACCCCCCATCTGTCCACCCCACTGGCCCTGCTGACCGTCATGGCCGCGACCGCGGTCACGCTCGGCGGCTGCGGGTGGGGCGGCGAGGACACCAAGGACACCAGCCCTCCCGCCGCACCCCGGGGCCTGACCGTGCAGGCGGGCAGCGCCACCACCGCCCACGTCATGTGGAACCAGGCCACCGACAACACCGGCGTCACCGCCTACGAGGTCTACCGCGACGCCAAGAAGGTCAAGGAGGTGCCGAGCAGCCGCCACATGGTGGACGTCGTCGGACTCAAGGCCTCCACCACGTACACCTTCACCGTCCGCGCCCGCGACGCCGAGGGGAACGTCAGCGAGGACAGCAGGAAGCTCACCGTCACGACGCCCAAGGCCGCCGCCGCGGACCGCGAGGCACCGACCCGCCCCGCGCACCTGAAGGGCGAGGCCGAGGGCAGTCGCGCGGCGATGCTCTCCTGGGGCAGGTCGACGGACGACAAGGCCGTGGCCTCGTACGAGATCTACCAGGGCGGTTCGAAGATCCACAGCGTGGGCGGCGGGCAGACCGCGACGCTGGTCACCGGATTGCGGCCCGGCACCGACTACACCTTCACGGTCAAGGCGCGCGACGCCGCCGACAACTTCTCGCCCGCGAGCGCCGAGGTCCGGCTCACGACAGCGCCGGGCAAGGACTCGGGGCGCGCCACGGCGCCCACCGGCTTCCGCGCGGCGACGCACCGCAAGGACGGCGCGTACTACATCGACCTGACGTGGACGCCGCCGCGCACCGGCGGCGCCGTGGCGGAGTATCAGATCCAACTGGACGGCCGCACCGTCACCTCGCTCGTCTTCGGCGGCACCGCGCCCGAGGACAAGGCCGAGCACAGCTTCTACATCGGCAGGCAGGACGGGGAGCGGCACCGCGTCCGGATCCGCCCCAAGCTGCCGGACGGGACCTGGGGCAGCTACTCCCCCGAGCGGACGGTCACCACGGGCGAGTGACCGGGGCTCCTCCCGCGCTCATCCGCTTCCCCGCGCGGCGGCCGCCCGTTCACTCAGCAGGGCCGCCGCGCGCCGGCACCAGTCGCGGGTCTCCCGTTCGAAGGAGAGCCCGCGCAGACAGGTCAGATAGGGGCCGACGCGCTCGCCGGTGCGCAGGAACTCCGCCTCGTCGGCGCCGCCCCGCAGCTTCACGAGGAGCTTGTCCAGGACCTCGATCTTCGCGTCGGCGACCGCGGCCCGCTCCGTGAGCTGCTCGATCACCGGCGCCGCGGCGACGCCGTCGACCGCCTGCACCTTGACCAGCAGGTCGTCGCGGATGAACGACGGCTTCGCGGCGCGGGCGGCGAACCGCTCCATCTCGGCGAGGCCCGCGTCGGTGACCCGGAACAGCCGCTTGTTCGGACGCCCCTCCTGGACCACCTCCCGGCCCGCGACCAGGCCCTCCGTCTCCAGCTTGGCCAGCTCGGCGTAGAGCTGCTGGGGCAGCGCGTGCCAGAAGTTGGCCACGCCGATGTCGAAGCCCTTGGCCAGCTGATAGCCGCTGTACTCGCCGTCCAGCAGCGCCGCGAGCACCGCGTGCCGCAGAGCCATCGCCGGACCCCCTTCCCTTTCGCCGTCGCGTACCCCCATCATAGTCATCAATCTGAGTAGTCAGATTGATGACTATGAAAACCCGGCCACGAGCGGCGGCGCGCCCCTCGTGCCGCCGACCGTCCGGGAGGACCCATGACGCACCCCACCGCCGCCCGCTTCCGCGACATCGTCGAGAAGCGCGACCTCTCCGCCCTTGCGGAACTGTTCACTCCGGACGTGCGGTTCTACAGCCCGGTGAAGTTCACCCCGTTCGAGGGCCGGCCGATGGTGCTCGGACTCTTCGGCGTACTGCTGCGCACGTTCGAGGACTTCCGGTACGTCGGCTCCTACACCGGCGAGGCGCAGACGAGCGCCGACGGCGGCGAGGCCGAGTCGGACGTCCTGCTCTTCCGTACGACCGTGAACGGCAAGGAGATCCACGGCATCGACCTGCTGCACTTCGACGAGGAGGGCCGGATCAAGGAGTTCACCGTGATGGTCCGCCCGCAGTCGGCGGTCCAGACGCTCGGACAGGCGGTGTACGAGGGCCTGGTCGCCGACGGCCTCGTCCCCGCGCCGTGAGGAGCCGGGGCGCGGCCCCGTACGCCGGGTGACGGTCCGGCAGGTCCGGCTGACGGTCCGACAGGTCCCGTGAGCGCCCGCGGCACCCGCCCGAAGTGACGGCCGATCAGGTAGCGGTCTGAGCCGGACGAAGGATTCCGTCACCTGCCCGGCGGCCCTCCGCATGCGGCGCGCGGTCGCGGCGCGTTGGCTCTTCGTCAGGTAGCACGGGCGTTTCCCCGACATGCGGCGGCGCATGGGTTGTTCCGCCTCCCGTGCCACCGGAGGGCAGTCTCATGCGTACTACTCAGATATGTGTCCGGGCCGGCCTGACCGTCTCCGCCGCGGCACTGCCGCTGATCCTCGGTGCACCTTCGGCTTCCGCGGGCGGCGGGATCAATGTGACCGCCACCGGATCCACCGTGCAGGTCACCACCTCCGCCTGTGTCAACGGCGGCACGGCCTCGCTCATGGGCGGCGCCAACGCCAGCTTCGCCGGCGGCCAACAGGTGGACGTGACCAATGGGAGCGGTACCTGGCGGAATGTCAGCGCCGGCACCTACACGGTGCTCGTCACCTGCAAGGACGGCTCGTCCGTCGGGCCTCGGACCGTCACCGTCGGCACCACGCCGACGGCCTCCTCGACCACCGCGCCCGCGCGCGGCGTGCGGGGTGGACTCGGGGGCGGTACCGAGGACCGGGGCACGCTCACGCTCGTCACGGGCGGGGCCCTGGTGGCCGCGGCCGCCGGCGGGGGCTTCTGGTACCTGCGGCGCCGAGGAGCCGCGGGCCGGACCTGAACACGGGCACGGCGACAAGAGCACCACCGACCGCCGCCCCGCCGCCGACACGGCGGCCGGGCGGCGGTTCTCTGCGCTCCCGCACCACCCCGCACGACCACCCCACCCTCCCCGGGCACCCTTGCCCGCCCCACCGAACCGACTTACGGTCCTCCCAGCCGACAGGGAGGGCGCGTCCATGACACGACCGCTCAGCGTTCAGCTCTACAGCGTGCGCGACCAGCTCGCCGCCGACCGGGAGGGGACGCTGCGCCGCCTCGCCTCCCTCGGGTACGGCGCGGTGGAGGCGTACGACGTCCTCGACGACGCCAAGGGGCTGCGGCGGATCGTCGACGCTCTCGGCCTCACCGTGTCCGGCGCGCACGTGATGCAGCTGCTCGGCCCCGAGCCGGGTCCCGTCCTCGACGCGGTGGCCACGCTCGGCACCGACCTCGCGATCGTCCCTGCGGGCGTCCCGCACGAGGAGTTCACCTCGCGCGACGGCCTCGCGCGGACCGCCGAGCGGCTCAACTCCCTCGCCAAGAAGGCGGAACGGCACGGACTGCGCGTCGGCTACCACAACCACTGGTGGGAGATCGAGCCCCGCTTCGACGCCGCGGACGGAGCGGCCGACGAAGCCCGGCCGCACGCCGTCGAGATCCTCGCCGGACTCCTCGACCCCGCCGTGTTCCTGGAGGTCGACACCTACTGGGCGGCCGTCGGCGGCGCCGAGGTGCCGGGGCTGCTGCGCCGCCTCGGCGACCGCGTACGGGCCCTGCACCTCAAGGACGGGCCCGGCACCAAGGAGGACCCGAACGTGGCGGTCGGCGGCGGCACCATGCCGGTGCCGGAGATCCTCGCCGCCGCGCCCCACGCCTGGCGGATCGTCGAGTTCGACTCCTGCGCGGGCTCCGCGGACACCCTCTTCGACGAGCTGAAGGCCAGCCACACCTATCTCACCTCCTTGGAGGCGGCGTGAGTTCACCCTCCACGGGCTCGGGTCCCGTCGGCGTCGCCGTCGTCGGCGCGGGCGTCATCAGCGCCCAGTACCTGCGTACGCTCGGCCGGTTCCCGGACGTCCGGGTGGTGGCCGTCGCCGACCTCGACGAGGAGCGGGCCGCCACCGTGGCCCGCGCCCACGGCATACCGGTGTCGGGCGACGTGGCGACGGTGCTCGCCCTGCCGGAGGTCGAACTCGTCGTCAACCTCACCGTGCCCGCCGCGCACGCGCAGGTGGCGACGGCCGCGCTGCGCGCCGACAAGCACGTCTACGGCGAGAAGCCGATCACGCTCGCGCCCGCCGAGGCCGAGAAGCTGCTCGCCGAGGCGGCCGAGCGGGGACTGCTCGTGGGCAACGCCCCGGACACCTTCCTCGGCGCGGGCCTGCAGTCGGCGCTGCGGGCCGTGGCGGCCGGACACATCGGCGTGCCCGTGGCGGCGACGACCGTGACGCAGAGTCTGGGACCGGAGGGCTGGCACCCCGATCCGGCGTTCTTCTACCAGCCGGGCGCGGGACCGCTCTTCGACCTCGGCCCCTACTATCTGACCTCGCTCGTCGCCCTGTTCGGCGGCGTGTCGCGGGTCGCGGCGACGGCGGCACGCGCGCGCACGGAGCGCACCGTCGGGTCGGGCCCGAAGGCCGGGCAGGTCTTCCCCGTCGACGTGCCGACGCACGTGTCGGCGCTCGTCGAGTTCGCGTCCGGGGTACGGGCCGCCTCGACGTTCAGCTTCGACTCGGCGCTGCCCCGCATCCGCTTCGAGGTGACCGGGACCGAGGGCACGCTCGCGGTGCCCGACCCGAACACGTTCGGCGGCCCGCTGCGGCTGCTGCCCAACGGAGCCGAGGAGTGGCGCGAACTGCCCGTGCGGGGGCGGACGGACGGCCGCGGCCTCGGTGTGGTCGACATGGCGCGCGCCGTGCGCGGCGGCACCGCCCACCGCGCCTCCGGCGCGCTCGCCCTGCACGTCCTGCAGACCATGACGGCGATCACGCGCGCGGCCGAGCGTTCGGAGTTCACCGCACCGGCGACGCGAGTCGTACCGCCGGAGCCGCTGCCCACCGACTGGGATCCCGGGGCAGCCACCCTCGGCTGAGCCGCCTGCCGGGCCACCGGAACGGAAGGGCCGCACATCGGTCAGCTCGACGCGTCGGGTTCCCCCGTGGCCCCGACACCGGCGGTCTTGCCGGTCCTGTCGGTCTTGCCGGTCCCGTCGGTCTTGCCGGTCTTGTCGGTCCCGGCCGTCTCGTCGGTCCCGTCGATCTCCTCGATCGCCCGCGCGAGCCACTGCGTCCAGAAGGTCTCCAGGTCGATGCCCGCGCGCAGCACCACGTGCCGCAGCCGGTCCTCGACGGCATCCTTCCCGGGCGGGAAGTCCCGCCGCTCGATCTCCTCGTACTCCGCCAACTGCCCTTGGTGCAGCTCCAGATGGCGGCGCAGGTCCGCCAGGATGCCGTCCGTGCCGACGACGGCGGCGGCACGCAGGCGCAGCAGGAGGGTGTCGCGCAGGGGCTTGGGGTCCTGGCTCGCGGCCGTCCAGCGGGCCAGTTCGGCGCGGCCCGCCGGCAGGACCTCGTACTCCTTCTTCTGTCCGCGCGTCGCCCCCTGCCGGGGCAGCGCGCGGATCGCCCCCTCGCGCTCCAGCCTGCCCAGCTCGCGGTAGATCTGCTGGTGCGTGGCCGACCAGAAGTAGCCGATCGACTTGTCGAACCTGCGCGTCAGCTCCAGGCCCGACGACGGCTTCTCCAGCAGGGCGGTGAGGATGGCGTGCGGGAGTGACATGCGGGCCATCCTAAGGACACCTCACCCGGGGCGCCGTCGCCCCGGGCGGGCGGGTCACAGGGCGGCGGCCAGCTCCGTGCCCTGCTTGATCGCGCGCTTGGCATCCAGCTCGGCGGCGATGTCCGCGCCGCCGATCAGGTGGGCCTCCACACCCGCCGCGGTGAGCTCCTCGTACAGGCCGCGGCGGGGTTCCTGCCCCGAGCAGACGACGACCGTGTCGACCGGGATGACGGAGGACTCGCCGTCGACGGTGATGTGCAGGCCCGCGTCGTCGATCAGGTCGTACTGGACGCCCGCGACCATGGCGACGCCCCGGTGGCGCAGTTCGGTGCGGTGGATCCAGCCCGTCGTCTTGCCGAGGTTCTGGCCGACCTTGGACGTCTTGCGCTGGAGGAGGTGGACGGTGCGCGGCGGCGCCGGGCGCTCGGGCGCGGTCAGGCCGCCGCGCTCGCGGTAGTCCATGTCGACGCCCCACTGCCGGAAGTACGTCGCCGGGTCCAGACTCGCCTTCTCGCCGCCGTCGGTGAGGTACTCGGCGACGTCGAAGCCGATGCCGCCCGCGCCGATGATCGCGACCCGCTCCCCCACGGGCGCGCCGTCGCGCAGCACGTCGAGGTAGCCGACGACGCTGGGGTGGTCGATGCCGGGGATCTCGGGGGTGCGGGGCGTGACGCCGGTGGCGAGCACCACCTCGTCGTACGCCGCCTCCGTGAGCTGCTCGGCCGTGACGACCGTGTCCAACCGCACGTCCACGCCGTGCAGTTCGAGCTGGGTGCGGTAGTAGCGCAGCGTCTCGTCGAACTCCTCCTTGCCCGGGACCTTGCGGGCGACGTTGAGCTGGCCGCCGATCTCGGGGGCGGCGTCGAAGAGCGTGACGTCGTGGCCGCGCTCGGCCGCGGAGACGGCGAAGGCGAGCCCGGCGGGGCCCGCGCCGACGACGGCCAGGCGCTTCTTGGTGCGGGTCGGCGAGAGGACCAGCTCGGTCTCGTGGCAGGCGCGCGGGTTCACCAGGCAGGAGGTGATCTGCAGGTTGAAGGTGTGGTCCAGGCAGGCCTGGTTGCAGCCGATACAGGTGTTGATCGCCTCGGACCGCTCCGCCTGCGCCTTGGCGACGAAGTCGGGGTCGGCGAGCAGCGGGCGGGCGAGCGACACCATGTCGGCCGCGCCGTCGGCGAGCAACTGCTCGGCGATCTCGGGGGTGTTGATGCGGTTGGTGGTGACGAGCGGGACGGAGACCTCGCCCATGACCTTCTTGGTGACGAAGGTGTACGCACCGCGCGGCACCGACGTCGCGATGGTGGGGATGCGTGCCTCGTGCCAGCCGATGCCGGTGTTGATGATGGTCGCGCCCGCCGCCTCGATCTCCTTGGCGAGGTGGACGACCTCCTCCAGGGTGGAGCCGCCGGGGACGAGGTCCAGCATGGACAGGCGGTAGATGATGATGAAGTCCGCGCCGACGCGCTCGCGGGTGCGGCGGACGATCTCGACGGGGAACCGGATGCGGTTCTCGTAGGCGCCGCCCCAGCGGTCGGTGCGCTGGTTGGTGGGGGCCGCGATGAACTCGTTGATCAGGTAGCCCTCGGAGCCCATGACCTCGACGCCGTCGTACCCGGCGAGCTTGGCGAGCTCGGCGGCGCGCACGAAGTCCTCGATGGTCTGCTCGACCTCGTCGTCGGTGAGCTCGCGCGGCACGAAGGGGCTGATCGGCGCCTGGAGCGGGCTCGGGGCGACCAGCTTGTCGTGGTAGGCGTACCGCCCGAAGTGCAGGATCTGCATCGCGATCCGGCCGCCCTCGGCGTGCACGGCCGCGGTCACCCCGGCGTGCTTCTCGGCCTCCGCCTCCGTGGTCAGCTTGGCGCCGCCGTCCCAGGGGCGGCCGACCTCGTTCGGTGCGATGCCGCCGGTGACGATGAGGCCGACGCCGCCGCGCGCGCGGGTCGCGTAGAACTCGGCCATCCGCTCGAAGCCGTTCGGCGCCTCTTCGAGGCCCACGTGCATGGAACCCATCAGGACCCGGTTGGGCAGGGTGGTGAATCCCAGGTCGAGCGGGTTGAGCAGGTTCGGGTATCGGCTCATGCGGCCCCTCCGTACGCGATGTCCACAGGACAGTTGTAGACCAGGCGCGAACCCTTGTGCAACTAGTTGCATAAGGCGTGACCGGGGTCTCTCCCGAGTGTCGGCACGGTCCCTGCAGGTTCAGCGCGATGTCCGAATCCCGCCAGCCGCGCTCACGCGCGCGACGCAGACTTGACCTCGTCAAGCTCGCGACCGAGGCCTCCGGCCCCGGGGACCACGCACCATCGAGGAGAGTCCGATGACCGTCTACACGACGACCGACAGCCCGCTGGGCGAGCTGCTGCTGGTGGGCGAGGCCTCGGCCACCGCCAAGGGCGGCACCGCGCTGGCCTCGCTGTCCATGCCCGGCCAGAAGGGCGGCGCCGTCGTCCGGGACGGCTGGGTCCGCGACGACGAGGCGTTCGACGCCATCACCGCGCAGCTGCGCGCGTACTTCGCCGGGAGCCTGACCCACTTCGACATCGAGTACGCGACCGGGGCGGGCACGGAGTTCCAGCGCAAGGTCTGGGACGCCCTGGACTCGGTGCCCTACGGCACCACGACCACCTACGGGCGGCTCGCCGAGGGGCTCGGCCTCTCCCGCGCCGCGGTCCGCGCCCTGGGCACCGCCATCGGCCGCAATCCGCTGCTCGTCGTCCGCCCCTGCCACCGCGTGATCGGCGCCGACGGGTCCCTGACCGGGTACGCGGGCGGCCTGGAGCGCAAGCAGCGGCTCCTCGACCTGGAGGCGGCATGACCACCACCAGGACCCCGGCCGCGGCGGTCGACGCGGCCGACTGGCCGGCGCTGGCCGCCGAACTCGACGCGCACGGCTGCGCGCTCACGCCCCGGCTCCTCGGCCCGGACGAGTGCCGAGCGATCGCGGCCCTCTACGACGACCTCACGCTGTTCCGCTCCACGGTCGACATGGCACGGCACCGCTTCGGCTCCGGGCGGTACCGCTACTTCACGCACGACCTGCCGGAGCCCGTCGCGCGGCTGCGGGCGGCGCTCTATCCGCACCTGCTGACCGTCGCCCGCGACTGGGCGGCCCGGCTGGGCCGCCCGGCACCGTGGCCCGACTCCCTGGAGGAGTGGCTCGACCAGTGCCACGCGGCGGGCCAGACCCGGTCGGCGCAGATCCTCCTGCGCTACGAGGAGGGCGACTGGAACGCCCTGCACCGCGACCTCTTCGGGGACATGGTCTTCCCGCTCCAGGTCGTCATCGGTCTCGACGAGCCGGGCACCGACTACACGGGCGGCGAGTTCCTCCTGGTCGAACAGCGGCCGCGGGCGCAGTCGCGCGGCACGTCGACGGTCCTGGAGCAGGGGCACGGCCTGGTCTTCACCACCCGCGACCGTCCCGTCCGCTCGACCCGCGGCTGGTCGGCGGGGCCGGTGCGGCACGGCGTGAGCACGGTGCGCTCAGGACTGCGGAGGTCACTGGGGCTGGTGTTCCACGACGCGTCCTGAGGGGTGCTCTCCGCCGGGCGTCCTGGGGCGCGCCCTGAGGGGCGTCCTGAGGGGCGTTCTCCGCCACGCGCCCCGAGAGGTGTCCCCCGGCCACCGAAAAGCCGTTGATCGGGCCCGGCCGCCGGCGCTACGCTCACCGCACTCTAAAGATCACGCTCTCTCGAACCACGCCGCAGAACGGGAGCGAGCCCGCGCACAACAGCGCGGAGCCACGGAGGGGCGGCACCTGTATTCGGTATGCCCTCCGGAGGAATTCCCATGAAGATCGGTCTCGGTCTCCCCGTCGACGATCCCGCCCTGCTGCTGACCTGGGCCCGGCGCGCCGACGCCGGCCCCTTCACCACGCTCGGTCTGCTCGACCGGCTCGTCTACGACAACCCCGAACCGCTCGTCGCCCTCGCGGCGCTGGCCGGTGCCACCTCCCGCATCCGCCTCCAGACCGAGGTGCTGATCGCGCCCGTGCACGGCACGGCGCTGCTCGCCAAGCAGGCCGCGACGCTCGACCGCATGTCGGGCGGCCGGTTCACGCTCGGCATCGGCGTCGGCGGCCGCGAGGACGACTGCCTGGCCGCCGGCATCGACCTCCACCGCCGGGGCCGCCGCCTCGACGAACAGCTGCCCCTGCTGCGCCGGACCTGGCGGGGCGAGTCGTACGGCGCAGGCGTCGGGCCCATCGGTCCCGCGCCCACGACGCCCGGCGGCCCGGAGGTGCTGTTCGGCGGCTTCGCCCCGGCGGCGCTCGAACGGGTCGGCCGGTTCGGCGACGGCTTCCTCGGCGCCGCGCTGCCCGCCCCGCTCATGGACGGACTGTTCCGCGACGTCGAGGCGGCCTGGGAGAAGCACGACCGCCCCGGCAGGCCGCGCCTGGTCGCCCAGGTGAACACGGCCCTCGGCCCGCCGGCCACCGTCGAGCGGGCCCGCCGCAACCTCCTGGACTACTACGCGTTCAGCGGTCGCGCCGACCACATGGCGGACGGTCTCCTCACCACGCCCGACACGCTCCGCCGTGCGGTCCACGACTTCATCGGCATCGGCGCCGACGAGGTCATGCTCTACTGCTGGTCCTCGGACGTCGACCAGATCGACCGCCTCGCCGACGCACTGTTCTGAGCGGTCCGGCGAACGGGCCCCGCCCTCACGCCGCGTCGGTCAGTCCGCTCACCCGCAGCGTGATGTTCAGCCGCCCGGTCAGCCCCAGACCGGGCGGCGCGGTGCCGGGGAGCACGCGCGGCACCCCGTGGTAGGCGAGGCGGGACGGCCCGCCGAAGACGACCAGGTCGCCGCTGCGCAGCTCGACGTCCGTGTACGGCTTCGCGCGCGTGCTCGTGTTGCCGAAGCGGAAGACGCACGTGTCGCCGAGGCTCAGCGACACCACCGGGGCGTCGGACTTCTCGTCGCTGTCGCGGTGCATGCCCATGCGCGCGTCGGAATCGTAGAAATTGACGAGCGCGATGTCGTACACCTCCTCGCCCCCGTGACCGGCCGCCTCGGCCGCCGCGCGCCCCAGGTCGGCGAGCCACGACGGCATCGGCTTCACCGGGGCACCGTCGCCGTCGACCGCGCTGCGCGCGTACCCGTACGGATACCAGTGCCAGCCGAGGCCGAACTGCCGGGCCGTCATGGTCCCGCCGCCCGGCGTCCTGACCAGGCGCAGCCCGGCGGGCGGCCTGGCCCACGCGCGGCACGCGTCCAGCAGCCGCCGCTGCGCCCGGGGCGGGAGCCAGTCCGGAAGGTGCACGGCCCCCGGCCCCAGGGTGGTGCGGGTCCGGGGGAAGAGCTCGTCAGCCGTCGGCATGCGCGTCCTCACGGGTCCCCTGCCAGTAGGTGACCTCGGCGTCGGACTCCTCGTACTCGGTGGCGCGGGGCAGCGCGACCGTCACCCACGGCCCCGCGGCGGCGCGTCCCCGGGCGTCGGCGGCGAAGGACAGGGAGACGCGCCGCACGGTGACGAAGTCGTCGGGCTCCCAGGCGGTGAGGATCCCCGCGTAGGCGGACCGGCCGGGGGCGAGCGTCACCGGTGCGTCCGGCCTGGTGGCGGTCACCGGAGTGGTGACCGTCCGCGAGCTCCCGAACCTCAGCCGGGGTGCCCCGAGGGCGACGCAGGGCTCCTTGCCCGTGTTGGTGACCGTCAGCATGAGGTCTCCTTCCGGGTCCTCGCCGACGCTCGCCCGCGTGCCGGCGGTCGTGCAGGGGGCGAAGTCGCCCGTGGGAGCAGGCGCGGGGGTGCCGGACGGGGAGGGAGCGGGGGAGCCGCCCGGGGACCCGGTCGGTGACGGCGAAGGGCGCGGCTCGCCCTTCGCCGTGGCGTCGCCGCCGCTCCCCGAGCAGCCCGTCGTGGTCAGCACTGCCGCGAGAGCCAGCCCCACGGCACCCCGCACCGCCCGCCGCACATGCCCCGTACGCATCGCGCCCCCCTGCCGCACCGTCGTCACGCACAGCGCGTGATCCTTCTCCTCACACCGTGCCACAGGGGTCCGACAACGGCCTCAGTACGGCCACGCCCACGCGGCGACCTCGGGCAGGTCCGTGCCGTGTTCGCGGATCCAGGCGTGGTGACGGGTCCGGGCGTCGGCCATCGCCTGCCGGACGGCCGTGGCGCGCACGGCGAGGCCCGGGACGCGGTCGATGACGTCCATGACGAGCCGGTACCGGTCCAGGTCGTTGCGGACGACCATGTCGAACGGCGTGGTCGTCGTGCCCGCCTCCTTGTAGCCGCGCACGTGGAGATGGGGGTGGCCGGTGCGGCGGTACGCGAGACGGTGGATCAGCCACGGATAGCCGTGATAGGCGAAGATCACCGGCTGGTCGCGGGTGAACAGCGCGTCATACTCGAAGTCGGCCATGCCGTGCGGGTGTTCCTCGCGCGGCAGCAGCCGGGCGATGTCCACGACGTTGACCACCCGGACGGCGAGTTCTGGCAGGTGGTCGCGCAACAGGCCCGCCGCGGCGAGGACTTCCTGGGTCGGCACGTCGCCCGCGCAGGCCAGGACCACGTCGGGGTCGCGGGTGCCGTCGTCCGTCCCGGCCCACTCCCAGATGCCCGCCCCGCGCGCGCAGTGGGCACGGGCCTCGTCCAGACCGAGCCAGTCGAAGCAGGGCTGCTTGCCCGCGACGACGACGTTGAC
The DNA here is from genome assembly GCF_040680155.1 of Streptomyces sp. NPDC052114. NCBI lineage: Bacteria > Bacillati > Actinomycetota > Actinomycetes > Kitasatosporales > Streptomycetaceae > Streptomyces > Streptomyces sp. NPDC052114. Next base: position 483,486 of record NZ_JBFAWC010000006.1, on the reverse strand, counting down.
GTAGTCACGGCTGTGCAGGACGTGCTCGGCCACGGACAGCAGCGTGTTGGCGTCCGGCGGCAGATAGACGCGTACGACGTCGGGGCTCTTGTTGAGCACGTGGTCCACGAAGCCGGGATCCTGGTGCGAGAAGCCGTTGTGGTCCTGGCGCCACACGTGCGAGGTCAGCAGGTAGTTGAGCGACGGCACAGGTGCGCGCCAGGGCAGTGCGCGCGCGGTCCGCAGCCACTTGATGTGCTGGTTGACCATCGAGTCGACGATGTGGACGAACGCCTCGTAGCAGGAGAACAGGCCGTGCCTGCCGGTGAGGGTGTAGCCCTCCAGCCAGCCCTGGCAGAGGTGTTCGGAGAGGACCTCCATGACGCGCCCGCCGGGGGAAAGGTGCTCGTCCGATTCGAGGGTGCGGTCCTGCCAGGCCTTCCCGGTGGCGCCGAAGAGCGCGGCGAGCCGGTTCGACTCGGTCTCGTCCGGCCCCATGACACGGAAGTCGCGCCTGCGGGCCGTGTCGGCCATGACCTGGGCGAGCAGCCCGCCGGCCACCCTGGTCGGCTCGTGCAGGGTCGTGCCCGGCTTGTCGACGGTGACGGCGAACCGCTCCAGCTGCGGCACGGGCAGCGGGCGCGTGAGCAGCCCGCCGTTGGCGTACGGACTCGCACCCAGCCGGTGCGCTCCCTCGGGGACGCAGGAGAGCACCTGCGCGGTGGGCCGGCCGTGCGCGTCGAACAGCTCGTGGGGGCGGTAGGAGCGCAGCCAGTTCTCCAGCTGCGCCAGATGGTCGGGGTTCTCGCGCACTCCGGCGAGCGGCACCTGGTGTGCGCGCCACGTGCCCTCGACCGGCAGACCGTCCACGACCGCGGGGCCGGTCCATCCCTTGGGCGTGCGCAGCACGATCAAGGGCCAGCGGGGGCGGACGTGTGTGCCGCCGCGCCGCGCGGACTGCCGGACGGCGGCGATGCGGTCGAGGGCGTGGTCCAGCGCGCGTGCCATCGCCTGGTGCACCTTGCGCGGATCGTCGCCGCTCACGTACAGCGGCTCGTGGCCGAACCCCGTGAGCAGCGCGTCGAGTTCGTCCTCGGGCAGCCGGGCGAGCACCGTCGGGTTGGCGATCTTGTAGCCGTTGAGGTGGAGGATCGGCAGGACCGCGCCGTCGTGCACGGGGTCGAGGAACTTGTTGGCGTGCCAGGAACCGGCCAGCGGGCCGGTCTCGGCCTCGCCGTCACCCACCACACAGGCGACCAGGAGGTCGGGACGGTCGAAGGCGGCGCCGTAGGCGTGCGCGAGGGAGTAGCCGAGCTCGCCGCCCTCGTGGATCGAGCCCGGTGTCTCCGGGGCGACGTGGCTGGGCACTCCGCCCGGGAAGGAGAACTGCCGGAACAGCTTCGCCATGCCCTCCGCGTCACGGGTGACATCGGGGTAGATCTCGCTGTACGAGCCCTCCAGCCAGGAGTTGGCGAGCACGGCGGGCCCGCCGTGCCCCGGGCCCCACACGCAGAGGGCCTCCTGTCCGCGTTCCTTGACGACGCGGTCGAGGTGGGTGTGGACGAGGTTGAGGCCGGGCGAGGTGCCCCAGTGGCCGAGCAGGCGCGGCTTGATGTGCTCGGGCCGCAGCGGCTCGGTCAGCAACGGGTTGTCCATCAGGTAGATCTGGCCGACGGCCAGATAGTTGGCGGCGCGCCAGTGGGCGTCGAGTGCCGCCAGGTGATCCTTCGCCAGGGGTGCCATGGAGGTCTCCTCCGTCTCCTCGCAAGGGTCGGGGCGTACGACAGGGTGCCGCGCGGGTTCCACGGGCGCGGCACGTCAGTCGTGAGGTGGCCGTGCGTCAGTCGTACGGTCGGTCGTGCGGTCGGACGTGCGGTTCCCGCGGCCGTGGGGCCCATGGCGGACGCGGGGTCGTCCGTGCGGGGCGAGCGCCACCGGGCAGGCATGTGCGGCCGGCCGCCACGTACAGGACCCGCGGCGCGGGCCCCGGGCAGTCTCTGTCGACGCTGCCATCGCACGCGTACGTACGGGAGTGCCGAACAGGCCCTTGGAGAGGGCCACTTGGCCCCTGCCCGTGAGGGGCTCTTGGCCCGATCCTGTCCATGGCACACGCGTTGACCACGACCGGACGGCAGGCTGGGGGAGGCTCGCGCGGGGCGGTGTCCGCCAGGAGCACCGGAGGGGAGTCTTCCTGTCCGCCACCGCCCGTCCCGAGCCGCCGTCCGCCCCGCCCGCCCGTCAGCGATCCACCGTCAGGAGGCCGTCATGCCGGACCAGCGCGAACCGTCGGCCGACGACCCCATCCGGGTCTTCCTCCTCGACGACCACGAAGTCGTCCGCCGGGGACTGCGCGACCTGCTGGACGCCGAGCCCGACATCGTGGTGTCCGGGGAGGCCGCGACCGGCGAGGAGGCGCTGATCCGCGGGCCCGCGCTCCGTCCGGACGTGGCCGTCCTGGACGTACGGCTGCCGGACGGCGACGGCATCACGGTCTGCCGTGAACTGCGCTCGCGCGTCCCCGAGGTGGCCTGTCTGATGCTGACGTCGTTCGACGACGACGACGCCCTGCTCGACGCGATCATGGCGGGGGCGGCCGGCTATGTACTGAAGCAGATCAAGGGATCGGACCTCGTCTCGGCCGTCCGCACGGTCGCCGCCGGACGGTCGATGCTCGATCCCGCGACGACGGCGAGACTGATGTCCACGCTGCGCGGACCGGAGGTGCCCGAGGACGGCGGCCCCGGGGAGCGACGGCTCGCCGCGCTGTCCGCGCGCGAGCACGAGATCCTCGCCCTCATCGGCGAGGGCCGCACCAACCGGCAGATCGGCCGCACCCTCTATCTCTCCGAGAAGACCGTCAAGAACGCCATCTCCCGGCTGCTCGCCAAGCTCGGCGTGGAGCGCCGGATCCAGGCCGCCGTGATGGCCGCGCAGTTCACCCCGCCGGGAAAGGACCCCCACTGAGTGGCGGCAGCCGATCCCCTCACCCCGCGCCGCCCGGAAGAAGGGCCCCTTCCCGACACTCCCGCGATGGGAAGGGGCCCTCAGCGGCCCGAAGGACCCGAAAGCTCCGAGAAGCCCTGAGAGCCCGACAGCCCCGACAGCCCCGACAGCCCCGACAGCCCCGACGAGAGCACACCTCAGGAGACGCACCTCAGGAGACGCACCTCAGGAAGCGCCCCTCAGGAAAGCGGCACCTTCCACTCCAGAAGCGTGCCGCCCTCCTCCCGTGTCCGTACGAGGAGTTCGCCGCCCAGGCGCTCGGCCCGCTCCGCGAGGTTCCGCAGCCCGCTGCGCCGCCCTTCGTCGATGCCGATGCCGATCCCGTCGTCCGCCACGGACACCGTCAGCCGGCCCTTCCGGACGACCAGGGCGACCTCCACCGACGACGCACGCGCGTGCCGCCCCACGTTCGCCAGGCCCTCGCCGAGGACGGCCACCACGTCGTCGGCGACGGCGGCCGGCACATCGACGTCGATCAGCCCCTCCATGCGCAGGGCGGGCGTGAAGCCGAGCACCGGCACCGCGTCCTCCACGGACCGCACCGCCCGCACCCGCAGGCCGGGCCCGGCGGGCATCGCCTCGTGGGCGCGCAGGCCGAAGATGGTCGACCGAATGATCTTGATGGTGCTGTCGAGGTCGTCGACGGCCCGGCCCAGCCGCTCGGCGGCCTGCGGGTGCGTGACGAACCGCTGGGCGCTCTGCAGCGTCATGCCCGTCGCGAACAGCCGCTGTATCGCCAGGTCGTGCAGGTCACGGGCGATGCGGTCGCGGTCCTCCAGCACGGTCATCTGCTCGGCGTCCCGTCGGCGGTCCGCGAGTTCGAGCGCGACCGCCGCCTGCGCGGCGAAGCCGGGCAACGGCGCCGTCTCCACCGCGCTGAACGGCACCCGGCCCTCCTTGCGCGCCAGGAGCAGCACGCCGCGCAGCCCGCCGCTGGTGCCCAAGGGCACGGCGACGGCGGGCCCGAGGCCCGCCCAGCGCTCGGGCACGTACGTCACCCGCGGGTCCTTGCGCACGTCCGCCGTGGACACCAGCCTCCCCGCGCGCAGGGCCGCCCCCACGAACGTGCCGTCCCTGGGCAGCACGACCCCCTGGTGCTTCTCGGCGCCCTGCCCCTGGGCCAGCGCCCCGCGCAGCTCCTTGCCGCCCTCGGCGAGGAGGTCCACCACGCCGAGGTCGGCGGAGGTGATCTCGCGGGCCCGCGCCACCATCACGTCCAGGACCTGCGATTCGGGGACCCCCGACAGCAGACCACTGGTGACCTCGGCACTCGCCGCCAGCCAGCGCTCGCGCAACCGGACCTCTTCGAAGAGCCTGGCGTTCTCGACGGCGACCCCGGCGGCCACGGCGAGGGTCGACAGCACCGACTCGTCCTCGGAGTCGAAGGTGCCCCCGCCCCGCTTCTCCGTCATGTACAGGTTCCCGAAGACCTCGTCGCGCACCCTGATCGGCACCCCGAGGAAGGAGTGCATCGGAGGGTGGTGGGCGGGGAACCCGGACGAGGCCGGGTGGGTGGACAGGTCCGCGAGGCGCAGCGGCTCCGGGTGCCGGATCAGCTCGCCCAGCAGACCGTGCCCTGAGGGCAGGTCGCCGATCCGCGCCCGGAGTTCGTCGCTGATGCCGACCGGCAGGAACTCGTCGAGGCGCTGCCCCTGCCCGATCACCCCGAGCGCGCCGTACTCGGCGTCGACGAGCACCACCGCGGCCTCGACGATGCGCCGCAGTACCTGGGGGAGGTCCAGTTCCCGGCCCACCGAGAGCACGGCTTCGAGCAGCCCGTGCAGCCGGTCCCTGGTGCCGCGGACCGCGGCGATGCGCACCTGGAGCTCGTCGAGCAGTTCGTCGAGGCGCAGCTTGGGCAGTTGCCCCGCGCTCCCGGTTCCGTCCTCGCTCATGCAGAACCTCCGCCCGGAGAGCCGACCGCGGCGTTCCCGTGCGCTCCACGGTAGCCGCGCGGCGCGGCGCCCGGACCGGCCTTCGCGCAGGCGGGCTCAGCGGCCGACCTTCACCGCCCGCAGCACCACGAACTTCGGGTCGGCGGCGACGACCTGGGAGTTGCCGAAGAGCTTGCGGAGCTTCACGTGGTAGCCGAGGTGGCGGTTGCCGACGACCCACAGCTCGCCGCCGGGGCGCAGGGCCGATCTGGCGCCGGAGAACATCCGCCACGCGGTCGCGCCGGTGGTGGCCTGGTGGCTGTGGAAGGGCGGGTTGTTCAGGACGAGGTCCACCGTCCCCGGCGGCACGGCCGCGAGCGCGTCACCGGCCACGAAGTGCGCCTTGGCGCCGTCGGCGGCGTTGGCGCGGAAGGTGGCCTCGGCGGAGGCGACGGCCTGGAACGACTCGTCGATGAAGGTGACCGTGGCGTCGGGGTCGGCGACGGAGGCGGCGGTGCCGAGCACGCCGTTGCCGCAGCCCAGGTCGACGACGTGGGCGCCGTCGCGGGCGCGCGGCAGGTGTTTGAGGAAGAAGCGGGTGCCGATGTCGAGGCGGTCGGCGCAGAAGATGCCCGCGTGGTTGACGACGGTCAGGCCCGCACCGGCCCCGGAGTCGGCGGGCAGGACGTAACTGCCGGGCCAGGGGCTCGGTCCGGCCGCGCGCGCCGGGTCCGGGGTGCAGTGGACGAGCCGTGCCTTCTGCCGGGCCAGCGAGGTCCTGGTCGGGCCGATGATCCGCTCGAAGAGCTCCAGCGTGGAGGTGTGGATCTCGGTGACCATGCCGGTGCCGACGACGACCGTGCCCTCGTGCAGGGCGGGCGCGACGCGGTGGAGCTGGTCCTCCAGGAGCGCGAGGCTCTTAGGTACGCGGATCAGCAGGACGTCGACGCGCGCGGGCGGAGCGTCCCGGGTCGTCAGGAGCCGTGCCGCGTCCGGCGCGTGGCCCGCGCGCGCGAGGTTGGCCCGGGTCGCCTGCTGCCCGAGGAAGGAGTCGGTGATCTGCACCGGCACGCGCGCGTGCCCGGCGAGCGAGGTGGTCAGCGCGCCCCACCGGTCGCCGACGACGGCCACGGTGCCGGAGAGGTCGACGGCGTCCGCCTCTTCCTCCCCCGCCAGGTGCCGCAGCAGATAGGCGTCGGCCGCCGACCAGGCGCGCAGCTGGTCGCGGGGGTCCTCCGGGAAGCGGGTGAGGTCGTACGCACCCCATGACGTGCTCAAACGGTTCATCGTGCCCTCAGGCTAACGGAGAGCGGGCGGGGCGCGGGGCTCAGCCCACGAGCCGCACCGCGGCCGTCAGGAGCGCCGCGAGCACGACGCCCGTCACAAGCACGTGGGCGCCGGCCGGCAGCCCGCGCGCGGGCCCCTCGGCGGTGTGCGCCGCCGTGTCGTCGAGCCGCTGCGCGCGGGCGAGCCACACTCGCGGCGGATCGTTCGGGACGACGACCCGCCAGGGCTGTTCCGGGTCGTACTCGACGACGGCCCTGTTCCTGTGCAGCAGTCCCTGTACGTCCAGGGGGTGGCGCACCACGACGCGGTAGGCGGGGGCGTCCTCGGGCACGACGGTGAGGTCGAAGGCGAAGACGCTGCTCTGTGCCCGGCCGTCCGCGACGGCGGCCCCGCTCCGCTTGTGCACGGCGCGCACCGAGTGGACGACGGCGGGCGCGTGGGCGCGCGGCCCGCCGGAGCGCAGGCCGGACGCCGTGCCGGGGCCGTGCCCGGTGTCGGCGAAATCGCCCAGGACGGCGAGGACGAGGGCGGTGCCGGTGAGGCCGACGAACAGGACCCACGTGGTGCCGCCGAGGATGCCCTGCGCCAGCGTGGCGAGCGCGGCGGCCACGACCACCGCGCCCAGGAGGACGGGCGGCGCGAGGAACCGGCGGACGAGCCGGCGCGGCGGACGTGTCGAGGTGGTCATGAGAGGCGAAGCAGTCTCTTCCGGGGAACGGCGACCCGGGTGCGGTCGGGGTCGCCGGGGCGGGCCGCGTCGTACACGGCGAGGACGGGGCGGTCCAGGGCGATGCGCTCGACCACGGCCGGCACCCGGTGCCGTACGCCCCTGATGTCCTGGAAGGCGACGACGACTTCGCCGCGGGAGCGGCCGACCGCCCGCCATCCCTCCAGGGTGGCCTCGGCGGTGGCGTACCGCCGGGAGATCCTGCGCAGCACGGCGGTGCGGCGGACGCTGACCGCGGCGCCCCAGCACGCGGCGAGGAATCCGGCGCCCGCCACGGCCCACAGGACGATCAGCCAGTCCGCCACGGACAGGCCCTGGATCGGCACGACCAGATGGAAGTCGGTGACGGTGCCCTGGCCGACGCGGCCCGCGGCGACGGCGTCGTACCAGCCGACGGCGGCGGCCACGGCGCTGAGCATGACCACCGCGCCGGCCGTCGCGCGCTGGAGGTAGCGCGCGCACAGGAAGCCGAGCAGCACCGTGGAGGGGATGCCGACGAACGGCGCCAGGCCCGCGAACTGTTCGGTGCCGCAGCCGTCGTCGCCGTAGCAGCTCCACCGCACCGTCGACGCGTCGTAGGTGCTGGTGTGCCACACCAGCCAGACCTGCCAGGCCATCAGGGCGCAGGCGAGCCCACGCAGGGTCTGTGCGTGGACCCGGTGCGTCATCTGCCGGCCTCGGCCGGCTCGAACCAGGTGGGTCCGTCCGCGAGCGCCTGCTTGATCCGGGACTTCGAGAACTCGTGCAGATCGGGCAGGGCGTCCACGGCGAACCAGGCGACCTCCAGCGACTCGTCGTCGTTGACGCGCGCCTCGCCGCCGACGGCGCGGCACCGCAGGGTGACGTCCATGTACTGGCACGTATCACCGTTGGGGTACGTGACCGGTTCGAGCGCCTGCACCAGGACCACGCGTTCGACGACGCAGCGCACCGCCGTCTCCTCGTACACCTCGCGCACCGCGCACTCGGCGGGCTGCTCCCCCGGGTCCGGGATTCCCCCGATCACCGACCACCTGCCGTTGTCGGAGCGGCGCCCGAGGAGCACCCTGCTCTCGTCGTCGAAGACGACGGCGGTGACTCCCGGGAGCCAGAGCAGCTGCTGGCCGGCGTCGGCCCGGATCGCGCGGATGAAATCAGGAGTAGCCATGACCCGACCCTAACGGTGCCGGGTCATCGCCCTTGTCCAGGTGGGGTGTTACTGCCCGGCCGTCCGCCGCGCCCGCGTGGCCGACGTCACGGCCCAGCCGAGTCCGCCGGCGGCGATCAGCACCAGGATGCCCTCGGGCAGGACGCCGAGGCGGGTGGCGGGCGTCCGTGACGAGCGCAGCGGCACCTCCTCGACGAGCGAGTCGGCGGTGAACCACGTGGTCTTCGCGACCACCTCGCCGTCCGGCATGATCACGGCACTGACCCCGCTGGTGACCGGGACGGCGACGGCGCGGCTGTGCTCGACGGCGCGGATCCGGGACATCGCGAGCTGCTGGTACGTCATCTCGCTGCGGTCGAAGGTGGCGTTGTTGCTGGGCACCGAGAGGATCTGCGCGCCGTTGGTGACGGTGTCGCGCACCGCCCAGTCGAAGGCGGCCTCGTAGCAGGTCGCGATGCCCACCTTGGTGCCCGCCATGGTGAAGACGCCGGGCTCGCTGCCGCGGCTGAAGTCCTGGCGGACCTTCTCGATGTCGCTGCTGAGCATCCCGATGAAGCCCCGCAACGGGATGTACTCGCCGAACGGCTGGATCTGCCGCTTGTCGTAGGTGTCCGTGGGTCCCTTCTTCGGGTCCCAGAGGATCTGCTCGTTGTAGAGCTTGCCGTTCCTCTTCTCGACGACGCCACCGACCGAGACGGGTACGCCGATGGCCTTGACCGCCTCCTCGATCTCCTGGCGGGCGTCGGGGTTGGTGAACGGGTCGATGTCGGAGGAGTTCTCCGGCCACAGGACCAGGTCGGGCCGCTCGACCTTGCCGGCCTTCACCTCGGCGGCCAGGCGCTTGGTCTCGCGCACGTGGTGGTCGAGGACGGCGCGGCGCTGCGCGTTGAAGCCGAGTCCCGCGCGCGGGACGTTGCCCTGGATCGCGGCGACCGTCGTGGTGCCGTCCTCCGCCGCGTCGCTGACGAGCGGGCGCGCCGCGAAGGCGGCGGTCAGGGGTGCGACGACGGCGAGCACCGCGACGGCCGCGGCCCCCCGGCGCACCGTCCCCGTCACCCGGGCGGCGCGGATCTGCCGGACGGCCTCGTAGAGCCCGAAGCCGCACAGCACGACCGCGAAGCCGAGCACAGGGGTGCCGCCGAGCGCGGCGAGCGGCAGGAACACGCCGTCCGCCTGGCCGAAGGCGACCTTGCCCCAGGGGAATCCGTTGAACGGCACGCGCGCGCGTGCCGCCTCGCCCGCGACCCACAGGGCCGCCGCCCACAGGGGGAATCCGGGCAGTCTCGAGACGGCCGCGATGCCCGCGCCCACCAGCGCGACGAAGAGCGCCTCGACGGCGGCCAGCGCCAGCCAGGGGCCGGGGCCGACCTCGACGCCGGTCCACACGAGGAGCGGCAGCAGGAAACCGAGGCCGAACAGGTAGCCGAGGCCGAGCCCGGCCTTCCAGGTGCGGCCGTGCAGACACCAGGCGAGTCCCGCGAACGCGGGCAGCGCGAGCCACCAGAGGGTGCGGGGCGGGAAGCTGACGTAGAGCAGCACTCCGAAGAGGGCCGCCGCGGCGGCGGGCACGAGCCGGCGCAGCACGCGCGTGGCCCGGGAGGCCTGCGCGGGCTGCGGATCGAGCTGTTCCGGCTCGTCCACGGGAGTGGTGGTGGCGGTCACTCGGGGAGTGTACGGCGCGTCTTCAGGCCACCGACAGCGTGGTCGGCCGGGCGCCCGGGGCCCGGCGCGAGGGCCTGCGCCGTATCGTTCCTGCACAACGGGTCCCCCAGCACGGTGCCAGCGGTTAGCGTGTGCCCGAGTCCCCGACGCACGACCGGTTCCACCACAAGGAACCGGCCGGTGCCGTCCGGGGCCCGTCATGTATCGGGGGGCGACGGGTGGGGTCAACGGGTACGGCCGCGGCGGCCGGTCCGGCGGGAGCGCACGAGCGACGCAGTGCGGCCGACGCGACCGGCGGCGCACTCCTTGGCGCGTGCGCCCTGTGGGCACTGATCACCGCCGCGGTGCACGGCGGACACCCCGAGGGCGCTCTCCTCGCGGTCCTCGCCCTGGCCGCCGGCTACGCGGGCGGACGGATCTGCGGGGCGCTGCTCCCGGTCGCCGCCCCGTGCACCGGCGCCCTCGCGGGGCTCGGCCTCGCCGCGGCGGCACCACGTCTGGCGCCCGGACCCGCCTCCGCGCTGGGCCACACCGGCGCCACGGCGGCGCTGCTGATCCTGGCGACGGGCGCGGCCTGCTGCGCGGCCTGGGCGGCCCGGACCCCGGCGGCCCGTCTCGCCCTGCGCCTGCTCGCCGCGGGGATCGCGGCGGCCGCCGCGGCGCTCGGGTCGGCGGCGGGCTTCGCGGGGTGCGCCCTGGTGCTGCTCTGCTCCCTCGCGGTGGCCCGGATGCGCGGCAGGGTGCCGGGCCTCGCGGGGCTCGCGGCCACGGCCGTGCTGGTGACCGGGGTGTCCCTGGCGATCGCCGACGACGCCCTGCCGGACGGTCTGACGGCGCCCCTGGAGGGCCAGCTGGGCCGGCAGCGCGTACTGCTGTGGCGGGACGCGCTGGGCCTCGCCGGGCAGGAGCCCGCGCTGGGCGTGGGCCCGGGGCGGTTCGCGGAGGTCAGCCCGGTGGTCGCCGCGGACTTCCTGTCGGACGGCAAGCCCCACTCGGCGCCGTTGCAGCAGGTCTCGGAGCAGGGCCTCGTGGGGGCGGTGCTGCTGGCCGCGGTGTTCTGCTGGCTGCTGTTCGCGCTCTGGCGCTCGCCGCGCTCCACTCAGGTCGTCCTGTCGGCGGGCGCGGCCCTGACGGCGCTGACGGCCGTGGCGGCGGTGGGCAACGCGCTCAGCGTGACGACGGTGACGACGGGGGTGGGAATCCTGGCGGGGATCGCGACGGCCCGGCCGCTCGGCGACGGTCCGCCGGGGGGTGGGGTACGGCACGGGCAGTGGTGAGGCCGGACGTGCGCCGCACACACCGTGACGGCATCCGGGGCCGAGACCCGTCGGCCCGTGCCCGTGCCCGTCAGACCGTGTTGCCCGAAAGGCCCAGCCGGTGCCGGATCGCGCGGACCGCCGACTCGGCGTCGTCCACCGTCACCGTGAAGACGTGGCCGTCGCCCAGGCGCAGCACCAGGCCCTCGCCGCGCCGGACCACGACGGCGGTGCCCTTCTCGGGCCGCCAGCGATAGCCCCAGCCGCCCCACTGACGGGGAGTGACGGCGGGCGCGAAGTCCGCGCCGACAACGTGGGAGAGCGGAATGTGGCGGCGCGGCAGCCCCAGATGGCCGCAGCGCACCTCCAGGGAGTCCTTGTCGACCTTCACGGCCACATGGACGAAGGCGAGCGTCCCGAAGAGCATCAGGAGGCCGACGGCGATGCACCCCACGACCGACATGGCCAGGGGCGCGATGCCCGAGGTCCACATGGAGTCCACCGCGAGCTCGATGCCGAGCGCCATGCAGGCGGCACCGGCGCACGCCAGCAGCCACTGCACGCGGTTGGTCGCGCGGCCGGTCCAGACGTCGGGCACGCCGTCGTTCGCGGCCCGCTCCTCGGGGGCTTGGTCCGTCATGCCTTCGAGACTACTCAGATTCCGCTGCGAGGGCACCGCGTCGCGGAGCGTCACCACCTGTCCGGGCAACGACGGCCCGCGCATCCCCCGCGGGGGATGCGCGCCGGTGGCTCAGAGCGCCGGGCTGACCGCCGCGAGCATGCGCCCCTCGGCGTACGTGAGGGCCGCCCGCGGCAGCTCCTCCTGGCGCCCGCTGAGCAGGACGGTGAGGCCGGGGGCGACGGCCGCGGCGTCCGCGCCGGGGCGCGTGCCGGTCCTGCGCAGCGCCTGGGCCGCCACCGCACCGGCCGAGCCGTGCAGGACGAGGGGCGGCAGCTCCGGCTGCTGGAGGGCGGCGCGGATGCGCTCGGCGACCAGCTCGTAATGGGTGCAGCCCAGGACGACGGCCCTTACATCGGGCGGGGTGAGGGCCGCGGCGGCGGCGATCGTCTCGTCGATGGCCTTCTCGTCCGCGTACTGCACGGCGTCGGCGAGCCCCGGGCAGGGCACCTCGGTGACGGCGACGCCGTTCGCGAACTCCTCGATGAGGGACCGCTGGTAGGGGCTTCCGGTGGTGGCGGGGGTGGCCCAGATCGCCACGGGTCCGCCGCCCGCGGCGGCGGGCTTGATGGCGGGCACCGTGCCGATGACCGGGATGCCGGGTTCGAGTCGGGCCCGCAGCGTGGGCAGCGCGTGCACGGACGCGGTGTTGCACGCCACGATCAGCGCGTCGGGACGGTGGGCCGCGGCGGCCTCGGCGACGGCGACGGCCCGCTCGGTGAGGTCCTGCGTGGTGCGCGGCCCCCACGGCATGCCGTCCGGGTCGGAGGAGAGCACGAGATCGGCGTCGGGTCGCAGGCGGCGTACCGCGGCCGCCGCGGCGAGCAGTCCGATGCCGGAGTCCATGAGCGCGATCTTCACCCGGTCACCATAGTCGATGGGCCCCACAGGCACTCTCCCGTGGGGCAGACTTCGGCGGATGAGCGCCGTAGCGTGGATCGCCACCGGATCGCTTGCCGCGTGGCTGTGGCTTCTGCTGGGACAGGGCTTCTTCTGGCGTACGGACGTACGCCTGCCACCGCGCCGGGAGCCCGACGCGTGGCCTTCGGTCTGTGTCGTCGTCCCCGCGCGCGACGAGGCGGAGGTGCTGCCCCACAGCCTTCCCTCGCTGCTCGCGCAGGACTATCCGGGGCGGGCCGAGATCTTCCTTGTCGACGACGGCAGTTCGGACGGCACGGGCGACCTGGCCCGCGCCCTGGCCGAGGAGCACGGCGGCCTGCCGCTGACGGTCGGCTCCCCCGGCGAGCCGCCCCCGGGGTGGACGGGCAAGCTCTGGGCGGTGCGGCACGGCGTCGCGCGGGCACGCGCGCGTGAACCCGAGTTCCTGCTCCTGACCGACGCGGACATCGCGCATGAGCCGGACAGCCTGCGGCGGTTGGTGGCGGCCGCGGACGCCGGGGGCTTCGACCTCGTCTCCCAGATGGCCCGGCTGCGGGTGGAGAGCGTGTGGGAGCGCCTGGTGGTCCCGGCGTTCGTCTACTTCTTCGCGCAGCTCTATCCCTTCCGCTGGATCGCCCGGAGGAACGGCCGCACGGCCGCCGCGGCGGGCGGCTGTGTCCTGCTGCGCGCAGAGGCCGCCGAGCGGGCGCGGATTCCCGACGCCATCCGGCACGCGGTGATCGACGACGTGGCGCTCGCGCGGGCGGTGAAGCGCGCCGGGGGCCACATCTGGCTGGGTCTCGCCGAGCGCGTCGACAGCGTACGGCCCTATCCGCGCCTCGCCGACCTGTGGCGGATGGTCTCGCGCAGCGCGTACGCGCAACTGCGGCACAACCCGCTGCTGCTCGTCGGCACGGTCGCCGGACTCGCGCTGGTGTACCTCGCTCCCCCGGTGGCGCTGGTCGTGGGCGTGGTGACGGGCGACGTGGCGGCGACGGCGGCCGGCGGGCTCGCGTGGCTGGTGATGACGGCGACGTATCTGCCGATGCTCCGCCACTACCGCCAGCCGCCGTGGCTCGCCCCGCTGCTGCCGGGCACCGCGTTCCTGTACCTGCTGATGACGGTCGACTCGGCCGTCCAGCACTACCGCGGGCGCGGCGCGGCGTGGAAGGGGCGTACGTACGCCCGTCCCGACACCGCCGCCGAGCCCGCGCCCGAGCGGCGCTGAACCGTCACTTCCTGCCGGGCGTCCAGTTCATGCCCCAGCCGTAGGCGTAGTCGATGGTGCGCTGCGGGCTCACACCGCGTTCCGGCACGAGATAGCGGGCCTCGCGCTGGACGACGAGGTCGCCGCCGTTGTTGGTGATCAGGGCGAGCGCGCACACGGTCGAGGGGACCGTGCACTCGTCGAGCGAGAAGTCCACCGGGGCGCCGTGCTGCGGCTGGAGGGTGACCGTGGCGTTGAGGTCGGCGAAGCTGCGCGCGCCTTCGTAGATCGTCACGAAGATGACGATGCGCCGGAAGTCCTTGATGTGGTCGAGGTTGACGGTGAGGTTCTCGCCGGTGGCCACGGCGCCGGTGCGGTCGTCGCCGTCGAGCAGGATGTACGGCGGCTGGTTCAGCGCGCCGAAGGCGTTGCCGAGCGCCTGGACGACGCCCTTGCGGCCGTCGGAGAGTTCGTAGAGCGCGCAGAGGTCGAGGTCGAGGTCGGCGTGCATGGCGACGGCCCGGCCGAGCTTGGCGCCCCAGCCCTTGAACTGCTTGCGCACCTCCCAGTTGAGGTTCACGCGCATGCCGCCGGATGTGCCGCCCTGCTTCGTCAGGGAGACGGACGGCGCGTCCTTGGTCAAGGTGACCTTGGTGAGCCGTACGGGCGCGGCGGGGGTGGCGGCAGGCGGGGGCGGCGGCGCGGCGGGCGCGGGAGCCATGGGGGCGGGCGGCGCGGGGGCGGCGACGGGCGCGGGCGGGGCCGCCGAGGGCGCCGCCTGCTGCGGCTCGTCGACCGAGATGCCGTAGTCCGTCGCGAGGCCTTCGAGGCCGCTGCCGTAGCCCTGGCCGACGGCCCGGAACTTCCACGCGCCCTGGCGGCGGTAGAGCTCGCCGAGCACGAAGGCGGTCTCCACGGTCGCGTCCGCGCTGTCGTAGCGCGCCAGTTCGGCGCCGCTCGCCGCGTCGAGCACGCGGACGTACAGACCGGGCACCTGTCCGAAGGTGCCGCCGTCGGCCGACGCCGCGAGCACCACGGTCTCGATGTCGGGCTCCACGCGCGCGAGGTCGACGGTCAGCACATCGGTGACACCGGCGCCGGCGCTCTGCTTGCCCTCGTGCCGTACCGCTCCGGAGGAGTGCGCCGGCTGGTTGTAAAAGACGAAGTCCGCGTCCGAGCGGACCTTTCCGGAAGATCCCAACAACAGTGCGGACGCGTCGGCGTCCGGCACCCCGGCCCCCGAACCCCATCCCAATTCGACCCGTACCGCAGGTGCGGGTACGGGAACATTCGATCCTTTAGACATTGTCATGTCCGCCCCCATCGCAAGTCGCCGCGTCCGGCAGGGCCGCCGTTTCCGTTCACGGCCAACCTATTACCCGGACCGCGAAGAGGCCCACGGGCGTGCCCCACGGGCCCCACGGTCAACCCCGGGTAACCCGCCAGGAACGCGGCCTTTACACGATCCGAACACCGTCCGGCGACCGATTTTCCCACGTTCGCTCGGATTGGGGATCCGCAGTCACTGCCGACGCGCAAAACAACCCTCTTATCGGTCTCCCCAACCAGCACATCAAGGGCTTAACTTATGGAGCATGACCTCCCCCCGCTCCACCTATGGCGGCGGTTACTACTCCGCGCCGTCCTTCCCGGACACTCCGATCTACGACTCGCTCGTCGCCGAGCGGGGCACGCCCCAGATCGCCCCGATTCGGGTTCCCTCCGCGTACGACACGGGCAGCCACAGCCATCTGCCCGCGCTGCCGTCGGCCCTGCCCGCGCTGCCGGCCGCCCCGTCCCACCCCAACCCGGCGTACGGCTACCAGGCCCCGCAGCCCGCACCGCTGCAGCAGGCCCCCGCGCCGTACATCCCCCAGCAGACCGCGGGCCCGCGCGGCTACCCGGGCGCCCAGCCCCAGCGGCCGGCCCCCGGCACGGGGTACGAGGCGATGCGCCCGGCCACCCCGCGCCCCGCTCCGGCGACGTACGAGGATCCGTACAACCGCCAGTACCGCGGGTACTGATCCGGCGGCGGGCGGCCCGGGGTCCGACGGCCGCCCGCGCGCACGGCGCCGCGTCGCCGCCGGCCCGCCGCCCGGCGGCGTCTTCGTATGTCCGCGCCCGGCGCACGCCCCTGCCGCCCCGGCGCCCACGCCCCGCGGAATCATTCACATCGGTGATGCCTCCGCCGTCCTCGAATGATCCGTGCCCGACCGGGGAACTCGTTGGCGGGTAACGGACGTTGAGGCTCGTGGACGCGAAGGGTGATTTCGCTCTCTCTTCTCGCCACCCGCTCGTGGGCCGGTCCGTTCCCGGTTAAGACGGACGCGGAAGGGGGTGCAGGGCAGTGCGAGCAATCGTCGGGCTGTGGCGGTGGCGGCACAATCCACTGCGCCGCGGGACCGACCTCGCCGAGGCCTGGCTTGCCCTGGCCGCCCTGGTGTTGATCCTCGTGGCCGTCCCCGTCCTCGGCGCGCTCACCGCGAGCCTGTCCCGGGACGCCCTCCTCGACTCGGTCCGCCAGCAGCGGCAGGAGCGCCACGCGGTCACGGGCACCGTCGTGCGCCAGGTCGCCTCGCCTCCCGTCGACCCCGACCCCGAGACCTCCTCGGCGCGCGACGCCCACACCCGCGTACACGCGCGCTGGACGGCGCCCGACGGCAGCGAGCACTCCGGTGTCGTCATGTCCGACCTCAAGTCCCCCGACCCCGGCGACCACTTCAGGCTCTGGACCGACGAGCGGGGCCGGCTCGTGGGCCGCCCGCTGGACGGCGCCACCGCGACGACCCACGCGGTCCTGGCCGGATTCGGCGCGGCCGCGGCGGGTGCCGGGCTCATCGAGGGCACCCGCAGGCTCCTCCTGTGGCGCATCGTGCGGGGGCGGCACGCCCGGCTGGACCAGGCCTGGGACCGGGTGGGACCCGACTGGGGCAAGGCCGGCACCGGTTCCTGACCGGTCCGCCGTCCGGCCCCGCAGGTGGGAGCCTGGCCATCGGGTCAACTCCCCGAGCCCGCGCGCGCTACGGTGGTCCGGCCGAACTCTTCGGCTCCTTGCGCATCGACACGGCACATCGACGCAAGATCCCGCGTACGACGAGGTGGGGGCAGAGCAACTCCATGGCACAGGGCACGGTCCAGGTGACGCACACCGGCACGTCGCGGTGGCGGCGCCGCACCGGCGAATACGCATCGCTCGCCGCCGCCTTGGAGGCCGCGGGCGACGGAGACATACTGACCGTCGCCGCGGGGACCTACCGCGAGAACCTCGTCGTCCAGCGCGCGGTGACGCTGCGCGGGCCCGAGGGTTCCCCCGGCTCCGTGCGCATCGCGCCGTCCGACGGTGTGCCGCTCACCGTCCGCGCCTCCGCCGTCGTACAGGACCTGCACATCGAGGGCCAGGACTCCTCCGCGCCCGCGCTGCTCGTCGAGGACGGTGCCCCCGAGCTCGCCGACATCCGTGTCGTGACGCGGTCGGCGGCCGGCATCGAGGTGCGCGGCGGCGCGCGCCCGACCGTCCGCCGCTGCACCGTCGACAACCCTGGCGGCATCGGCATCGCGGTCCTCGACGGCGGCGGCGGTGTCTACGAGGAATGCGAGATCGTCGCGGCGGGCCAGTCCGGCGTCGCGGTGCGCGGCGGCGCGCACCCCCGCCTGGAGCGCTGCCGGGTCCACCACGCCTCGGGCGCCGGGCTCGCGGTGGCCGGTGAGCACACCGGCCTCGAGGCCATCGGCTGCGAGGTGTACGAGGTCAAGGGCTCGGGCGTGCAGGTCACCGGGCGGGCCGCGGCGCATCTGACCGACTGCGACGTGCACCGCACCACCTCCGACGGCGTCACGCTCGACACGGACGCCGTGCTCACGCTCGCCGACTGCCGGATCCACGACATCCCGGAGAACGCGATCGACCTGCGCTCGCGCTCCGTGCTCACGCTGACCCGCTCCACGGTCAGCCGGTTCGGGCGCAACGGCCTGTCGGTGTGGGACCCGGGCACGCGCGTGGACGCCAACCAGTGCGAGATCCACGACAGCACGGGCGACTACCCGGCGGTCTGGGTCAGCGACGGCGCGACCGCCGTCCTGGAGTCGTGCCGGGTGCACGACGTGCCGGACGCGCTGTTCGTCCTGGACCGGGGCTCGCGCGTCGACGTCGTCGACAGCGATCTCTCGCAGGTGCGCAACACCGCGGTGTCGGTGAGCGACGGCGCGACCGCCCAGCTCGACGACTGCCGCATCCGCGAGGTCGCCACGGGCGCGTGGTTCCGCGACCACGGCAGCGGCGGCACCCTGGCGAGCTGCACGGTCGACACCGTGCAGACGGGCGTGATCGTCACCAAGGGCGCGGACCCCACCATCGAGCGCTGCACGGTCACTTCGCCCGCCGAGGCCGGTTTCTACGTCTCCGCGGGCGGCCGCGGCAGCTTCCACGGCTGCCGGGTCACCGGCAGCGGCGGTTACGGCTTCCACGTCATCGACGGCTGTCGTACGACGCTCAAGAAGTGCCGTACCGAGCGGTGCGCGCGCGGCGGCTTCGAGTTCGCGGAGGAGGGGCCGCTCGTCGAGGACTGCGCGAGCGACGAGAGCGGCGGCCTGCGCACGCCCTCGCCCGCGCCGCAGGAGACGCCCGCCCCGCAGACGGCCACGCAGACCGTCGGGCTGCTCGGCGCCGTGCCCGCCCAGCCTGCCCAGCAGCCCTCCGCGCCCGCCCCGGCGCCCGCGGCCGAGAAGTCCGCCCGCGCCTCCCAGGAGGTACTCGGCGAACTCGACGCCCTGGTCGGCCTCGACAGCGTCAAGCGCGAGGTGCGGGCCCTCACCGACATGATCGAGGTGGGCCGCCGCAGGCAGCAGGCCGGCCTCAAGGCCGCCTCCGTCCGTCGCCACCTGGTCTTCACCGGCTCCCCCGGCACCGGCAAGACGACCGTCGCCCGGCTCTACGGCGAGATCCTCGCCTCCCTCGGCGTCCTGGAGAGCGGCCACCTCGTCGAGGTGTCCCGCGTCGACCTGGTCGGCGAGCACATCGGCTCGACGGCGATCCGCACCCAGGAGGCCTTCGACCGGGCGCGCGGCGGTGTGCTGTTCATCGACGAGGCGTACGCCCTCTCGCCCGAGGACTCCGGGCGCGACTTCGGCCGTGAGGCCATCGACACGCTCGTGAAGCTGATGGAGGACCACCGCGAGGCCGTCGTGGTGATCGTCGCGGGCTACACCGCGGAGATGCAGCGCTTCCTGTCCGTCAACCCCGGTGTGGCGTCCCGCTTCTCACGGACCATCACCTTCAGCGACTACGTGCCGGAGGAGCTGCTGCACATCGTGGAGCAGCAGGCCGACGAGCACGAGTACCGCCTCGGCACGGGCACCTCCGAGGCGCTCCTGAAGTACTTCACGGTCCTGCCCAAGGGGCCCGCGTTCGGCAACGGCCGCACCGCGCGCCAGACGTTCGAGGCGATGGTGGAGCGGCACGCGGGCCGGGTCGCCCAGTTCGGCGAGCCGAGCACGGACGACCTCACGCTGCTGTATCCGGAGGATCTGCCGGACCTGGTGTGACCGGCTCCGCCGCCGAGGGGCGCGGGGAGGGCACGCCCGGCTTCAGACGGGCGAGGAGCCGTGCGCGCTCCTCGGCGAAGGCCGGGTCGGCCTGGTAGTCGCTGTGCCCGAGGATCGGGGCGGGCAGCGGGTGCTCCTCCGTACGCCCGTAGGCGAGGGGGTCCTTGAGGGCGGGGCGGTCGACCTGCGGGCCGCAGTCGCCGGGCAGCTGGATGGGGCCGCCGATCGGGTCGGTGACGCGGTACAGATTGCGCCAGCAGTCGACCTCGCGGTGCAGGGACATCAGGGCCGCCGGGCCGAAGTGCGCGGGGAACCAGCGGCCGTAGAGACGTTCCAGGGGCGAGCCGTAGGTGAGCAGGGCGACGCGCCTGCGGACCGAGGGGCGCAGCTGCCAGGCGGCGGCCGCCGCGAGGACGCTGCCCTGCGAGTGGCCGGAGAGGACGAGGCGGCCGCCGGTGGCCTGTGTCGCGCGCGTCCAGGCGGCCATGCGCCAGGTCAGGTCGGGCACCGCGCGCTCGGCGTAGCAGGGCGGGGCGAAGGGGTGGGCGGCGCGCGGCCAGAACGTGCCGACGTCCCAGAGGATGCCGATGGTGCGGCGGGCCGAGGGGTCCTTGTAGGCGCGGCGGCCCCAGGTGACGAACAGTATGAAGCCGAAGCCGATCAGCCAGGAGCCGAGCGCCTGCGCGGTCTCCGCGGCGCCTTCCACGACGTCGGGGGTGCCCTGGGCGGTCTGCTCCGGCGTCCGGCCCGTCAGCCACGCGCCGGTGAGGGCCGCGGCGCCGAGCAGCAGCGTCACAGCGGAGATGATGCCGACGAGCAGGGGCGCGCGGTCGGTCAGGGCGGCACGCGCGCGGGTGCCGGCGATGCGGCGGGTGCGTGTGGAGTCCGTGGGCTCGTCGGGGTAGTCCAGCGGGATCCGTGTCATCTCGCGGCGCTTGCGGCGCACCGTCTGCACCCCGAACCAGGCGCAGAGCACCGCGACGACCACCAGGAGCGGCGGGATCACGGATGCCTGCCAGGTGAGCAGCACGGGCGGCCCGTCGATCGAGCCCTGGGTGCCGTCCAGCCAGTCGGCGACGCGCTGGGCGCCCCCGCCGGACATCACTCCGCCGAGCGCGCAGGACAGCATGGCGACGGCGGGGCCGCCGAAGCCGCGGATGGCGGTGCGGGCGTCGGGCGAGGTGCGGTGCAGGAGGTGGGCGACCACCGCGAGGCCGACGACCAGCAGGCCCTGGACGAGCGCGATGCCGCCGAACGTGGCGTCGCCCGGCAGCCTGCCCTCGGAGCGCCACTCGGGGCGTGACCAGCCCGCGTACAGCAGGGTGAGCACGAGCACGACGAGCGCGCCCAGCGGGAGCAGGCGCACCAGCGTCCGGTCCAGCCTGCGGTCGAGCCTGTTCTCGCTGCGCCCCCTGCGGCACACCACCCAGACGACCACGGCGCCGCCCAGGACGAGCGTCGCGTCCAGGGCCCAGCCGAGCACGTCCAGCAGGGCGGGCCCGGAGGGGCGCCGGTCGTGCCGCGCGGCCGAGGTGCCGACCGCCGCGGCGACGGTGAGCAGCCCCGCGGCCGTGTGGGCGGCGCGCAGCCGGGCCACCAGGCGCCGGCCGTACCAGAAGCCGGGCCTGCCGAGCGCGGTGCGGCTCGTCTCCTCCTCCGGGTCGGGCTGGTGGGGCAGCGGCTGCTGGGACTCGTACGCGCTCCAGGTGCGGTGGGAGAGGTACCAGAGCAGGCCGGTGAGCGCGGCGGGCACGGCGGCGGCGAGGGCGAGGCGGCGGCCGGGCTGGGACCACCAGCCGCCCTCTCCGGACGCGTCGGTCGCCAGGAAGCCGAGCCAGGCGCGGTCGGCGGCGCAGGCGGGGGTGCCCGCGCACTGCCAGGCCGTGAGGTCGAGGGCCACCTCGCAGGCGGCGGCGACGAGCAGCACGGTCAGGGTGAGGCCGACCAGGCGCACGAGGAGGCCGTACGTGCGGACGAGGCGTTTGCGGTGGCGCGAGGTGGGCCGCATCCAGTGGGCGAGGTTGACCACCATGAAGGGCAGCAGCAGGAGCCACAGGGCACGGGAGCCGTTGCCCGAGGTGAGGTTGCACCAGACGTAGGCCTCGGGGACCGGTTTGCCGCGGTAGTCGTCGGGGCGCCGCTCGGCGTCGGCGTCCTCGGTGCGGCGGAAGACGGCCGCCGTCTCGTCGCCGGAGACCCGCACGGTGCGCGGATCGTCCAGCATCTTCTCCGGTGTGGTTCCCCCGACTCCGTGGACCAGGAGTTCCAGGGCGGTCTCGTCCTGTGTGGCACGCTCCACTGTTCCGCTTCCCCCGAGCTGCGCGTTGTGAGAGGACAAGGATCTCGGGTCGCGGCCCCGTGCGCACCCCTCGTCACGCAATCTCCCCTTTCCGGGTGGCACGGTTCACCGGATGTGCGGCGGTGCGTCCGGCTCGTGGGCGGTGGCACGACGGGCGGCGGCACATGCGAGGATGAGGCAGCGCGCCGGGCGGGCGCGCGGGGTGTGACGAGGCAGAAGGGCCGGACCGGGCGTGAGCGACAATCAGAACCTCCTCGCCGAGCAGCGCCGTGCCCTGATCCTCGACGAGGTGCGCCGCCGGGGCGGCGTCCGTGTCAACGAACTGACCCGCAAGCTCGGTGTGTCGGACATGACGGTCCGTCGCGACCTCGACGCGCTGGCCCGGCAGGGCGTGCTGGAGAAGGTGCACGGCGGCGCGGTGCCGGTGGTCGAGGCGAGCACGCACGAGCCGGGGTTCGAGGCCAAGTCGGGCCTGGAGCTGAGCGCCAAGGAGGACATCGCGCGGACCGCGGCGACCCTGGTGTCGCCGGGCACGGCGATCGCGCTGTCCGGCGGCACGACGACCTACGCGCTGGCGCACCATCTCCTGGACGTACCGGATCTGACGGTGGTGACGAACTCGGTGCGGGTGGCGGACGTCTTCCACTCCGCGCAGCGCACCTCAGGGCAGCGGCAGGGCGCGGCGACGGTCGTCCTGACCGGTGGCGTGCGCACGCCCTCCGACTCGCTGGTGGGCCCGGTCGCCGACCAGGCGATCGGGGCGCTCCACTTCGACGTGCTCTTCCTCGGTGTGCACGGCATATCGCTGGAGGCGGGCCTCTCGACGCCGAACCTGGCCGAGGCGGAGACGAACCGGCGTCTGGTGCAGTCGGCGCGGCGCGTGGTGGTGGTCGCGGACCACACCAAGTGGGGGACGGTGGGCCTGAGTTCGTTCGCCACGCTCGCGCAGGTCGACACGCTGGTGACCGACGCGGGGCTGCCCGCGGAGGCGCGCGCGGAGATCTCCGAGCACCTCAACCGGCTCGTGGTGACGGGCGAGCGGCCGACGGCAGGGGACGCCGACGGTGCGGCGGGCGTCGACGGCGCCGCGGGCACGGCGCGCCCCGAGGGGGCCAGGGACTCCGGTCCCGTCGCGAACTCCGAGGCCGCCACAGACATCTGACGGTCCGCCAGCTAAGGTGTCGGTGCCCGGTCCGGCGACGGCCGAGGACCGCGGCCGTCCACGTCAACCGTCCCGTTCCGCTGGGGGGCAGAGTTCGATGGCACGCCGACTGAGTCCCGTGGGGCTCGACTTCGTCGAGTCCGCTCCGCTGCGTCTGGTCTTCGCGCGCGAGGTGAGCGCGCCGCCGGAGGCGGTCCACCGCGCGCTCGCCGACGACGTCGTGGGCTGGCCGCAGTGGTTCACCGCCGTCACCCTGTGCCGGCCGACCGACGGCGGCAAGGGCCGCGAAGTCCGCCTCAAGGGCGGCACCCGTTTCCAGGAGTCGATCCTGGCCGACGAGGCACCCGCGCGGTACGCCTACCGCGTCGACGTGACGAACGCACCCGGACCGCGCGCTCTCGTCGAGGAGTGGCGGCTCACCCCGGCCGGCACCGGCACACGCGTCCAGTGGACCTTCGCCGCGGACGGTCCCGCGCTCTTCCGCGGCGCCCTCAGGGTCGGCCGCCCAGAGCTCGGCCGGGCGTTCCGCGACGCCGTCACGGCCCTGGACAAGCGGCTCGCGACGGCGCAGGCCTGAGGGGGGCCGCTCCCGGCCAAGGCCTGAGGGGGCCGCTCCGGCCACCCGGGCCGCTCCCCCGCGGGGCGCGCCGCCGCGACTACCGGGGCCACTCCCCCGTGGCGAGCAGCGTCTCGATCGCCTGCTCATACGGCGCGATGTCCAGACCCTGTTCGGCCAACCACGCGTCCGAGTAGTACTTGTCCAGATAGCGGTCGCCGCCGTCGCAGATCAGCGTGACGACGCTGCCGGTGCGGCCCGCGGCCACCATCTCGGCGACGATCTTCAGGGCGCTCCACAGGCCGGTGCCGGTCGAGCCGCCCGCCTTGCGGCCGATGGCCCCCTCCAGGGCGCGTACGGCGGCGACGGACGCCGCGTCGGGCACCTTCATCATGCGGTCGATCGCGCCGGGCACGAAGCTCGGCTCCATGCGGGGCCTGCCGATCCCCTCGATGCGGGAGCCGCAGTCGCTCGTGGCGTCCGGGTCGTCCTTCGTCCAGCCGTCGAAGAAGCAGGAGTTCTCCGGGTCGGCGACACAGATGCGGGTGTCGTGCTGCATGTAGTGGACGTAGCGCGCGATCGTCGCCGAGGTGCCGCCGGTGCCCGCGGTGGCGACGATCCAGGTGGGCTCGGGGTAGCGCTCCAGCCTCAGCTGCTGGTACATCGATTCGGCGATGTTGTTGTTGCCCCGCCAGTCGGTGGCCCGCTCCGCGTAGGTGAACTGGTCCATGTAGTGGCCGCCGGTCTCGACGGCGAGGCGGGCGGACTCGGCGTACATCGTGCGCGAATCGTCCACGAAGTGGCATCGTCCGCCGTGGAACTCGATCAGTCGGCACTTCTCCGCACTGGTCGTGCGCGGCATCACCGCGATGAAGGGCACACCGATCAGCTTCGCGAAGTACGCCTCGGAGACGGCCGTCGAGCCGCTTGACGCCTCGATCACCGGCCGGTCGGGCCTGATCCAGCCATTGCACAGGCCGTAGAGGAACAGCGAGCGGGCCAGCCGGTGCTTGAGGCTGCCGGTGGGGTGGGTCGACTCGTCCTTGAGGTACAGGTCGATCCCCCACTGTTCGGGCAGGGGGAAGCGCAGCAGGTGCGTATCGGCGGAACGGTTGGCGTCGGCCTGGACTTTTCGGACGGCTTCCTTGAGCCAGGCGCGGTACTCGGCGTCGCTGCGGTCTACGTCGAGTGTGGGCATCGGCTCGTCGGCCCGATCCTGCTGTGTGGTGCTCACGGCGGGGCTCCTTCGCGTCGTGCCGGACGCGATTCGACGCGGCCGTACACCTCGATCTTAAACACCCTCCGCACGCTTCTCACCTGCATAAACACACCTTTGAGCACCTCAAAGACACTGCTGGCGCAGGCCCTGTACGAGCGCCCTGGCGAGCCTTCGTGCGCCGGTCCGCACGCCGGGGCGGCGTCTACATGCGCACTGGTGCTCGACGCCCGGTGCGTGCAGACTGCACCGCACGGGACGCCGGTCCCGATCGGACCGGCGCACACGAGCGCAAGGGGGCAGAGCGTCATGGCGGAGCCGGAATTCACGGCTACGGGCGTACGGATCGGGCGGCGGCTGCGTTCTCTGACACGGGCCGGGCAGGTCCGTATCACCGACGGCCGGCTGGAGTTGCTCACCAGCTACGGCACGGAGATCGACAGCGCGCCGGTACAGGCCGTGCGCGCGGGAAAACCGTGGTTCGCCGCAGATGACCGGGCCCTCGCCGACGTGAACGGCACGCGTTACCTGCTCACCCTCGGCGATCACGATCCGGGTCCCGGCGAGACCGGCCCTCCGACGGTGCGCCGGTTCATCGAGGCGGTGCGCAGCGCCTCGGAACACAGCCGTCCGCGAGGCTGAAGCGGGCCCACGGCGCCCGGCGCGACTTGCACGCCCGCACCCCCTGGGCCACTCTGGTCTCACATCACTCTGGGTTTACCGGCGATGACGCTGCGAACCAGCCCGCCGGCCATACAGCAGGCGGCAGACCACGCGGCCCCTGCTGGATCCGAACGTCGTCTTCTTCCGGACCTCATTTCGGGGAGTCGCAACCGTGATCAGCCAGCCAAGCAGGCATTGCACGGTAGAGCTCCAAGCCCTGCCGTCGCGGATCGGCCAGGTCCGCAGAATCGTATCTGCGCAGTTGCGCTACTGGCATCTGGATCCCTTGATAGACCAGGCAGCGCTCGGTGTCACCGAGTTGCTCACCAATGTTCACCGCCATGCCAAGCCGGACAAGATGTGCACCGTGGAGATCGAGCTGCTGCTCGACCGGCTCACCGTCTCCGTGCACGACCACGATCCCCGGCTCCCCCAGCTCCACGACGCGGACCCCTTCGCCACCTGCGGACGGGGGCTCGCGATGGTCGCGGCGGTCAGCGAGAGCTGGGGAGTGCGCCCGCAGGGCGACGCGGGAAAGACCGTCTGGTTCACGCTGCCCGCCCCCTGCCCCGCGGTGGCCCTGCCCTCGTATCCCGTGTGCGGGGCGATCGCGAAGACTCCCGCCCGGTCGGCCGTTGTCGGCTGACCGGGCGGTGACGTGTCCCGTGCCGCTCGCGCGGTACGCCGCGTCGTCGTGCGGCACTACGTCGTACGGCACTACGTCGTACGGCACTACGTCGTACGGCACTTCGCTGTACGTCATTCGGTGGCGATGGCCCGCAGCACATCGAGGCGCGCCGCCCGCCGAGCCGGACGCAGGCCCGCCAAGGCGCCCGCGGCCAGGCCCACCAGGGCGACCACCACGAGCTGCACCGGCGGGACGGCGAACGCGAAGGAGCTCTCGCTCGTCCCGTCGGACGCCTTGACGAGCACCCAGCCGAGGAACCCGCCGAGCACGAGCCCGCCCGCCGTGCCGAAGGCGGCGACGAGCACCGACTCCCAGCGGACCATGGCCCTCAGCTGCGCCCTGGTCTGGCCGACGGCCCGCAACAGGCCCAGTTCCCGGGTCCGTTCGTGGATCGCGAGGGTCAGCGTGTTGGCGATGCCGAGCAGGGCGATGAGCACCGCGAGGGCGAGCAGGGCGTAGACGAGGGTGAGCATCATGTCGATGCCGCCCGCCGCCGACCGCGCGTACTCGCCGCGCGTCTGCACGTCCGGATTGCCGTAGTCCCGCGCGGTCCTGGCCACGGCCGCCTTGCCGTCCGCCGTGCCGACGCCGTCCTTGAAGGTGACGGAGACCAGGCTGTCGGCGTCCTGGGCGCGGTGCGGCGCCCAGGCCGCGCGGCTGATGACGTAGTCGCCCGCGAGCTCCGAGCGGCCGTAGACGGCGCGGACCGTGAAAGTCTCCTTCTTGCCGTCGGTGAAGGCCAGTCGGGCCCGGGAACCGACCTCGAGACCCTGCTTCTCCGCCTCGGAGCGGGTGATCGCGATGCCGTCGTCGCCCAGCGCGTCGAGAGAGCCCTCGACCCTGCCGAGCTCGAAGGAGTCGGCGAAGGGAGCGGGGTCGGTGACGGTCAGGGCGCGGCCCTCGCCGTTGACCCGCGCGGCGCCCTTGCCGAGGCCGACGGCGGTCTCGACCTCGGGGCGTTCGGCCAGCGCGGGGGCCAGCTTCGGGCTGAGGCCGCTGCCGCCCGCGCCGAAGCCGGGGGTGCTGACCGCGACGTCGCCCGCGAAGGAGCGGTTCACCGTCTGGTCCATCGTGGCCTTCAGCGAGGCACCGAAGACCGTGAAGAGGCAGACGACGGCCACGCCGATCATCAGCGCGCTCGCGGTGGCGGCCGTCCGCCTGGGGCTGCGCAGGGCGTTGCGCCGCGCGAGACCGCCGGTGACGCCGCGCAGCCGGTCCAGCGGGCCGCCGAGGACGCGTACGGCATGCGTGGAGGCGACCGGGCCGAGCACCACGAACGAGGCGAGGGCGAGGACCGCCCCGGTGCCGGCCAGCCAGATCGACGGGGTGAGGAGGACACCGGCCAGGGCGAGCCCCACGGCCGTCAGCGCGAGGGCGACCCCCGCGACGGCGCGCCGCCGGGAGGCGCCCGAGTGGTCGACCGCGGTCTCGCGCAGCGCGGCGAGCGGCGCGGTGCGGCCGGCCCGGACGGCGGGCAGCAGCGCCGAGCCCAGGCAGACCAGCACGCCGACGGCGAGCGGCAGCAGCATGGACAGCGCACTGATCACCAAGTCGCCCTCGGGGAAGGGGAATCCGATCGCCGGGAAGAGCGCCTGCAGGCCCGCCGCGATGCCGATGCCGCCGGCGAGGCCCGCGGCCGACGCCACCACGGCGACGGCGCTCGCCTCGACGAGGGTGGCCGCGGTGACCTGGCGGCGCGAGGCGCCGAGCGCGCGCAGCAGGGCGTTCTCGCGGGTGCGCTGGGCGACGACGATGGCGAAGGTGTTGTGGATGCTGAAGGTGGCGACGAGCAGCGCCACTCCGGAGAACACCAGCAGGAAGCCGGTGAACAGCGTCAGGAACTGGCCGGAGATGTTGTCGGTGTTCTCCGCCGCCGACGCCTCACCGGTGATGGCCTCGACTCCCTTGGGGAGAACGGGAGTCAGCGCGTCGACGAGTTCCCGCTGGCTGACGCCGGGACCCGCCCGCACCTGGATGGTCGCGGCCTCGCCGGGCTTCGGGGTGAGGTACTTCTCGGCGTCCGCCTGGGTCATGCCGGTGAAGGTGGTCTGCGCCATGCCGTCCGCGCCGCCGAACGTCGCGAGGCCGACGATCCTCACCTCGACCGGGTCGGGCGTGCGCAACGTCGTCGTGTCGCCGATCTTGAGGTCGCCGGTCTTCGCGGCGCCGCGGTTGACGACGACCTCGCCGGACTTCTCCGGGGCGCGGCCCTCGGCGAGTCGGTACGCGTTCAGGTCGGTGTCGTCGATCCAGTTGCCGGCGAGGGTGGGCGGGCCCTTCCCGCCGATGGGCTCGCCGTCCTTGCCGAGGAGCTGGCCCGCGCCCTGGATGGCGGGCGCGGCGGCGGCGACCGCGTCGGACTTCTCGATCGTCTCGACGAGGTCGGTGCTGACGGGCTCGCGCGTGCCCTGGCTGTCGTCGGGGGTGGTGATGCTGTCGGCGCTGCGCACGACGGCGTCGGTGCCGCGGGTCGCGTCGCCGAACATCGTGTCGAAGCCGGCGCGCAGCGTGTCGCCCATCACGAGGGTGCCCGCCAGGAAGGCGACGCCGAGCATGACGGCGAGGAAGGTGCCCGCGAAGCGGCGCTTGTGGCCGCGCAGCGAGGACAGGCTGATGCGTGCGGAGGCCCTCAGGGAGCTCATGACGACGGTTCCTTCCGGTGGGGCCGCGAACCGGGCCGTACGCCGGGACGCGTGCCGGGTCCCGTGTCGGGGCCGGTGGCGGAGTGGGCGCCGGTGTCCGCGTCGGCGTCGGTCCCCGGGTGCTGGGGGGACGGCCGCGCGTCGAACGCCTTCAGGCGGTCCAGGACCCGGTCCGCCGTCGGTGACTCCATGCGGTCCACCAGGCGCCCGTCGGCGAGGAAGACGACCTCGTCGGCGTGGGCGGCGGCCACCGGGTCGTGGGTGACCATGACGACGGTGCGGCCCATCCGGCGCACGGCGCGGCCGAGCAGGTTCAGCACCTCCTCGCCGGAGCGCGAGTCGAGGTTGCCGGTCGGCTCGTCGGCGAAGACGACGTCGGGCCGGCCCGCGAACGCCCGCGCCACGGCGACGCGTTGCTGCTGTCCGCCGGAGAGTTCGGCGGGCCGGTGGTGGAGCCGGTCGCGCAGCCCGACGACGTCGACGAGGGCGTCCGTCCACGCACGGTCGCCCCGGACGCCCGCGAGGTCCATGGGCAGGGTGATGTTCTCGGCCACGGTGAGCGTCGGCACCAGGTTGAAGGCCTGGAAGACGAAGCCGACGCGGTCGCGGCGCAGCAGCGTCAGGCGCCGGTCGTCCAGCGCGCCGAGGTCGGTGTCGCCGATGAAGGCGGCGCCCGAGGTGAGCGTGTCCAGGCCCGCCGCGCAGTGCATGAGGGTGGACTTGCCCGAGCCCGACGGGCCCATGATCGCGGTGAAGCGTCCGGCGGGAAAGCCGACGCTCACCCCGTCCAGGGCCCGTACGGCGGTGCTCCCGGTGCCGTAGACCTTCACGGCGTCGGTGACGCGGGCTGCGGCGGTGCGGGCGGTCCGGGTGGTGGGTCCGGTCGCGGTGCTCATGCGGCACCGCCCTTGGGCGTACGGCCGAACTGCTCGTCGAGGACGGTCAGTCGGCGCCAGTACTCGTCCTCGTCGATCTCGCCGGAGGCGAAGCGGTGGCCGAGCACGGCGATGGGCGAGTTCGCGTCGACACCGGTGGCCGTGTCGGCTCCGGCGCGGAACGGTCCGCGCCGGCCGCGCCACACGGTGCGGCGGAGCAGGGTGACCGCGCCGATCACGACGGCGGCCCAGATCAGCGGGAAGAAGAGGATCCACGGGCCGGGCCCGCCGTCCCATTGCGCCAGGGTGTGCATCTGAGGTCATCTCCTTCGAAGCGGTTTCCGCGATGCCTCCAACCTCGCCCCGGCACCCCCCTGACGTCGTCGTACAGCCAGCGGCACCCCGCGTACCACCTCGGGAGTACGTACGGCGCACCCGACTGCTCCCACCCGCCTGGATCTCTGTACCTACTAGTATGTACAGTGAGCGCATGAGCACTTCGGAGCGCCTGATCGAGTCCACCCGCGAGCTGCTGTGGGAGCGGGGTTACGTCGGTACGAGCCCCAAGGCCATCCAGCAGCTCTCGGGCGTGGGGCAGGGCAGCATGTACCACCACTTCGCCGGCGGGAAGCCCGACCTCGCGCTCGCCGCGATCCGCCGCACGGCCGAGGAGCTGCGCGCCACCATGGAGGACACCCTGGGCGGCGCGGGATCGGCGTACGCCCGCATCGAGGCGTATCTGCTGCGCGAGCGCGATGTGCTGAAGGGCTGCCCGGTCGGGCGGCTCACGATGGACCCGGACGTCATGGCGAGCGACGACCTGCGCGCGCCCGTCACCGAGACCATCGACTGGCTGCGCGAGCGGCTCGCCGCGATCGTCGAAGAGGGCCGCGCCCAGGGCGAGTTCACGCAGGCACTCGATCCGCGGGAGACCGCTTCGACGATCGTCGCGACGGTGCAGGGCGGCTATGTCCTGGCCCGCTCGTCGGGCTCGCCCGCGGCGTTCGACACGGCGGCGCGCGGGCTGCTCGCGCTGCTCGCCGCCGTGCGCACCACCGGCTAGGTCACCTCCGCCCCCGACCAGCCCGCCACGACCACGACTCCCGAAGAGGACACGTACGTTGCACATCACCAGGAACCGTCCCGACAGCGCGCGGGGCCCCGCGGAGCACTTCACCGGAACCGTCTGGCTCGACGAGATCGCCGCTCCCCCGGCCCCGTCCCGACTGCGCATGTTCAGCGTCCACTTCGCCCCCGGCGCCCGCACCGCCTGGCACAGTCACCCGCACGGCCAGGTCCTGCACGTCACCGAGGGCGAGGGGCTCGTGCAGCGCGCGGGCGGCCCGGTGGAGCCGATCCGCGCGGGCGACACCGTCTGGATCGAGCCCGGCGAGGCGCACTGGCACGGCGCGGGGCCGCGCTCGTTCATGACGCACCTGGCGACGGTCGAGGCCGCCGAGGACGGCACGACCGTCGACTGGGACGCGCACGTGGACGCCGACACCTACCCCAACTGACCCTGCGCCCAAGGAAGTACGCCATGCATGCCATGCAGTACGAGATGACCCTGCCCGCCGACTACGACATGGGGATCATCCGCCGCCGTGTCGCGTCGAAGGGCCACCTGCTGGACGAGTTCCCCGGGCTCGGGTTCAAGGCCTACCTGATGCGCGAGCGGGGCAGGGACGGCTCGCCCGTGAACCAGTACGCGCCGTTCTACCTCTGGAACACGCCCGGGGGCATGAACTCCTTCCTCTGGGGGCCCGGCTTCCAGGGGCTCAGCGACGACTTCGGGCGCCCGGAGGTGCGGCACTGGACGGTGCTCGCGTACGAGGAGGGGGACGCGGCCGGGTCCGTGCCGCGGGCGGCCGTCCGGCACCGCCGGAGCGTTCCCGTCTCGGCGCGGCTCCCGGAATTCGCCGCCGAACTCGCCGACGAAGCAGTCCGGTTGGCGGAGCGGAGTGGGTCGGTGGGCGCCCTGACCGCCGTGGATCCGCACACCTGGGAGGCCGTGACCTTCTCCCTCTGGGACCACGAGTCGCCCGTGGGCACCGGTGACGTCTTCCAGGTGCTGCATGTGTCGTCGCCGGAGCGGGCCGAGCTGGGGCGGGGACGACAGTGGTGAGCCACGCGAACCCCTCACCCTCGCCCTCTGCTTCCCCGGCACCGGCATCGGCATCAGCATCGGCACCGGCGAACCATCCTGAGCCCCGGAATGTCCCGGCACCCTCCGCGACCGTGCGGACGGTACTCGGCGACATCGACCCGGCGGACCTCGGCCTCTGTGATGCCCACGACCATCTCTTCATCCGCAGTCCACAACTCCCGGGCCAGGAAATGGACTCGGCGGACGCGGCGGCCGGCGAGCTGGCCGCGTTCCGCGCGGCGGGCGGGCGGAGCGTCATCCAGTGGACCCCGCACGGCATGGGGCGCCACGCCGAGCGGCTGCCCGAGCTGTCACGCGCTGCGGGGGTGCACCTGGTCGCCTCGACGGGCCTGCACCAAGCCGCGCACTACACGCAGGAGCTGCTCGACCGGCTGCGTGCGCGAGGCCTGGCGGACCTGTTCGTACGCGAACTGACCGAAGGCATCGGGGATTCGGGCGTACGCGCCGGGATGATCAAGGTCGCGGGCGGCTTCCACGGACTCGACGCCCACGCCCGCTGGACCATGACGGCGGCGGCCGAGGCGCACCACGCGACAGGCGCGCCGATCGCCGTCCACCTGGAGCTGGGTACGGGGGCGCTGGACGTACTCGACCTGCTCTGCGACGAGTTGGGCGTGCCCGCGCATCGCGTGATCCTCGGCCACCTCAACCGCTGCCCCGACCTCGCCACCCACCACCAGGCCGCGCGGTCGGGCGCCCACCTCGCCTTCGACGGCCCCTCGCGCGCCCATCACGCGACGGACTGGCGCATGCCGGACGCGGTGCGCGCGCTGACGGAGGCGGGCTTCGGCGATCGCGTGCTGCTCGGCGGCGACACGACGACGTCGGCGGCGCGGTCGGTGCACGGCGGCCCCGGAATGCCGCATCTGCTGCGCAGGGTGCGCCCGCGCCTCGAACTCGCCGTGGGCGAGGAGGCGGTGGCGCGGATCCTGACGGTGAATCCGGGACGGGCGTTCGGGGTGGAGTGGCCGTAGACCCCGGGGACCGCGTCAGTCGACCTGCCACTGGCCGGTGTCGGCGGAGAAGCCCGAGTCGGGCGTCCACTGCACGCTGGTGACGACGGATGCCTGGGGGACCTCGAAGGTCACCCAGCCGCGCGCCGCCTCACCGGACGGGATCTTCACGGGGGTGGCCATCGCCGGTCCCGCCGTGACCTCCCCGATGACCCCGGGGAAGCGCTGGCCGGTCTTGTCGGCGACCTGGGCTCCGTTGATCGGCGCGTCCTCGTAGACCTTGGCACCCTTGTTGACCAGCTTGAGCCGGGCGGCGACCCACTTCTTGCCCGCGGCCGGCTTGAGCACGGCGTTCGCGGGCTTCGCCGGGTCGACGAAATCCTCGACGGTCGCGTCGATCCGCGAGCCGCGCTTGAGGCCCTTCAGCGAGACGGTGTCGCCGACCGCGGCCTTGCCCGCGTCCGGCTCGCCTCCCCCGCCGTCGGGCTTCGCGGACGTCGAACTGTCCTTGGCAGCCGGGGTCTTGCTCTTCGGCTTCGTGACGACATCGCCGTCGTCACCACCGCACGCGACCGTGGTGCCGAGCGTCAGGACCGAGAGGACGACGGCTGCGATGAGTCGACGCATCGTGGCCTCCTCCGAAGTGCCAGTGGGAGGAGGTACATGGTGAACCCGCACGGCATCACGGGAAGACCCCGCGCACACATCGTGCGACAACCGCCGCCGGAACGCCCCCGGCATGTGACCTTCCGCCGCTCTCGTCCGGCCCGGCCCCGCCGGGGCCACTCGGTCATGTGCCGTACCGGCGCTCGTTCCTGTGCCGTACCGGACGGCGGTGTTACTAGTACTCCAACTTAACCGGTAACGCCGATCTTCTTATTGCACCGCTCGTTCCAAAACAGGTACGGTACCGACATGGCCCGACCGAGGACTTTCGACGAGGAGCGGGCCCTGGACGCGGCGATGCGCGCTTTCTGGGCGAACGGCTACGAGGCCACCTCGACCCAGGACCTGTGCGAAGCCACCGGCCTGGGCCGCAGCAGCATCTACAACACGTTCAGCAGCAAGCACGACCTTTTCAGGCGTGCCCTGGCCCGCTACATGACCATGATGAACACCGGCCAGATCGAGATCCTGGAGGACGTGGAGCGGTCGGCCACGGACCGGCTGCGCGCGCTGTTCACCCGTGTCATCGACGGGGAGTTCGAGATGCGCCGCGACGGCCACAGCATCGGCTGCCTCACGGTCAACACGACCGTCGAGCTCGCCGGGCGCGACCCCGAGGCCACCGGGATGCTGGAGCGCGACCTCGCGGCCCGGCTCGCCGCACTGGGCGCCACGATCCGGTCCGGCCAGCGGGACGGCGACATCACGTCGAAGCGGGACGCGGACACCCTCGCCCGCTACCTCAACGCCGTCATCGGCGGCATGCGCGTCTCCGCACAGGGCGGCGCCGACCGCGCCGCCCTGGAAGCCATCGCGGAGACCGCTCTCGACGCACTGGCCTGAACCGGCCGCGCCACCGCCCTTTCACCCCCCTCCCGGGCCGCACCTGTCGGCCCCGGCGTACCCCTGCACGCCCTTTTTTTGTACTGATCCATCCAATACTCGTCCCCACAGGAGCCCACCCATGCCCCGCGCCGTCTACGTACTGGCCCTCGGCATCTTCGCCATGGTGACCAGCGAATTCGTGGTCGCAGGACTGATGCCGCAGATGGCCGACGGACTCGACGCCACCATTCCCGAGGTCGGCTACCTCATCACCGCCTTCGCGGCGGCGATGGCCCTCGGCGGCCCCTTCCTCACAGTGGCCGTACTGAAGCTCCGTCAGAAGACCGCCCTGATGGTGCTGTTCGGCATCTTCCTCGCGGGCAACGTGCTCGCCGCCCTCGCGCCGGACTACCCCACCATGCTGGTCGCCCGCGTCCTCACCGGCATCGCCTCGCAGGCCTTCTTCGGCGTCTCCATCTCGCTCGCCTCCCGCCTCACCCGGCCCGAAGTCCGCGGCCGCGCCGTCGCGGTGGCGCTCAACGGGCTCATGCTCGGCACCCTGCTGGGCCTGCCCCTGTCCACCGTCATCGGTGAACACTTCGGCTGGCGCGCCGCGTTCTGGGCGATCACCGTGCTGACCGTGCTCGCCGCACTCGCCACGCTGGCCGGTGTGCCGAGCGCCGAGGCCGGCGCCGAGGAGGGCGGCAGCCTGCGCGAGGAGCTGGGCGCCTTCCGCAGCCCGCGGCTGTGGCTGACCCTCGTCACCAGCACCTTCGTCATCGGCGCGACCTTCTCGGCCTTCAGCTACCTGAACCCGATTCTCACCGAGATCACGGGCTTCTCCACCGGAACCGTGCCGCTGCTGCTCGTCGCGTACGGGGCCGCCACCGTCATCGGCAACACCGTCGTCGGCCGGCTCGCCGACCGGTACACCCTTCCCGTGCTCGTCACCGGCCTCGCGCTGAACCTCGCCTTCCTCGTCGGGTTCGCGCTCCTCGCCCAACTGACCGTCCCTGCCGTCGTGTTCATGCTGGGCATCGGCCTCGTCGGCGTCACCATGAACCCGGCCATGGTGACCCGCGTCCAGCGCACCGGCAACGCGCGGGCGCTGGTGAACACCGTCCACTCGTCCTTCATCACGCTGGGCATCATCATCGCCACGTCCGTCGGCGGACCCGCCATCGACGGCTTCGGGCTGCGGGCGCCGCTGTGGATCGGCGCGGCCCTCGCCGTACTGGGGCTCGTGACGCTGGTGCCGGACGCCCTGCGCCGCAGGGCGCAGGCGCGCACCGCCGACCCCGACCCCGCCGGGGCCGCGAACCCGGCCACGGAGGACGTGCCCCAGCCCGTCTAGTCACCCCAGCGCGCCCAAGGGGTCGTCGAGCACCGGCTGCCAGGCCAGCTCGGCGGCCCCCACCAGGCTGTTGTGGTCCAGCGTGCAGGCCAGGATCGGCACGCCGCCGCTGCGGCCCCACAGGCTGCGGTCCGCGACGACGGCCCGCAGCCGCTCCGGGTCCGCCTCCAGGAGGGCGCGGTGCAGGCCGCCCAGGACGATCCGGTCGGGGTTCAGGATGTTGACCAGGCCCGCGAGGCCGAGGCCGAGCCGGTCGATCAGCGCCTCGGCGGCAGAGCGCACGGCCGGGTCGCCGTACGCGCCCTTGAGCAGCTCGCGCGCCTGCACGAGCAGGCCCTCGGGTCCCGGCTCGCGGCCCGCCGCCGTCAGGAAGGCGAGGGGATCCGTCTCCACGTCAAGACAGCCCCGGCCGCCGCAGTGGCAGGGGCGCCCCTCGGGGTTCACGACGACATGGCCGACCTCCAGGGCGAGGCCCGAACTCCCGGTGTGCAGACGGCCGTCGAGGACCAGCGCGCCGCCGACGCCCCGGTGCCCGGTCGCCACGCACAGCAGGTCGCGGGCGCCGCGGCCCGCGCCGTGGCGGTGCTCGGCGAGTGCCGCGAGGTTCACGTCGTTGCCCGCGAAGGCCGGTCCCCCGATGCCCGCGTCACGTACGCAGGCGGCGAAGATCTCGCGCACCTGGGCGCCCGCGGGCCACGCCAGATGCAGCGGGTTGAGTGCGGTGCCCTCCGGCTCGGCGACCGCGGACGGCACGGCGAGGCCCGCGCCCACACAGCGCCTGCCCGTCTCGCGCAGCAACCGTGCGCCCGCGGCCACGACCGCCCCGAGGACCTGCGCGGGATCGGCGTCGATGGTCTCGCAACCGGGCGCGGTCGCCACGATGCGCCCGCCGAGCCCGACCAGCGCGGCCCGGAAGCCGTCGGCGTGCACCTGCGCGGCGAGCGCCACGGGCCCCGCCTCCGCGACCGACAGCCGGTGCGAAGGGCGGCCCTGTGAGCCGGCCGCCGCACTGGGCTTCGCGTCGATACGGATCAGCCCGAGCGCCTCCAGCTCGGCGGCGACGGCGCCCGCCGTGGCGCGCGTGACGCCCAGTTCGGCGGTGAGCACGGCACGGGTCGGCGCGCGCCCGGTGTGGACCAGTTCGAGCGCGGGACCCAACGCGCCGCGCCCCCGCTCCAGGCGGGTACGCGTGGTCACTTCCCCCTCGGCACGGGGGTCAGCCTTGCCGTTCATGAGGGCGAGTCTCCCATGATCCGTACATGCCCTCGCCGTCGTGCCGTCATCTTCCGGTCCTCCCCGAGCCGTCCCGCACGTCACCGCGCAACCGGCTTGTCCACGCCCCGCGCGCACCCCTACTCTGACTTTGTGCCGCTACTGAACAAACTCGACGCCCCCGCGCCGGGGGCCACCGACCCCGACCTCCGCCGCCTGCGCATCGCCCTCACCGTCTTCTTCGCCCTCGACGGCTTCGTCTTCGCCGGTTGGGTCGTCCGCATCCCGGCCATCAAGGAGCAGACCGGCGCCTCGGCAGGCGAACTCGGGCTCGCGCTGCTCGCGGTCTCCGCCGGGGCGGTGGTCACGATGACACTGACCGGACGGCTGTGCAGACGCTACGGCAGCATCCCGATGACCGTGGTCTGCGCGGTGCTGCTCCCCCTGAGCGTGGCGCTGCCGCCCCTGACGGGGTCGGCCCTGACGCTCGGCCTCGTGCTGCTGTTCTTCGGCGCCGCGTACGGCGGGATCAGCGTGGCCATGAACAGCGCGGCCGTGGACCTGGTGCGCACGCTGCGGCGGCCGGTGATGCCGAGCTTCCACGCGGCGTTCAGCCTGGGCGGCATGCTCGGCGCGGGGCTCGGCGGCTTGGTCGCCGGGCACCTCTCCCCCACCCGGCACCTCCTCGGCATCACCGTCGCCGGTCTCGCGGTCACCGCCGCGACGGCGCCCGCACTGCTGCGGAACCCCGCGGTGCCGCGCATCCGGACGACCGCCGGCACCCCCGGCTCCTCGTCCGCCGCCGCGCGCGGCGGCGCCCACCGGCTCGACCGCCGCACCCGCGGGCTCGTCGTGGTCTTCGGTCTCATCGCGCTGTGCACCGCGTACGGCGAGGGCGCCATCGCGGACTGGGGGCCGCTGCACCTGGAGCAGGATCTGCACGCCCATCCGGGCGTCGCCGCCGCGGCCTATGCGTGCTTCGCGTTCGCCATGACGATCGGCAGGCTCTCCGGCACCGCGCTCCTCGAACGGCTCGGCAGGACCCGCACGGTGGTCGGCGGCGGCGCGACGGCGTGCGGGGGGATGCTGCTCGGCGCGCTCGCGCCCTCGACGGGCCTCGCCCTCGCCGGATTCGCCGTCACAGGGCTCGGACTCGCCAACATCTTCCCCGTGGCGGTGGAGCGGGCGGGCGCGCTCGCCGGTCCGAGCGGGGTCGCCGCCGCCTCGACGCTCGGGTACGGCGGCATGCTGGTCGGACCGCCGCTGATCGGCTTCATGGCGGACTGGTACTCGCTGCCCGCGGCGCTCACGAGCGTCGCGCTGCTCGCCGCCGCGGCCTCGCTCATCGGCTTCGCGACCCGGCACACGGAGCACGGCGAGCGTACGAAATCGGACTGACACCGTCCGGAGGCTCCACAGCGGAGTCGTTTCGTCCGCCACAATTTCCGGCATGGAGATTTCGGAGTACGCGGAAGAGCACATACGAGAGCACATAGAAGTGGTGGCCGCGGAAGGGGAGTTACTGGCCCGCGCCGCCGAGGAGGCCGGGCCCGACGCCAAGGTGCCGACCTGTCCGGGCTGGCAGGTGCGGGACCTGCTGCGGCACACGGGAATGGCACACCGCTGGGCCACCGCGTTCGTCGCCGAGCGCCACACCTCGTACCGGCTCGTGGGCGAGCTTCCCCATCAGGACGGCGACGCGCTCGTCGCATGGTTCCGTGAGGGGTACGCCGGGCTGGTCGAGACGCTGACCACCGCGCCCTCCGACGTCGAGTGCTGGACATTTCTGCCCGCCTCCTCGGCGCTCGCCTTCTGGACCCGGCGGCAGGCGCACGAGACCACCGTCCACCGCGTGGACGCCGAGTCCGCGCGCGGCGGACCCCTCTCGCCGATCGACACCGCGTTCGCCGTGGACGGCATCGAGGAACTGCTGCTCGGCTTCCACGCGCGCAAGCGGAGCCAGGTGCGCAGCGACGTACCGCGCGTGCTGCGCGTACGGGTCACGGACGCACCCGGGGAACGGACCTGGACCGTGCGCCTCTCCGAGGGGCAGCCGGTCACGGAACGCGGCGCGACGGCCCCGGCGGACTGCGAGGTGGCGGGGCCCGCGGCGCGGCTCTATCCGGCGCTGTGGAACCGGCTGCCGTTCCCCGAGGTCACGGGTGACCGCACGCTGGCGGACCTGTGGCGGGAACGGTCGGCCATCGTCATGAGCTGAGGCCGCGCGAGCGGCCGGATCCGGCGCTGCGGGCGCGGTGGGGCGCCCGTCAGTCGCCCGAGGCGGCGAGCATCCTCTTGAGGACCGCCCGCTGCACGGGCCGCACCTCGCGGTGGAGGGTGCGCCCCTTGTCGGTGAGGGAGACGCGCACGCCCCGCCGGTCCTCGCTGCACATGCCCCGCTCCACGAGGCCGTCCTTCTCCAGACGCCCGATGAGACGGGAGAGCGCGCTCTGGCTCAAGTGGACCTGCGCGGAGATCTCCTGCACGCGGAACGTGCAGCCCCCGTCGTCCGACGACCCCTCCGCCAGGACGTCGAGGACCTCGAAGTCGCTCGCCCCGAGTCCGTGCGGATGCAGCTCACGGTCGAGTTCGCACAGTGTGCGCGCATGCACCGCGAGGATGTCGCGCCATTGATCCACGAGCCCCTGCTCGGCCGTTTTCGCCGCCATGC
Organism: Streptomyces sp. NPDC052114; assembly: GCF_040680155.1. Taxonomy (NCBI): domain Bacteria; kingdom Bacillati; phylum Actinomycetota; class Actinomycetes; order Kitasatosporales; family Streptomycetaceae; genus Streptomyces; species Streptomyces sp. NPDC052114. Next base: position 444,296 of record NZ_JBFAWC010000006.1, on the reverse strand, counting down.
CACCGCACGGTAGCAGAATTCCGGCTGTTTGTTGCATCGTCATTAATTGCACATGCATATACATCCGGTGCGGTGCTCGTCGAATCGCTCAACACGCCACTCCCGTAAGGCAATTGCTTGCCGCACGGGAGCACTTTCCCGACACTGAACAGATGGGACGCAGGACGCAGGGCGAGCGGGACGCGACCACCGTGGAGATCGGCTACGCCCTCTTCGTCGCCACGGGGCTCGCGGCCGTCGTGTTCCTCGCCGTCTCGGCACCCGCCGACTTCTTCGGCGTGACCTCGCCCGCCAAGGGCGTCCTGCACCGGGCCGGCCTCCTCGCCGCGGCCGCCGTCTTCGTCACGACCGTGGCGGTCATCCTCCTGCGGCACGGGCGGGCGTCCGCGCGAGCGCGCCGCCGCGCCGACCGCCCGACGACCGGCCCGGCACCGCGCCGCCCTACGCCCGCTCAGCCCAGCCAGCCCGGCCGCACCAAGCCCGACTCGTAGGCGAGGACCACGAGCTGGGCCCGGTCGCGGGCACCCAGCTTCACCATGGTCCGGCTCACGTGCGTCTTGGCGGTGAGGGGGCTGACGACAAGACGGCGGGCGATCTCCTCGTTCGACAGGCCGATGCCGACCAGGCCCATCACCTCCCGCTCGCGCTCGGTGAGGCCGGCGAGCGCGTCGGCGGCCGCCGGCTCCTTGGAGCGGGCCGCGAACTCGGCGATGAGCCGGCGGGTCACCCCCGGCGACAGCAGCGCGTCACCCTCCACCACCGCCCTTACCGCGCGCAGCAGTTCGTCCGGCTCGGTGTCCTTGACGAGGAAGCCCGAGGCTCCGGAACGGATCGCCTCGAAGACGTACTCGTCGAGTTCGAAGGTGGTGAGCATGACCACCTTCACTTCCTGGAGGCCCGGCTCCTCGGTGATCCGGCGGGTGGCGGCGAGCCCGTCGAGCAGCGGCATGCGGATGTCCATCAGGACGACGTCGGGGCGCAGTTCCCGCACCAGCCGGAGCGCCTCCTCCCCGTCCGCGGCCTCCCCGGCCACCCCGATGTCCGACTGCGCGTCGAGGAGCGCCTTGAAGCCTGCCCTGACCAGGGACTGGTCGTCGGCGAGCAGTACGCGGATCACTGGTCCTCCCGAGGTGCCGTACCGGCCCGGGGGCCGCGCCCCGCCGCCGGCGGCAGCACAGCGGTCACCCGGAAGCCGCCGTCCGGGCGCGGGCCCGCCTCGATCGTGCCATCAAGGGCCGCGGCGCGCTCCCGCATCCCGGCGAGCCCGTTGCCGCTGCCGCCCGCGTCGGCGCCGGTGGCGGGACCGTCGTCGTCGATCCGCAGGGTGAGCGCGCCCCGGTCGTGACGGACCAGCACGCGCGCGTGGCGCGATCCGGAGTGGCGTACGACGTTCGTCAGGGCCTCCTGGACGATGCGGAACGCGGCGAGGTCCGCGCCGGGCGGCAGCCTGACGGGCGTCCCCTCGGTGGTGACGTCGACGGCCAGGCCCGTGCTGCGGGCCTGCTCGACGAGTTCGGGCAGCCGGTCGAGGCCGGGGGCGGGGGCGCGGGGCGCCTCGCCCGGGGCCCGCAGGGTGTCCAGGACCTGGCGCACCTCCCCGAGGGCCTCCTTGCTCGCGGCCTTGATCGTGGTCAGCGCGGTACGGGCCTGCTCGGGGTCGGAGTCGAGCAGGGCGAGGCCGACGCCCGCCTGGACGTTGATGACGGAGATGCTGTGCGCGAGGACGTCGTGCAGTTCGCGCGCCATGCGCAGCCGCTCCTCGTCCGCGCGCCGCCGGGCCGCCTGCGCGCGCTCGGCGCGCTCCTTGGCCCACTGCTCACGGCGTACGCGGCCCAGCTCGGACACGGCGACGATCGCGACGACCCAGACGGCGACCGGGATCTCCTCGCCCCAGGAACGGGCGCCGTCGTCGCCGGGCGGCAGCCACGCGTAGAGCCAGTGCGCGATCAGCAGATGCCCGGCCCAGAGCGCGCCGACGGCTCCCCAGGCGGCCCTCCGGTGCCCGGCGACGACCGCGGCGAAGCAGCTCACGGCGACGGCCAGGAAGACCGGCCCGTACGGGAATCCGGCACCGATGTAGACCAGCGTCACCCCTGCGGTGGCGTAGGCGACGGCCACCGGGTGGCGGTGGCGCAGCAGCAGGACCGCCGTCGCGAGGAACAGCAGCACGCGGCCGAACGGGGTCAGCGCCTCGCGGCCGGGCTGGCCGTGCCCGGCGAAGCCCGAGCCGATCTGGACGAAGGCGGTGAGCGCGAGCGTCGTCAGCCAGGGCAGGCGACGGCTCTCGCCCTCTTCGGGCCCGGCGTTCCACCAGGGCGGCCCGTGCCGCCACATCGGCGGCCCGCCCCGTGCGAAGGGCGGACCTCCGGGCCTGCGTTCGTGCTGCTCGTCCATGCCGGCCACGCTAGACGGCGGGGCGCGCCGGGGGCGTCCGACGGGCGTGGTGATCACGGGTACTCCTGGGGGAGTACGCGATCCGGGAGGGGCGGGCGGCGGCGCGGCGCGAGGCAGGGCTCCGGCAACCGGATCCGCCCGGCCTCCCTGCCTCCCGCCTCCCCGCTCCCCCGGGGGTCGCCCGCAGTTCTCAGCTCTCGACCCGCAGCTCTCAGCCCTGCGGCAACAGTCCGACCCCATGGGCGAGTTGCGTCACCGCGCGCGAGAAGAACGCCTCGCGGTCCTCCACGACACGGTTGAACTGTCCGAACACCTCGAAGCCCACGAGCCCGAACAACTGCGCCCACGCCGCCACCATCGCGGTGATCACCGCCGGCGGCAGATCGGGCGCCAGATCCGCGGCGAGCCGCTCGCCCTCCGTACGCAACTCGGCGGGCAGCGGCGCCACGGCGACCCCGCGCCCCCGGTGGGCGTCGCGCACGACGTCGATCAGCAACTGCCCCACGCGCGCGGCGGCCCGAACCGTCGTGGCCGGCGCGCTGTAACCGGGAACGGGCGACCCATAGATGAGCGCGTACTCATGCGGATGCGCCAGCGCCCACTCCCGCACCGCCTCGCACACCACCGTCCACTGCCGCACGGGGGCCTGATCGACGACACCGGCGTGCGCGGCCTCGGCGGCGGCGCCGAGGGAGTCGTACGCGTCGATGATGAGCGCGGTCAGCAGGTCGTCACGGCTGGGGAAGTACCGGTAGAGCGCGGAGGAGACCATCCCGAGCTCGCGGGCGACGGCGCGCAGGGAGAGCTTGGCGGCGCCCTCGGCCGCCAGCTGTCTGCGCGCCTCGTCCTTGATCGCCGCGGTCACTTCTTCGCGGGCCCGGGCCCGCGCTCCTTTGGTGGCACTGGTGCTGCTGCTCATACGGGCCAGTGTGCCACGCAGGCGGAGCGGTGCACACATATGCGAGCGATGCTCTGAATAGAGAGCGGTGCTCCAGCCGTCCACCGCAAGGGCGGCCCCTGCCTCAAACGAGAGCGGCGCACATCTTCGAGAGCACTGCTCTTGCTTTGGAGCACCCATCTCGTGCACACTGCTCTCAAGCGAGAGCAGTGCTCTCGCAGCCTGATCCCCGATCCGCGATCCCCCGGCCCCTGATCCCCAATCCCCGCCCCCTGGCCCCCCGACTCCCCTCCTGGAGGACACCATGTCGTCGTCATCCGCCTACTACCTCAAGGGCAGCCCGCTGAACGTCCGGCTCAACAGCGTGATCGGCTGGCTGGCGCGGCACGGCGTCAGCCTGATGGGCAGCGCCGAACTCTCCGTGCGCGGTCGCAAGAGCGGCAAGATGCAGCGGATTCCCGTCAACCCGTATCTGCACGAGGGCGACCAGCGCCAGTACCTCGTGTCGGCACGCGGGCACTCCCAGTGGGTACGCAATATGCGCGTCGCCGGCGGTGGAGAGTTGCGGGTGGGGCGCAAGGTGCGGGAGTTCACCGTGGTGGAGGTGCCCGACGACGAGAAGCCGGCCGTGCTGCGCGGGTACCTGGAGAAGTGGGGCTGGGAGGTCAACCAGTACTTCCAGGGCGTGACCGCGAAGTCCTCCGACGCGGAGATCCAGGCGGCCGCCCCCGACCACCCCGTCTTCCGGATCACGGTGCGGAACACGACCAAGCGCGGCCGGACGCAGTGAGGGCGGCCCGGGGCCGCCTCGGCCCCGACCCGCCCCCGGCAGCGGCTTCCGCCGCGCCCCTAGCGATCCAGCGTGTTCAGCGCACGCCGTGCCAACGGATGCGTACGCACCAGCTCGCCCAGCGTCGTCGAGCCGCGTGTGATCTTCGCGAAGGCGTTCCACGCGGGACGGAAGCCCGTGATCGCCGCGTGCAGCACACCGGGGCGGCGCTCGAAGACCTGGAGCATGCGGCGCCCCACGCTCATCTCGACACCGAGGCCCGCCTTGATGGCGAAGGCGTAGTTCAGCGCCTGACGGCGGGCGTCCACCGCGTCGTGCGCCTCGGCGATCCGCACCGCCCACTCCCCCGCGAGACGTCCGGAGCGCAGCGCGAAGGAGATGCCCTCGCGCGTCCACGGCTCCAGCAGACCCGCGGCGTCGCCGCACACCAGGACCCGGCCGCGCGAGAGCGGCGAGTCGTCGCTGCGGCAGCGCGTCAGGTGCCCCGAGGAGATGCTGGGCTCGAAGCCGGCGAGGCCGAGCCGGGCGATGAAGTCCTCCAAGTACCGCTTGGTGGCCGCGCCTTCGCCGCGCGCGGAGATCACGCCGACGGTCAGGGTGTCGCCCTTGGGGAACACCCAGCCGTAACTGCCCGGCATGGGACCCCAGTCGATGAGGACCCGGCCCGCCCAGTCCTCGGCGACCGTCTCCGGCACCGGGATCTCGGCCTCCAGGCCCAGGTCGACCTGGTCGAGCTTCACGCCGACATGTGCTCCTATACGGCTCGCGCTGCCGTCGGCGCCGATCACCGCGCGGGCAAGGACCGTCTCGCCGCCCTGGAGCACGACGGCGACGGTGCGCCGGTCGGGCACCTCGGGGCCGTGCTGCTCGACGCGCGCGACGGTGACGCCGGTGCGCAGCTCGGCGCCCGCCTTCTGCGCGTGCTCGACGAGCTGCTGGTCGAACTCCGGGCGGTTGATCAGCCCGAAGAGCATCTGCCGGGAGCGGCGGGTGCGGGTGAACTTGCCGTCGAGGGAGAACGTGACCGCGTGCACCCGGTCCCGGAAGGGGAGCTCGAAACCAGGCGGCAGGGAGTCGCGCGAGGGGCCGATGATGCCGCCGCCGCACGTCTTGTAGCGGGGCAGTTCGGCTTTCTCCAGGAGCAGCACGCGGCGTCCCGCGACCGCCGCCGCATAGGCCGCCGAGGCCCCGGCGGGGCCGGCTCCGACCACGACCACGTCCCACACGTACCGGGCGTCGTCCGCTGAGTTCTCGCTGCTCACGTTGGTCTACCGCTCCTGATCCCGCTGTTGGCCGCGCTTTCCTCAGGCATCCTACGGCGGAGGCTCGCGGCTCCCTCCTGTGGGAGGATCACATGTACCCACACGTACAACGTCGCACCTACGAGGAGCGTGCCCATGTCGCGGAATCCGATCGCCGAGACCGTCGCCTCACTGATGCCGAAGGCGAAGGCGGAGCTCACCGAACTGGTGGCCTTCAAGTCGGTGGCGGACTTCGAGCAGTTCCCGCGGAGCGAGAGCGAGGCCGCCGCGAACTGGGTGGCGGACGCGCTGCGCGCCGAGGGCTTCCAGGATGTGGCGCTGCTGGACACCCCGGACGGCACGCAGTCGGTGTACGGCTTGCTGCCGGGCCCCGAGGGCGCGCCGACCGTCCTGCTGTACGCGCACTACGACGTCCAGCCGCCGCTCGACGAGGCCGCGTGGGTCTCGCCGCCGTTCGAGCTGGTCGAGCGCGACGGCCGGTGGTACGGCCGGGGCAGCGCCGACTGCAAGGGCGGTCTCATCATGCACCTGCTCGCGCTGCGCGCCCTGAAGGCGAACGGCGGTGTGCCCGTGAGCGTGAAGGTGATCGCGGAGGGCTCGGAGGAGCAGGGCACGGGCGGTCTGGAGCGGTACGCGGAGGAGCACCCCGAGCTGCTCACGGCCGACACGATCGTCATCGGTGACGCGGGCAACTTCCGCGTGGGTCTGCCGACGGTGACGTCGACGCTCCGCGGCATGACGCTCGTGCGCGTCAGCGTCGACACCCTCGAAGGGAACCTGCACTCGGGCCAGTTCGGCGGCGCCGCCCCGGACGCGCTGGGCGCGCTGGTGCGCACGCTGGACTCCCTGCGCGCCGAGGACGGTTCGACGACGGTCGACGGCCTGACGAGCGACACCGTCTGGGACGGACTGCAGTACGAGGAGAGCGACTTCCGCAAGGACGCCAAGGTCCTTGACGGTGTCGAGCTGATCGGCGAGGGCACGGTCGCGGACCGGATCTGGGCGCGTCCCGCCGTCACGGTCCTCGGCATCGACTGCCCGCCGGTGATCGGCGCGACGCCGTCGGTGCAGGCGAGCGCGCGGGCGCTGATCAGCCTGCGGGTGCCGCCGGGCGTGGACGCCGCCGAGGCGACGAAGCTGCTCCAGGCCCACCTGGAGGCGCACACTCCGTGGGGCGCGCAGGTGCGGACGGAGCAGATCGGGCAGGGCCAGCCGTTCCGCGCGGACACCACGAGCCCGGCGTACGCGGCGATGGCCGAGGCGATGGGCGAGGCCTACCCGGGCGAGGAGATGCAGTACGCGGGGCAGGGCGGCTCGATCCCCCTGTGCAACACGCTCGCGTCCCTGTACCCGAGCGCGGAGATCCTGCTGATCGGCCTGAGCGAGCCGGAGGCGCAGATCCACGCGGTCAACGAGAGCGTGTCGCCCGAGGAGCTGGAGCGCCTCTCGGTGGCCGAGGCGCTGTTCCTGCGGAAGTACGCGGCGAGCTGACGGAGCCACGCGGCGGGCCGCGCCGCCCCGGGCAGCGGTGCTCTGCCCACAGCTAAGGAGCCTCGCCTTCGGGCGGGGCTCCTTCTTATGGTCGGCGCATGGACGTGATCGAAGTGCTTCCCGAGCTGCACATGCTGCGCTTTCCCGTCGGCCAGGCCTATCTGTGGCGCGACGGCGACGAGTTGACCCTGATCGATGCCGGGGCGGTCGGCGCCGGGGCGGAGATCGCCCGTGCGGTGACCGGGCTGGGCCTGCGCCCCAGGGACGTACGACGGATCGTGCTGACGCACTTCCACGAGGATCACGCGGGCGGCGCGGGCGAGTTCGCGGCGCTCAGCGGTGCTCCGGTGTACGTGCACGCCTCGGACGCGCCGTTCGTGCGCGGTGAGGCGGTGGGTCCGGAGCCGGTGTACGAGGACTGGGAGATACCGATCCACGCCGCGGCGAAGGAGCTGCTTCCGCCGGCACCCGAGGATCCGGTGCTGCCCGGTGAGATACGGGAGGTGGCGGACGGCGACGTCCTGGACTTCGGCGGGGGCGCGCGGGTGGTCGGTGCGCCGGGGCACACGGCCGGCAGCGTCGCCGTCCATCTGCCCGCGCACGGGGTCCTGTTCACGGGTGACGCGGTGGCCGCGTCACCCGTGGACGGCCAGGTGATACTCGGCGTGCTGAACGTGGACCGCGAGCGGGCGATCGCCTCGTTCCGGCGGCTGGCCGCGCTGGAGCACGAGGTGGCGTGCTTCGGGCACGGGGGCCCGGTGACGGAGCGGGCTTCGGAGGTGCTGCGGGCCGCCGCGGACGGCTATCCGTCGAGCCCGTCCGTGGGGGCGCCCGCCTCCAGGTAGAGCGTGGTGCCGCGCTCGCGTGCGCGCAGGGCCCAGCGGAGTCGCGCGTAGCGCACGGCGGGCAGCAGGTCGGCGGCTTCCTCTTCGGTGACGAAGCGCCAGGCGCGCAGTTCGGGTCCGGGCAGCAGCATGCGGACCCCGCCGCCGTCGAGTCTGCCGCCGTCGAAGAGCAGCCGCATCCCTCCGTAGCCGGGCGGGATGGGCGGCTCCCAGTCGGCGACCAGCAGGCGCGGGGTCCCGGTGAGCCGGATGCCGGTCTCCTCCGCCACTTCGCGCACGCCCGCGCGCGCGGGCGCCTCGCCCGGTTCGACGACGCCGCCGGGGAACTCCCATCCGGCCTTGTACGTCGGGTCGACGAGCAGCACCCGGTCGCGCTCGTCGAAGAGGAGCACTCCGGCGGCGAGGGTCTCCGCGGTGGGCTGCGGTGTCTGGACGATGTCGCAGACGGGCGCGGTGCCGGTACGGACGGCGTCGGCGAGGCGTTCGGCGGTCTCGTACGGGGTGAGGTCGCTGGTGTCGACACGGTGGGCGTCCGCGGCGAGCCAGCCGGTGAGGGCGCTGCGATACGGCTCGATGTGGTCGAAGGACCACTGCCGGATGCGCATGTCCCCGTCGGGCAGGTCCGGGGGCAGGTCGCGGGCGGATATGCGGGCGCGCAGGATCGTTTCATCCGGGGCGAGCAGGACATGGCGTACGGCGATCCTGCGCGAGGCGAGTCCACCGAAGATCTCGTCCCGGTACTCCTGGCGCAGCAGTGTCATCGGCACCACGAGCACGCCGCCGACCTCGGCGTGCAGCGCGGCCGCCGTGTCGACGACGAGCCGGCGCCACATCGGCAGGTCCTGGTAGTCGGTCACCTCGGCGAGGTGCTTGGGCGGCAGCAGATGGGTCAGAGCGCCACCGATGACCTCGGGGTCGAAGAGCGTGCTGTTCGGGATCAGCTCGATCAGTTCCCGTGCGGCGCTGGTCTTGCCCGCACCGAACGCGCCGTTGATCCAGACGATCACGGTTCCCCCTCTTCCGTAGGCCCCCTGCTGGTGCCGGACCCTGTGGTTGGCCCCCTGTGGCTTGCCCGCAACACCCTGCCACGGAAACCAGACGCTGATAGGAGAGGAGGTCCCACGGCCGATCCCGATGTCAAGTGTTGCGCAATGAATTCACCCCAATGAGTGGCGCGGCGCTTCCGTGAATCGTTCCCGCACTCCAGAGTGCGCCGGTCCCCGCTAGCGTTGCTGACAGGCGCCCCAGCCCCCGGTGGCCTTCCGACATGGCACTCCGTTGTAGCGCGCCCTCTCATGGGCACGCAGCGTCCGCGCTGGGGGGATGGATGCGGCAGGACCAACTGAGCGAATACGCACGCGAAGAGTCCGATCAGCCTCCTCGGGTGTACGGGCTCGGCCGCGCCATCGTGGTCGAGCTGCACGGCGAGATAGATCTCGCGGCCTATCAGCGAACGGTTCCCCTGCTGGACTCCGTGGCCGCGGGCCCGGAACCGATCGTGGTGGTCGACCTCAGCAAGGTCGACTTCTTCGACTGCTCCGGGGTCGCCCTCCTGATGCGGGCCCGTCGACGTGTGAGACACCGGGGTGGCGAGCTGCGCGTCGTCTGCTCGCACCCCCTGACCCTGCGCATCCTGCGCGTCACCAACCTCTCGACGGTCCTGTCCCCGGCACCGACGCTGGGCGCGGCGCTGCTCGAACCGCACGGCGAGGGCTGACGCGACCGGAGGCCGACCCGGTCAGCACGACCAGCGGGGCCGACGACGGGAACGTCGTCGGCCCGGCGACCGTGAGCCGATCCGCGCCGGGCGGTGTCAGCCGGTGCGCAGCGGTCTCCTGCGCGGCTTCGCGGGCTCGTGGCGACGCTGGTAGTGGTCGCGCCAGGCCGGTGTCGCGGCGCCACCCATGACCGTCATCACGACGTCGTGGGCGAGCGAGTCCGTGACGGGCAGATGGCCGAAGAGCACCCGGTGGTAGGTCGTGGCGCCGAGCATGTCCAGGAGCAGGTCGATGTCGGCGTCCGGCCGGATGTCGCCGCGCTCGACGCCGCGCCGCAGGGCCGCCTCGGTGGTGCTCCGCCGGGGGCGGAAGATCGTCTCGGTGAACACCCGGTCCAGCTCGGGGTCGTCGGCCAGTTCGGCCATCAGCGCGGGGAGCGTACGACGGCCCAGGCTGCCGCCGAACGCGCGGCTGAGCGTGCCGATCCCCTCGATCAGATCGCAGTGCGTGCACCCTGTGTCGGGCGTCGGCGCCGTGCTCATCATGTCGGCCAGCGCGGCGATGACGAGGCGCTGCCGGGACGGCCAGCGCCGCCGGATGGCCGGTTTCGTCGTGCCCGCGCGCCGCGCCACGGCCTCCATGGTCAGAGCGGGATATCCGGCTTCCTCCAGCAGTTCCTGAGTCGCCGTCAGGATCGCCTCGTCGAGCCGGCCGTCGCGAGGGCGGCCCGCGGGACGTGCGGCGCGGGCTGCGGGATCGGGGGTTGCCATGGGAGGGAGTATAGGTAGCGTGTGATTTCGTTCCGTTCCGGATCGAAACATAAGGAGGGGCCACCTTGTCCGAGCAGGAGTCGACCGCCGACCACACGCTCGCGGAGTCCACCGGGACCATGGACTTACGTGATCGCGATCAGGAACGGGGTGACACGGAGACAAGTGACGTCGTGCGCGGGAAAGCCAGACACGACGGGCGGGAGAGCGTGTTCCGCGCTCCCTACGCGGCGCTGACCTGGGGCATCGTCCTGTCGGTCGGCCTGGTGGCCTTCGAGTCCATGGGTGTGGCCACCGTGCTGCCCGAAATCGCGGGAAAGCTAGGGGGGTTGGGCGCCTACGGCTGGGGCCTGTCGGCGCTGATGCTCGCGAATCTCATCGGCACCGTCGCCGCGAGCCGGGACGCCGACCGGCGCGGTCCCGCACGGCCGTTGGCCCTCGGGCTCGCCGTCTTCGCCGTCGGCTGCGCGGTGGCCGGTTCGGCGGCGAACTGGCCGGTGTTCCTGGCCGGGCGCTTTCTGCAGGGGCTCGGGGTCGGCGCCGTGATGGCGCTCGCGTACACGGCGATCGCGCTGGCCTATCCGCAGCGGCTGCGTGCCCGGATGTTCGCGCTCGTGTCGGGCGGCTGGACCGTGCCGTCGCTGATCGGCCCGACGATCGCCGCCGTGATCGCCGAACGCCTCTCCTGGCGCGGCGTGTTCGTCCTGCTGCTCCCGCTGGTCGCCCTGGCCGCCACGCTTGCGCTGCCGCAGCTGCGCAGGCTCGGCGGTGCCGACCGGGCGCGGACCCGCGACGGCGGACCGTGGTGGGCGACCCCGGTGGCGCGCAGTGTGCTGCTCGCCGCGGGCACCGGCGTACTGCTCGCCGGTCTCGAACTGCGTCAACCGGCCCTGCTCGGCGTGCTCGTCGTGGCCGGCGGTGCCGCGGCGGTGCTCGCGCTGCGCTCGGTGACGCCCCCGGGCACGCTCACCGTGCGGCGCGGGGTGCCGACGGGAGTGGTGCTGCGTTTCCTGCTGTGCGGCGCGTACTTCGGGAGCGAGGCGTTCCTGCCGCTCGGCCTGGTCGAACTGCGCGACCTGAGCGCGACGGAGGCCGGGCTCGGCCTTTCGGCGGGCGCGATCACGTGGGTGCTCGGGGCGGCCTGGCAGGGCAGGGCCGACAGCCGCTGGACCGGGCGGTCTCGGGCGGTGCCGATCGCGGCGGGGTTCGCGGTGCTGCTCGCCGGGATCGCGGTGATGGCGCTGGGCATCCTGGTCGACGCCACGCCGTCGCTGACCGCCGTCGCGGGCTGGGCGATCGGCGGCGCGGGCATGGGCGTGGCCTTCAACGCCGCGACCACCGACACGATGGAGCAGGCGCCGGCCGACCGCCAGGGCGAGGCCAGCGGCGCGATGCAGCTGGCCCAGACCCTGGCGGTCGCGGTCCTCAGCGGACTCGGCGGCGCGGCGGTGGCCTTGTCCGACGCACACAGGTCGTCGGTGTCGATCGCGCTGACGGCGACGTTCGCCCTGACGGCGGCGCTTGCGGCGGTGGGTGTCGTGACGGCGCGGAGGATCAGGCCGGGGGTGGGGTGACGCGGGGCGGGGTCGTACGGGTTGGGGGTCTCGCCGGTACGAGGGGCCGGGCCGCGCGGGTACGGGAGTCCGGGGCCGCGCGGGTACGAGGACGGGGCGGCTGTCAGGCTCCGACGGCCCGTGTCACTCCGGCGGGTCCTCCCCCGTGAGCCCGTCCACCGACTCCCGGATGAGGTCGGCGTGGCCGGTGTGCCGCGCGTACTCCTCGATCATGTCGATCAGGACGCGTCGCAGGCTGGGCGATTCGCCGCGCGCGTTGGTGTACCGGCCCAACTGCTCCGGGCCGCCGTCGGCCAGCGCCTTGTCGACGAGCGCGCGGGAACGCAGCACGGCGGAGCGCCAGAGCGCCAGCAACTCCTCGGGCGTGTCCCCGGCGGCCGAGGTCCAGTCCCAGTCGGGCGTGGCGTCCCAGTCCACCGCGTCCCACGGCGGGCCGGGCTGCCGCTGATCGAACAGCAGTCGGGCGAAGTGCGTGTCCTCGACCAGGGCCAGGTGCTTGAGCAGCCCGCCCAGGGTCATCGTCGAGGCGCCCACCGTCACCCGCATGCCCTCGGCGTCCACGCCCGAGCACTTCCACGCGAAGGTCGCGCGCTGGCGCTCCAGGGAGCCGAGAAGGTGGGCGGTCTCGTCGCCCGCGAGGGGTGGTTCGACTCTGCGTATCGGCTCGTTCGCGCTGGTCACATCAGTCATGGGCGGTGAGTGTAACGGGGCGCACCGACACGCTCGCGGTGCTCGGCGCCCGTACGCGGCCCGCGCCCCGAGCCGGCCGGACCGGCGCCGTCGAGCTCGCCGGGGAGGGCGGTGGGGAGGGAGTGATGCAGGACACGCCATTCCCCGGCATGCCTCTGGGTAGGCGGCGCGTGATCGGCCGGGTTCGTCCCGGGAGCACCACCAGAAACACGGAGGTATCGATGTCCTCGAAGCGACGCCGCAAGAAGAAGGCCCGCCGCAAGAACGGCGCGAACCACGGAAGCCGTCCCCAGTCCTGAGGACGGCGCGGCAATCGAGGGCGGCACGGTGACGTGCCGCCCTCGAGGCGTTCGACGGACCATTTCTCAGTTGGCGTCGACGCCGAGGACCCGGTAGCTCTTGACCTGCTTCCGGTCCTTCCATTCGAGCTCGCTGAAGTAGGAGTTCTCGGTGACCTTCTGGCCGGGGCCGACGTTCGAGAAGCTGGCGTAGAGAGTTTCGAGCCGGTCGCCCCTGGCGTCGACGGCCTCGATCTCGACGAAGAAGTCGTGCCGCTTCTTGGTGGGGTTCTGCAATTCGACGTCGACGATGAAGCTGCCGATGCTGTCGGTCTTCGTCTTGACGACCTTCGCCGCGTCAATGAGCTTCTTCTCGTCGACGGAGGGGGTTTCCTCCGGGCTCTCGGGCTCTTCGACTCCGACGGCATCCTCAAGGGCGGATGCCGCTTGTTCCTTGCCGACGCCGTCGTCCTTGGTCTTCTCGGCGGCGCAGGCACCCAGTCCGAGGGTGACGGCGACGACCGCCGTGGCGGTGATGGAGGTCTTCTTGACCCGCATGAAGGCGCTCTCTCCGTTGAACGACACGTGACACCTAGAAGGTAGGGAACGTGTCAGAACGCCTTTGACGAGAGAGGTCCCCTCCGACCGGGGCGTTTGCCCTCTCTCCGCCGGGCCGATGGTCCCGCCCCGCTCGGGCCGCCGAAGCGCGCGGTCCGTGCGCGGGTCACCGCTCGCCCCGCGCGTAGCCGTCCAGCTCGCGCAGCCGTCGGCCGAGTTCGGCCACGCCGATCGCCGCCGCCAGTGGTGTGTCGCGAAGGGGCTCGGCGAGGGCCTCCTGAGTGTCGAGGAGGGTACGGCGCCGGGCGTACCAGTCGACGGAGCGCGGAGGGAGCTGCTTGAGCTGCTCCTGCACGATGCGCGCCACCTCCACGATGTCCGCCCGCAGCAGTGCGTCGAGGCGGGCGAGCTGTTCGACCGACGGCAGGTCATGGCAGGCCGACAGGGCTTCCTCTATCAGGGCGGAGCGTCCGGTGGCTTCGCCGGCGTGATGTGGCTCCGTGGGCTGTTGCATGTCGACGCTCCGGGTCTTTCTTCGTCGGCCGTACCCCCGGTCCGTGCCTGCGGACGGGGAGGTTCTGTGGGGTGGGTGACAGGCTGGGGCGGGACGGGCGGCTTCTTGGTCGATCGCGGATGTGGACGGTGGGTTCGGGATCTCCCGGACGACGGCGCGGCAGGTATGGAAGGGACTTCGCCGGGAAGGGCTCGCGGAGATGCAGTTCGGCACCGTGTTTTTCGACGGTGTGCCGACGCAGCCGGGGCGTCGTACACGGGTCGTACGCGGGTCGTACCCGGACCGGACACCGGGGGACTCTGGGCGGGCGGGTCATGGCAGAAGAACGCCCCGCGCCTGCATCAGGGGGCGGGGCGTCGCGCCGCAGCCAGCGAGCGCGGATGGATACGGGAAGCGTATCGGCCACCACTGACAGAGCCGCTGGCGTCGGGGTCCGTGATGGGCGCCCGAGGCCAGCGGCTGTCGAGGTGCCCGTCGGGGGTCGGGCGCCTTGCCCTCTTCTTCCGCCCGGGGTCCCGTACTGGATGCACCTCACGGACACGCGTGCGGGGCCGCCCCCTGAACTCAGCCTTTCCCCCTCTGCAAGTGAGTCCCGGACGGGGAGTAGCATCAGGCCGAACGGGCCTGCGACGAGGAGCGTCGCTCGCCGACCACGGACCGGCTCATCGAGCAGGTCTTACGCCGGGCCGGGCTGCCGGACACGGAGGGGCCGCTCGATGCCCCATCGTGAAGAGGGCAAGGCGCCCGACCCCCGAGTCGATGACCCATCGTAGATGACGCCGCGCTACGGGCCCGGGCGCCACTGCGACGCCGCATGAGCCAGGCGCCCGCTCAAAGGCGCTCCCCTACTCCCCTGGCCGCTTCCCCAACTCATTGATGCCACGCTCGATGAATTACGAGGACTCCTGGCCATTCGGTGACACGGCGATGTTCCCGCTGGCGAGAAGCCTTTCTGCCGCGCCTGGACTGTTTACCCGCGCACTGCTGGTGTGTTGACCACTGAACCGCGCGATGCGCTTCTTCAACGCACCTGACCTGCCACGCACCTGAGACATCCGATCCCCGCCCAAGCACCGCAGGCGACTGGACGTTCTGACCACGTCGCCAGCAGCCCCTACAGTCCAATGAACAGACGCGACAACGGGGCGGCGCCCTGGACGACGCACCTGACAGGCGACGGGTGCGGCCCCATCGCTCCGACGCCGCCGGTCAGCAGGAGAGCGTCACGGCCGGGCTGTGAACGTCGTACTGGATGAGGTCGTTGTCCCAGCCGTGAGCGCGGACTTGGTAGGTGTGGCTGCCGCCCACGCAGGCGACGGCGGTCGAGAAGGTGAGATTGAAGGGGCCCTTCTGCCAGAACTCCGCCTGCTTCACCAGCTCACCGTCACGGAGAATCTTCAGGTAGACCTTCGCGCCGCCGTCCGCGGGCAGCGTGGGACAGTTCCAAGGCGAATTCGCCCAGACGTGGTTTCCGGCGTGCTCGGGATTGTGGACACTCACCGAACACTGCCCCAGCATTTCGGTGCTTGCCGCGGCCGCTGGGGCCGTGCTGATCCCCGGCACTACGGCAGCCAGGACCACGAGGGCGAACAGCCGCTTTGCGGCAGGCATCAGGAACATCGCGAACTCCGAGTCCCGGTCGGGCCGCCGGGTGAATCCCGGACCAGCAAGCCCTCCCAGTCGACACGCAGCGTAGCCGCATATGCACGCAAAGCAACTGAACCGCTTGGGCGGCGGTAGGCCAGCTGCACTCGCGGGGATCACGTTGAAGGCACTGCGGGGGAAGGCGGCTTCACGGCTCAGGTCCCGTCGGCCGCGAGGTGCTCGTAGCAGAATGGCTGTCACCCGCACCGGCCAAGGAGCACGTCGTGGCACCCCTCGCCCTGAACTTGCCCGGCTCGGACGCCCTCCCCCACTGGTTTCAAACCACGGTCGGCGTCGTCCTCCTCGGGCTCGTCGCGGCCCGCCTATGACTGTTCCTTCGCCGATGGAAGCGACCGTCTTCTCCGACGGTGCGCTGGGGAGTTCAGGACGATGAAGAGCACGAATGCCAGCAGGCGCTAGAACTCTCCTGCGCTCAGCTCGAGTTGGTCGCGTCACCGCTCCCCAGCAGTTCACCCTCGACAGGTCAATGGCGAGTGCTGCCAACCTCACACCGTAGTCCCCCGGCTCTCATGCACTCTACGGCCCTAGCCCGCCGGCTTGCTGGCCGAGCACGGCGTGGAGCTGGACGATTCGTCGATCACAGACCACGGCTTCTACGGCGCTTTCGTGGAGTTGAAGGGCGGCTGGCGGGCGCTGGCGATGCCGGTCAGCCGGTCGGAGTTCGAGCACGACTCGACGGCGCCGACGCTGGTGGCGCTGGAGCTGAGGCCGGCTGCCACACCGGAGCGATTGACGGTGTCACCGGCTGTCCCCGTCTGATCGTGTGCGGTGGGGACTCGA
Organism: Streptomyces sp. NPDC052114; assembly: GCF_040680155.1. Classification (NCBI taxonomy): domain Bacteria; kingdom Bacillati; phylum Actinomycetota; class Actinomycetes; order Kitasatosporales; family Streptomycetaceae; genus Streptomyces; species Streptomyces sp. NPDC052114. The sequence goes on along the minus strand of NZ_JBFAWC010000006.1, from coordinate 428,069 downwards.
CCCTGCCTGATTTCCCCTGACCTTGTGGGGTGTTCGCCGCTTCTGGTTGGCGCACGGTCCTTCGTGTGGTTGCGTGCCGTGGGTTGGTCGCTCTTGAGGGACGTGTGTGATGTCGTCGGAGTTGTGTCTGGATGCTGCTCGCCATGTGTGCGAAGTCGCGGCTGGTGGTGCGTTGCTGCCGGGTTCGACGGTGGTCGAGGTGGAGGCCCGTGGTGTGTCGGCGGTGCTGTCGGTCCGGTTGAACATGACGGAGGTGGGGCGTCGGGCCCGGGAGGGTGTGGCTCCGCTGCTGGATATGACGGTGCTGAATGGGCTGTTGCAGTTGCCGGTTGGTTTGCCGGTGCCTGTGGCGTCATTGACGTCGAAGGAGCGGTGGCGGCTGCGGGAGTGCCCCAAGGATGCCGTGGAGCGCAGTGGCGGTCAGCTGGTGCGTCGTGTTGTGTCGCCGCTGGAGGTGGATGTGGCGGTGACGCGGACTCGGCGGCCGGGTAGGCCCGCTCTGTTGCGGGCAGGATGTTTCGGCTCTTACGCCGCGTCGACGGTCTGGCTCGATGGTCCGGCTGCGGGTTCGGAGCTGATGGTGATTGAAGCCGGTATCTACGGCCTTGGTGTGGTGCACGCTGTCGACGGTGAGGCGCCGGAGTTGTTGGTGGCGCCTCGGTCGTCGAGAAGTTTCGGGCATACGGCCGCGGGCTGGTTGTTCCACGAGCAGGTTTATGAGCAGTTACTGGGGTCTAGTCGGGATCTCCTGCCCACACCTTGAGCCAGCGGGGCGTTTCGAGGGCCCCAGGCTTCGAGAGGTCCTCACGTAATTCTTGGTGGGCGTTGCGGGCATCGTGGCAGAGCTGTTGCCAGGCGGACTTGCGGGCGGCGCCGGGGGCGGTGCGTTGCAGGTGATCGGCCCAGGGCAGCCAAGTGGCGATGTTGTGCCTGTTCGCCTCTTCTTGGTCCCTGGCGTTGTGGTCGAATCGGAGCAGACTGGCACCGCCGCAGACCGTGCAGTGGCAGAGCGGCTCGGATCGCCTGCCATAGAGGTCTCGCAGCGTTTCGACGCGGTAGTAGTCCATGAGTTGCGGGTGCAGCACCATCGTCGTGTACCTGTTGGGCCTGCGGCCTCCCGACCCTCCGCTGCCGGGCTTTCGCACGTGCCGCATCATGGTCTGCATGCCGATGGCGGTGAACAGGGCGCCGTGGGCGTAGGCATCAAGGCCGGCGAGGTCGGTGCGTATGAGGGCGACTCGCTGGAGGCTGCTGATGAGACGGCGCAGCCCGGTGGCGGCACCTTTGGCGGCAAGCGGGTTCTTTGCGGCACCGAGGGCGAGGGCTTTGATGTGGGGTAGGTCGGAGAGTTCGGCGATGAGGTAGTCCACATCGTTGGGAGTCCGCAGCCATTGCTGGTCGATCGGCAGGGTGAGGATGGCCTTCTGCGGGTCTAGGTCGCGGACTGCCTGGACGGCGGCGGCTACAGACGGGCGGTCGCCGCCTTTGAGGTAGCGGGTGGGCGTGAGACCGGCCGTTGCGCCGTTGTGGAGCTGCACTTGCTGATGGTGGCGGAGTTCGTCGGCTTCGGTTTCTTCGAACAGGCTGTACTGCCCATTGCGGATGTGGCTTTCGAGCCGGAATGGACCATCGGCGGTGGCGTGGTCGTCGTAGCTGTCGGGATCGACGAGTTGGAGTCGCCTCCCCCTCCCTTGGTGGTGGCCTGTGCCGATGGTCGGCAGGGCATCGGAGCCGCAGAGGATGATGCCGTCGTGGTCCTGGGTGGAGGCGATGTGCCTTGTGCTGTCGCCGGTGCTGGCCCTGGTGTGGACGAGGATCGCGTCTTGCAGCAGTTTCCATGCGGGCTGTATTCGGCGTAAGTGGTCGCCGGGCTGCTCTGTCATCCGCCCCTCCCCCGGTCACGGATCGCAATGTCCCCGTTTCAAAGAGTGCAAGCGGCAGATGACGGAGGCAAGAGGGCGTTCGGGACGACAGCATGCCGTCGTGCATCGTGACGGGCCCGCCAAAGGCTCAGAGGGCTTCGCGAGCCGTGACTCTGCAGGGCTAGGCCTCCGGGAGCTTGGTGTCCTCGTCCATACACCAGTCCTCGATCATGCCGTGTTCGTAGCTGTCGCCGGTGTTGGTCAGGTCGGTTCCCCTGAATTGGGCATCCCTGTGATGGAGTACGTTCGTGGTTCCGTTGAGTGAGGCGCGGCTGAAGTCAGCCCCCTCCATGGCTGAGTTCATCAAGTCGGCGCCGTCGAGCACTGCCTCGGTGAAGTTGGTTCTTGACGCGCTGCAGTCAATGAGCCTGGCGTTTGTGAGGTCTGCCTTCGTGAAGTCGGCGCCAGTGAAATATCCGTTCCCGAACACGCCTCGCAGGTGCGCTCCTCGGAAGTCCAGCTCGTAGAAGCCGTTGCCGGTGTACTCCGGGCGCCTGACGAGCACGGTGAAGGCCGCTTGACGATCGCCGCTGACGTCTTCCTCCGGGTGATCAACGGGTTCGCGTAGGTATGCGGTGAGGACTCGGACAACGGTTATGTAGTCCTTCTGAGAGTCGCCCATGATGCGTTCGAGCGCGTAGATGCCACCGAGTCGTTCGGCTAGCTTGTCGGACCCCAGCAGTTTGATCGCTTCGACATAGCGTCCGGTGACTTGCCCTTCCCGCGTGAGTTCGGCTTGCCGTTCGTCGCGTTCTTGTGTCTCGCGGAGCGTGGTCTCGAACTGCTTCTGGCTTTCGCGGAACTGCTCTTGGGCGTGCTGGAACTCGTCGCGTTCGAGGCGGTGTTTTTCGCGGGTGTAGCAGAGGCCGACAGCCGCGACCAGACCGGCGGCCAGGGCCACGAGGCCGGTGCGGAAGCCGGTGATGACCACGCCGTCGGCGGAGTCGAGCTGGGTCTTGCGGATGTGGAGTCCGTCGAACCACCAGGGGCCTCGCCAGAAGAGGAGGACGAAGGCGGTGGCACCGGCCAGGCCGGCGATGACGGCGAGGCGGCGCTGCTTCCTGGTGTACTGCCGCTTGCCCAGTTCGTCGCCTGACGGCGGCTTGGCACGGTTGTGGCTGATGGCGAGGGCGGCGCCGACGAGGACGACGAAGGCGACTGCGAGGGCGCTGACGGCTACAGCATCACCGGCGCTGACTGAAGCGAGCGGCACTGGGTTCATGGACGAGATCGTGGCGGACCGCCCACCCCGGCGTGGTCGTTTTGCTCAGGTTGAAAGGCCGATCCGAGGCCGGCCTCTACCGCCCGCCGACTTCCCCGTCGTCTTCATTGTCAGCGACCGTACCGACCTCGCCCGTCCCACCGCACGCGTCCACTCGACGACAGTCCCGTTCTCGTCCGCGTCGACGCCGGTGATAGCTTGCCGAGCGTGTCGCCGCCCGAGAGCGCGGTATAAGACCTGATTCCCAATTCTTCGTTTCGTTCGGGACAAGTGGGCAGGTCGTCGCCACGTCTGTCGGCTACGGCCGGTGTGGGGTCCGCCAGCTTTGGTACCGACGGCGCTGAGGCTGCGCGCCGTGCAGCCCCAGCGGGGTCTTGCGGGTGATCTGAACTTCCCCGGCGGCCCGACCCAGTTAGTCGAGCTGCGCGGCCATCACTCGTTCCCGCTCCTCCAGCCGTTCCAACACGGCGGGCTTCAATTGCAAAGCCCGCTGCACGGTGCCAGCCACAGTGGACCGCAGCCGTAATCGGTCCAGTTGCACGAGAGGTAGCACACCGTGTCGCAGCTTCCGGTCCCCACCCCGCACCGGGAATTGCAGTCCACGGCCTGGATGCTCTGAGCGCTCCGGGGCGCAGCGTCTTGCGTGTCAGCAGGGCCCAGCGCTCTGAGAACGACCCGAGCCTCGCTCTCGCCGAACGCTGCCACAACCGCCGCCTCCAGCCCTTCGACGGCTGCTCCCTGCCGGCGCCCCGCGATGATCTGCGGTGCCAGCCGCGTCGCGTCGTCCAGGACGGCGGACTGCCCGGCCGACAGGCGATGTGTCTTCCGGTAGTTCGCGAAGTGCGCCACCCACAGATCGCTCCGAGCGGAAGAGGACAGCGCACCGTAGATGGCGCGCCGATAGTCCGCGGGGTAGGAGGCGAACTCGGAGTAGCGGGAGGGCAGCCGGTCGAGGTTGGCCTTCACCCATCGCGACGCCTTGCTGCCCTTGGCTCGGGTCACAGCCTGCGCGGGTGAGGTCGCCAGGCCGCCGGTGACCAGAAACGTTCCCAGGGCCAGCCCCGGCACGAGCTTGAGGATTCCTCGACGGCTCGGGGGCCGCAGCGCATCGAGGTCGCGGAGCGCGCGCACCACCCGCAGCGAGTCCGACGGCCCCAACAGCCGCGCCAGTCGGAGGGACAGCGCGGTTCCGGTCCAGGCCCGCACCCGGTCGCCGTTGACCGCCAGCAGGGTCGGGGCCCACTCGCCCCCTTCCCCCAGGGCACGCACGCGCAGGTCGCGAATACGCGGTTCCGTGAGGCCCGCGATGGTCAACGTTCCGTCGACGGACACGCGAATCCGATCCACCACTTCTTCGCAGAACCGGCAGTCGGCGTCGAATGCCAAAATCCACTCGGTCACAAGCTCTCCCCATGTCTATGTGTCAAACCGTGCCGTGGTGCCCGTCAAGTGTGCGTTTCACGCTGATCCTTAGCGCGCCGTTGGGAACTTGCACACTTCGACTCCACCTGAAGAGACATCATTTGTCGAGGCGCCTGAAAGCTCCAGTCATTTTGATGAAAATCGAAACGATCCGCATTCGCAGGCGGTGTCGGGGCCGCCGCGTAGGCCAGGCTCCTGCACCGAGGTGGTGGCGCGCACATCCACCTCGGCAAAGGGTTGTGGGCCCTGGGCGTGCCGCAGTCGGATCGGATCGGCGGTCACCGGGGTTGCAGGCCGAGACGGTGCGAGAACAGCGGCCTGGAGCCTGAGATCGCAGGTTCTCGTAGTTCAGCCCCTCACCCCTTCCCCGCTCCCAACGTCAGCCCCGCGATGAAGTGGCGTTGCAGGAGGAGGAAGACGAGGACCGTGGGGAGGGCCACCAGGACCGAGCCTGCGGCCAGGAGGTTGTAGTCGGTGAAGAACTGGCCCCTCAGGTTGTTCAGGGAGGAGGTGATCGGGAGTTTCTCCGGGTTCGAGATGAAGATCAGGGCCCACAGGAAGTCGTTGTAGATCCAGGTGAATTCGAGGGTCGCGAGCGCCGCGAGTGCCGGACGGCACAGCGGCAGCGTGATGCGCCAGAACTGGGTCCAGACCCCCGCGCCGTCCACGATCGCCGCCTCCAGGATCTCCTTCGGGAGCGTCCGCATGAAATTGGAGAGGACGAAGACGCAGAAGCCGATCTGGAAGCCGATGTTGACGACGATGAGCGCCCAGAACGAGTCGTAGAGGGTGAGCGAGTCGGACATCCACCAGGGCAGCGGGATCTTCAGGAAGAGCGCGTAGAGCGGGGTGACGATGACCTGCGGGGGCAGCAGGTTGCCCGCGGTGAACAGCATCAGCAGGACCATTCCGCCGCGTATGCGCAGCCGCGCGACCGCGAAGGCCACGAACGACGCGAGGAACAATGTCGCGATCACCGCGGGTACGGCGATCAGAAGCGTATTGGTGAAGTACGTGCCCATACCGGATTCGGTGTAGGCCTCGCGGTAGTAGTCGAAGGACAGGCGGTCGGGCCAGGAGAAGTAGCCGTGCTCCGCCGTCTCCTCGTAGGGACGCAGCGACGCGTAGACGGCGAGCAGGAGTGGGGCCAGAAAGGCCAGGGACACTCCGGCCAGGAAGAGGGGTACGCCGAATCTGCCGCGGCGGGGCGGGGGTTGGCGGTGCCCGTGCGGGTGCGGGTTCTGGTTCGGGGACTTCGAGGAATTCGAGAGGGCGCGGCCTCGACCCCGGCCCCGGCCGGGGAATACCGCGCGCAGGTCTGCCGTCATCGGTCGCGCGCACCTCGCAGCTCTTGGACCAGGAACGTCACGATGAATCCCAGGGAGACGGTGAGCAGGACGACCGCGATGGCCGAGCCGAATCCGATGCGGCTCGCCTCACCGATGATGTTGTCGGTGATGAGTACGGAGAGCAGTTCGAGGCCGTTGCGGCCCTTGTTCACCGCGTACACGATGTCGAAGGCGCGCAGTGCCTCGATGACCGTGATCACGCCGACGATGACATTGACGGGGCGCAGCGTCGGGAAGACGACGCGGAAGAAGGTCTGACGGGTGCTCGCGCCGTCGATCGCCGCCGCCTCCTTCAGCGCGGGATCGACCGATTTCAGCCCGGCGAGATAGAGGATCATGACATAGCCGGTGTGCCGCCAACTCGCGGCGATCATCATCATCCAGATGTTGAGGTCGGAATCCCCCAGCCAGTCGATGGGGTCCTTTTCATTGCCGATGAGGGTGTTGATGACGCCTTGGTCGGTGCCGAGGAGCAGTTGCGCCATGAATCCGACGACGGCGAGCGAGAGCACCACCGGCATGTAGAGCACGGACTGGTAGAAGCGGCTGAACCGCACGCCGCGGTCGATGAGGACCGCGAGGAGGATTCCGAACGGCGTGGCCACGAGGCCGAGGAAGGCGATCCAGAGGAGGTTGTGGCGGACGGCCGGCCAGAAGGCCGGATAGGTGTCGACGAGGCTTTCGTAGTTCTTTCCGCCCACCCACTCGATGTCGCCGATGCCGTCCCAGGACGTGAAGGACAAGCCGACGGAGGCCAGTGTCGGGCCCCAGATGATGACGGCTTCGATCAGGACGGGAATACCGAGAAGCACGCCGAGGACGACGGTGTCGCGGCGCGTGAAGCGGGCGGGGCCGCGGCCCCGGCGCTCGCGCCCGCCCGGGGGACGGCCTGTCCGGGTCTGCCTCATCGTCAGCCGACGTCCTGCGCGAAGATGTCCTTCTTCTGCCGCTCGATGCTGTTGCACAGGCCGTCGACGTTCTTCGGGTCGTCGATGAAGTCCTGCAACGCCTTGATCATGACGGTCTGCGCGAAGTCGGGGCGGGTGTCGCGGTCCAGGAACTGCGAGATCTGTCGGGCACCCGAGACCAGTTCCGCGGATTTCTTCTGCAACGGGCTGTACTTGGAGGTATCGGCGCCGTCATTGACCGCGACGTTGTTCGGGTCTCCGGCCAGATAGACGTCCTCGGCCTCGGGCGTGCCCAGCCACTTCAGGAGCTCTTTGCCCGCGTCGACGTTCTTGGCCTTCTTCGCGATCAGGAATCCGTCGATCGGCGCCTCCACCGCGTCCTGGCCGTGCGCCGGGTCGATCTCGGGGAAGGCGAAGAAGTCGATGTCGTCGCGTTCGTCCGCGGGGAACTGCTGGCCGGGGTGGGGCATCCCGAAGACGGCCATCGCGGTCTTGCGCTGCTGGAGGCCCTGTCCCGCCTCCTCCCAGGTACGGCCGAGGGCGCCCTTCTGGTAGTACGGCATGAGTTCGCGCCAGAGGTCGAAGACCTTCTTGACCTTGGGGTCGGTCCAGGATTCCTCGCCCGCCATCAGGCTCTTGTGGAAGTCGTATCCGTTGAGCCGCAGGTCGATGTAGTCGAAGGTGCCCATGGCGGGCCAGCCGTCCTTGTCGCAGAACGCGACCGGAATCCCGTCCTTGTGCATCCTCTTGGCCAGGGCGATGAACTCGTCCCATGTCTTGGCCTGTTCGTACCCCTGTTTCTCGAAGAGACTCTTGCGGTGGAAGACGGCCCACGGATAGTAGTAGTACGGAACGAAGTACTGCTTGCCCTCGTGCGTGGACTGGTCCTTCAGCGCGTCGGAGAAGCCGCTGAAGCCCTTCCACACATCACTGATGTCGACCAGCAGGCCCTGTTCCGCGAAGTACTGCATGCGGTATCCGGCGAACCACATGAAGACGTCGTCCGGTGTGGCCCGCAGATAGCGCGTGATGTTCTGCTGGAATTCGTTGTGCTCTGTGGTGTGGACCTCGACGGTCTTCCCGGTCTTCTTCTTGTACGCGTCGAAGGCGTCCTGGAACGCCTTCTTCGGAACGGCGTCCGAGGAGTTGGAGCCCATGGTGACTTCGTTCTTCTTGCCACCGGGCTTCTCACCGCAGGCGCTGAGCAGCGCGGGAAGCGTGACCGCCCCGGCTCCGGCGGCCGCGCCGCGCAGGACGTTCCGACGGGACATCCGATGTCCTGTCATGCCGTGTGGCGTGACGGGACCGCTGATCGATGACTGTGCCATGTCCCCCTCCTCGGGGTGCAACCGAACACAACCGAACGCGAGGGTTGGATCTCACTCCCCAGAGTCACCGCCGTCAAGGGTTCCGGCGCCAGGCGACCGAACCGTTACCGCTCCTCTTCCAACAGAGTCCAACACGCCCTACCGTGAACGCGCAGCCATGACACGTGCGTGCAAACCCCCCATCTTCCGCGAGTACGGAGGAACGTGACGATGCGTCAACTCCCCTTACGCACCACCCGCCGAAGAGTGGTCGGATCGCTGGCCACCGCTTTGCTGTGTGCAGGCGGCCTCGCCGCGCCCGCCACGGCACGCGAATCCGCCGAACCGGCCGCCACCGACAGAACAGCCGCCGACAGAACGGCCTCCGACAGGACGGCCGCCGACAGGGCCGCCGACCCCGACGTGAAGCTCCCAGACGGTCTGGCGCTCACCCCGCCCATGGGATTCAACAACTGGAACTCCACCCATTGCCGCGCCGAGTTCGACGAGGCGATGGTCAAGGGGATCGCCGACATCTTCGTCGAGAAGGGCCTCAAGAAGGCCGGCTACGAGTACGTCAATCTGGACGACTGCTGGGCGCTGCCCGAACGCGACGCCAACGGCAAGCTGGTGCCCGACCCCAAGCGATTCCCCAACGGCATCAAGGCGGTTGCCGACTACGTCCACGCCAAGGGACTGAAGCTCGGCATCTACACCAGCGCGGGCACGAAGACCTGCAACGAGGCCGGTTTCCCGGGTGCGCTCGGCCATGAGCGCAGCGACGCCCAGCAGTTCGCCGACTGGGGCGTCGACTACCTCAAGTACGACAACTGCAACAACCAGGGTGTGGACGCCAAGCAGCGGTACATCGCGATGCGCGACGCGCTGAAGGCCGCGTCCGAGACCACCGGCCGGCCCATCGTCTACAGCATCTGCGAGTGGGGCGAGAACAAGCCGTGGGAGTGGGCCGCCGACGTCGGCCATCTGTGGCGCACCACCGGTGACATCAGTGACAACTGGGGCTCCATGCTGTCGATCATGAAGCGGAACCTGCCGCTCGCGAAGTACGCGGGCCCCGGCCGCTGGAACGACCCCGACATGCTGGAGGTCGGCAACGGCGGCATGACCGACACCGAGTACCGCACGCACTTCTCGATGTGGTCGATCATGGCGGCGCCGCTGCTCATCGGCTCCGACCTGCGCAAGGCCTCGCCCGAGACCTACGAGATCCTCGGCAACGAAGAGGTCATCGCCGTCGACCAGGACCCGCTGGGCAAGCAGGGCGAGGTCGTCTCCTCCGAGGCCGGCCGCTGGGTCGTCGCCAAGGAGATGAAGGACGGCAGCCGCGCCGTCGCCCTCTTCAACGAGACCGAGAGCGCCCAGCGCATCGCCACCACCGCGAAGGCCGTCGGCCTGCCCGCCGCCGACGGGTACACGCTGCGCGACCTGTGGCGGCACAAGAGCTACCAGACCGCGGGCGGCATCTCCGCGACCGTGCCCGCGCACGGCACCGTCCTGCTGCGCGTGTCGGCCGACGGCAAGTGGAGCACGTACCCGCCGGCCGTCGAACTCGGCCTGAGCGGCGGCGACTTCTTCGAGGCCGGCAAGGCCACGCCGGTCACCACCTCGGTCACCAACCTCGGCCGCGTGCCCGCCAAGCGCGTGGCCGCCTCGCTCGGCGCGCCCGAGGGCTGGCAGGTCAAGGCCACCTCGCCGACCACCGCCCGTTCCCTGGCGACCGGCAAGGCGCTGCGCACGTCGTGGCAGGTGACCGCGCCCGCGGGCACCGCACCGGGGTCGTACGACCTGGCGCTGAAGGCGACGTACCGCTCGCCGAGCGGCGTGCGCGCCGAGAACGTCCTGCCGCTGGCCGTGCGCGTGGTCGTCGCGCCGCCCGCGGGGGCCTCGGCGCTCGGTGACCTGCCGTGGCTCTCGATGACCAACGGCTGGGGCCCCGTCGAACGGAACACCAGCAACGGCGAGGGCGCGCTCGGCGACGGCAAGCCGATCACCATCGGCGGCAAGGTGTACGCCAAGGGGCTCGGCGCGCACGCCGAGAGCAACGTCGCCTACTACGCGGGCCGTTCCTGCGAGAAGGTGACCGCGGACGTCGGGGTCGACGACGAGACCCTCACCGGCGGCACGATCGCCTTCGAGGTCTGGGCGGACGACAAGAAGGTGGCGTCGACGGGCGTCCTCACCAACGCCATGCCCGCCCAGGCGCTCTCCGCCGACGTGACCGGCGCCCAGGTCGTCCGCCTCGTCGTCACCGACGGCGGAGACGGCATCTACGCCGACCACGCGGACTGGGCGGAGGCGACGCTGACCTGCTGAGCGGCGCCCTCCCGCCGGGGCCGGGGACACGGGTCACCCGAGCCACGAGTGACCCGGCTACGGAGCCACCGGGCTGCGTGACCCGGCGTGCCCCGCCCCGGCACCCGCTCCGGCACCGCTCCCGGCCGCGCCCCGCCCACCGCCGAGCGCTGCCGCCGCCGCTCCCACCAGACCGGCGTCCGTGCCCATCAGCGCGGGCGCCACGGTGAGCCTGCGTACGAAGGACAGCGTCGCGTACTCCCGCAGGGCGCGGCGCAGGGGGGTGAAGAGCACGTCGCCCGCCTTCGCCACTCCCCCGCCGATCACCGCGATGTCGATCTCGACGAGCGTGGCCGTCGCGGCGATCCCGGCGGCCAGCGCCTGCGCCGCGCGCTCGAAGGAGGCGAGAGCCACCGCATCGCCCGCGCGGGCGGCGCCCGCCACCGCGGCGGCCGTGGTGTCGCCGTCGGGGCCGGGGAGCCAGCCGCCCTCCAGGGCCCGGCGCGCGATGTTGGGCCCGCTGGCTATCCGCTCGACGCAGCCGCGCGCACCGCACGGACAGGACTCGCCGTCGAGGTCCACGCTGATGTGGCCGATGTGGCCGGAGTTCCCCGTGGGGCCCGGGTGCAGCTTGCCGCCCAGGACGAGGCCGCCGCCGACGCCCGTCGAGACGACCATGCAGAGCGCGTTGTCGTGCCCGCGGGCCGCGCCCTGCCAGTGCTCGGCCGCCGTCATCGCCACGCCGTCGCCGACCAGTTCGACGGGGAGCCCGCCGGCCAGCTCACGGACCCGGGCCACCAGCGGATAGCCGCGCCAGCCGGGGACGTTGACGGGGCTGACCGTGCCGGCCGACGCGTCGACGGGACCCGCGCTGCCGATGCCCACGGCGCCCGTCCGGGCCCACAGGTCACTGGTCGTCAGCTCCCGCAGGACCTCTTCGACCGCCCGCATCACGGTGTCGCCGTCCTCGCGCGCGGGCGTCGGCCGCTGGGCGCGCAGGAGGATCCGGCCGCGGCCGTCCACCAGGGCTCCGGCGATCTTGGTGCCGCCGATGTCGAGTGCGGCGACGAGGTCCATGTGCATCTGTGTCGGGTCTCCTGGTGTATCGGCAGGCCGGAGAGTGCGAAGGACAGTCTCTCTTGCTTCTGACAACGTTGTCCAGGCCCTATGCTCGACGCCACATGCTCATGCCGGGCCCCTCGGGCGAACCGTGGACACCCTGCGGAAGTACCTCGTACGAACCGTGGAGAGACCGCGGACGTACGGCGTACCCGCCGCGGATGTCGGCGGGACGTGCCTCGGGCGCCCCCTGAGCGACCGCATGGACGACAGGACAGGACAGCGCACCGTGGCCGAGACCGCCGCCCGCCGACCCGAGAACCGCTATGGCAACCGTCCGACCATGAAGGACGTCGCCGCGCGCGCGGGAGTCGGCCTCAAGACGGTGTCGCGCGTCGTGAACGGCGAGCCGGGCGTCACGCCCGACACCGAGCGCCGTGTCCAGGAGGCCATCGAGGCCCTGGGCTTCCGCCGCAACGACAGCGCGCGCGTGCTCCGCAAGGGCCGCACCGCCAGCATCGGTCTCGTCCTGGAGGATCTCGCCGACCCCTTCTACGGCCCGCTGAGCCGCGCCGTGGAAGAGGTCGCGCGGGCGCACGGCGCGCTCCTCATCAACGGTTCGAGCGCCGAGGACCCGGACCGCGAGCAGGAGTTGGTGCTCGCTCTGTGCGCGCGGCGCGTCGACGGGCTCGTGGTGATCCCCGCCGGTGACGACCACCGCTATCTGGAGCCGGAGATCGCCGCCGGTGTCGCCACCGTCTTCGTCGACCGGCCCGCCGGGCGGATCGACGCGGACGTGGTGCTCTCCGACAGCTTCGGCGGCGCGCGGGACGGCGTGGCGCACCTCATCGCGCACGGCCACCGCCGCATCGGCTTCATCGGTGACCAGCCGCGCATCCACACCGCCATAGAGCGGCTGCGGGGCTACCGGGCCGCCATGGAGGACGCGGACATCCCCGTCGACGAGGCGTGGGTGTCGCTCGGCCTCACCGATCCCGAGCGGGTCCGGACGGCGGCCGAGTCGATGCTCTCGGGGCCCGAGCCGGTCACGGCGATCTTCGCGGGCAACAACCGTGTGACGGTGACCGTGGTCCGGGTGCTCGCCTCGCTGGACCGGCCCGTGGCGCTGGTCGGCTTCGACGACTTCGAGCTCGCCGACCTGCTCGACCCGGGCGTGACCGTCGTCGCGCAGGACGCGGCACAGCTGGGCAGGGCGGCTGCGGAACGGCTCTTCCGGCAGCTCGACGGCGTGACGGAGGCCCCGGAGCGGGTGGAGCTGCCGACGCGGCTCATCATGCGCGGGTCGGGGGAACTGCCGCCCGCGCGGTGAGCCCGACGCATGACGAGACGGGTCATGCGCGGCCGGGGGCCTCGCGCCCTCGTGTCGGCTTCAGGCCAGGAAGACGACCGCCAGGGCGATCAGCGTGCCCAGGGCCACGACGCCGCCGATGACGCCGAAGACGCGCGCGACGTTCTGGCCGGTGGGCTTGGTCTCCTCCCAGCCCAGGGCCTGCGCCGCGCCGCGGATCAGGCGGTGGCCGTCGGCGGACGCGAAGCTGTGGCGTTCGGAGCCGTCCAGGGAACGGCCCCAGGTCCGGTAGCGGCTCCGGCCCGTCGTCACCGTGCGTCCGCGGGCCGGGCCGGGGCCGTGCTGCTCGGTGACGACGACGTCCGTCATCACGAACGTCCTCTCCCGCGGGCTCAACACGACCCGGTAGGTGTGCACTTGAGTGGTGTACCGGCTCGTCTGGGGGACGTCGGCCACCAGGTCGAAGCCCCGCTCCGTCCGCCGCAGCCGGTACTCCGTGCCCGTCGCCGCCGTGACGGCCGACTGGACGCGGGCGTACAACTCATCGGCCCCGCGCGTTAGTTGGGGATCACTCAAGGGCGCGCCCATTCTCTTCTCGTACGGGGGGTCAGCAGGTCGGCAGGCCGGGCAGCGGCTTGTCGTTGTCGCCGCCCTTGAGGTAGACGTCGCTGACGAAGACGTTCGTGTTGCCGCTGTCGTCGTCCGTCTTGGCCCACCAGACGTTCGTCCACTGGCCGTACGTCTCGCGGCGGCCCAGGTTCTGCTGGCAGTAGAAGTAGTTCGTGCCGGCGTTCAGGGTGCCGGCCTCGGCGCCGCCCGCCGTGTACGACTTCGCGGTGCGCCAGACGTCGCAGTCGTACTTGCCGCCGCCGGCCGGGTGGCAGGCGCGGTCCGGCGCGGAGCCGCCGCCCGAGCCCGCGGAGCCGCCCTCGGTGGGCTTGGTGGTGGGGTCGGGGCGCGAGGCGGGCTCGTCGCCGTCCTTGGCCTTCCCCTTGTCGCGGTCCCGCGTGTCTTCGTCCTTGCCGGCGTCCTCGGTGCCGTCGGACGGCTTCGCGTCGGGCTCGCGGTCCTTCGCGTCGCCCTGCTCCTTCGGCTTCGGGCGCTTCGACTCGCCGCCGCCGAGGGGGCCGCGGCTGCCGTCGTCCTCGTTCGCGTCCGCGCGCCCCGGGCCCGTGCCCTCGCGCGCCTGGGTGTTCGTGTCGTCCTTGTTGTTCAGGACCGCGACCGTGACGCCGGTCGCCGCGAGGACCACGGCGACGGCCGCGGCGGAGAGCAACGCGCGACCGCGCCGCGGGCGTTGCGTGGACCGCGTCTCGGCGCGACCGGCGGCCACGGCTTCCCGCTGCCCGACGACGGGAGCGGCGCCGGGCTGCCCGGGCCCCTGCGCCACGCCCGGGGACGGCATCGCGGACGGCGGTCCGAACCCCGGCGGCGGCCCGCTCGGGATGCTGCGCTCCGTGCCCGCGTACGACACCGGAGCGGTCTCCCCCGGCGCGGCGGCGGTCGCGCCGCCCACGCCCGTGCCGCCGAGAGCCCCCACCCCGGCGAGCAGCCGCTGCGCCGCGTCGGCGTCGGGGCGCGCGTGCGGCTCCTTGTGCATGAGCTGTCGCAGTACGGGGGTGAGCGGGCCCGAGCGGCGCGGCTCGGGGAGCGGGTCGACGACGATCGCGGTGAGCGTGGACCACGTCGACGTGCGCCGGAAGGGCGAGGAGCCCTCGACCGCGGCGTACAGGGTGGCGCCGAGCGCCCAGACGTCGGAGGCGGGGCCCGGGTCGTGGCCCTGGGCGCGCTCGGGCGCCAAGTAGTCCAGGGAGCCGACCAGTTCGCCGCTGCGGGTGAGGTGGGTGGCCGAGCCGTCGCCGGGGTCGTCCATCGTGGCGATGCCGAAGTCGGTGAGGACGACGCGGCCGCCGGTCTCCAGGAGGATGTTCCCGGGCTTCACGTCGCGGTGCAGGACGCCCACGCGGTGCGCGGCGGCCAGGGCCTCCATGACCTTGGCGCCGATGGCGGCGGCCTCGCGCGGGTCGAGGGTGCCGCGCTCGCGCAGCACGTCGTCCAGGGAGGGGCCGTCGACGAGCTCCATGACGATGAGGGGCCGTCCGTCGACCTCCGCCACGTCGTGCACGGCGACGACTCCGGGGTGGCGCACGCGGGCGGCCGCGCGGGCCTCGCGCTGCATCCGCAGGCGCAGGTCGGCCAGTTCGGGTCCGGCCGTGTCCGTGTACGTCCGCAGTTCCTTGACCGCGACCTCGCGGTGCAGCACCTCGTCGACGGCGCGCCACACGACGCCCATGCCGCCGCGCCCGAGCTGCGCCACGACGCGATAGCGCCCGGCGAGGAGCCTGCCGACCCCGCCCGTCTGTTCCTGATCCCCCGAAGACACCGCTGCCCCGTTCCTGCGACACCACATTGCGTGGCGTACAGACTACGGGGCAGCTGTGACGGTCCGGGACTTCTGTTACTCGCCTGGCACCGTAGAGTGCCGGATCCCTACTTTCCGGACGCCGTGAGGTCGCCGCGGCGCGGTCCGGCGAAGCCCTGGAGGCGGGCCAGGGTCAGGCCGGTGAGGCGGGTCACCTCGCCGGCGTCGAGGGCGCCGCAGTCCAGGCCGCGCAGCAGGTAGCCGGCGAGTGCCTTGGCGGTGGCGGGCTCGTCGGCCACGTCGCCGCCCTCGTGGTGACCGGCATAGGCGGCCAGGCGCGCGGCGGCGGCCTCGAAGCCCTCGCGGTAGAACGCGAACACGGCGGCGTAGCGGGTGGGGATGTGGCCGGGGTGCATGTCCCAGCCCTGGTAGTAGGCGCGGGCCAGGGCGCGGCGGGTCAGGCCGTAGTGCAGCCGCCAGGCGTCGTGGACCTTCGCGGTGGAGCCGACGGGCAGGACGTTGGTGGAGCCGTCGGAGACGCGGACCCCGGTGCCTGCGGCGGCGACCTGCATGACGGCCTTGGCGTGGTCGGCGGCCGGGTGGTCGCTGGCCTGGTAGGCGGCGCTGACGCCGAGGCAGGCGCTGTAGTCGAAGGTGCCGTAGTGCAGGCCGGTGGCGCGGCCCTCGGCGGCCTGGATCATCCGGGCGACGGCGGCGGTGCCGTCGGTGGCGAGGATGGACTGGCTGGTCTCGATCTGGATCTCGAAGCCGATCCGGCCCGGCTCGAGGCCGCGCGCCTTCTCGAACTCCTCCAGGAGCCGCACCATGGCGGTGACCTGCTCGGGGTAGGTCACCTTGGGCAGCGTCAGGACGAGGCCGTCGGGAAGACCGCCCGCCTCCATGAGGCCGGAGAGGAAGATGTCGAGGGTGCGGATGCCGCGGTCGCGTACCGCTTCCTCCATGCACTTCATGCGGATGCCCATGTACGGGGCGGCGGTGCCGTTCTTGTACGCCTCGGCGACCAGACGGGCCGCGCGGGCGGCGTCCTGGTCCTCGTCGGCGCCCTTGTAGCCGTCCTCGAAGTCGATGCGCAGGTCCTCGACGGGCTCGCGCTCCAGCTTGCCGCGCACGCGCGTGTAGACGGCCTCGGCGAGGTCGTCGCCCAGGCCGAGGACGGACGCGAAGGACGCGGCGTCCGGGGCGTGCTCGTCGAGCATCGCGAGGGCCTCGTCGCCCCAGGTGCGGATCGAGTCGGCGTCGAACCGCTCACCGGGGACGTAGACCGTGTGGACGGGCTGGCGGGTGCCTGGGTCTCCGGGATAGCGGCGCTCCAGCTCCGCGTCCACCGGGGCGAGGGAAGCGCTGATGCCCTCGCTGACCGCGCCGGCGAGGCTCGTTGCCACCTTCTCTTGCTGACCCATTCCTGCATCCTCCACACGCTCGGTGCCGCGCCCGGCATTTCCGCTTCACGGAATCAACAATCCGTATAGCGAAGTTATCCGTGACCTTCGTGCTGGTCAACACCCTCTCGCGTCCTGGACCCGTCCTCGACCTCGGGAGTTCACGCGTGTCCCGCATTCTTCTCGCGCTGTCTCAGATCCTGCTTCCGCACGCGTGCGCGCGCACCCCATCCTGGCCGCGCGCCCCGAACCGAAGGAGACCGTGTGCCGACCGACTCCCGTGTCACACGCCGTTCCGGACTGCGGACCGTGTTCGCAGCGGCCGCCGCCCTGCCCCTGTTCAGCACGGCGCTGTCCGCCGGTCCGGCGCACGCCGTGGAGCGACCGGGCCGCCGCCTGGAGGTCATGTCGTTCAACCTCCGGTACGCGAGCGCCACCCCGCCCAACAGCTGGCCCGAGCGCCGCCCGGTGACCCGGGAGCTGCTGCGCCGCGCCAGGCCGCACGTCATCGGCACCCAGGAGGGCCTCTACCAGCAGGTGCGGGACATCGCGGCCGACCTCGGCCCGCACTACGACTGGCTCGGCACGGGACGCGCGGGCGGCAGCCGCGACGAGTTCATGACGGTCTACTACGACACCCGCAGGCTCGCCCCGGTCGCGTACGACCACTTCTGGCTCTCGGACACCCCCGACGTCATCGGGTCCAACACCTGGGGCGGCGGCTCGATCCGCATGGTCACCTGGGTCCGCTTCCACGACCTGCGCACCGACCGTGAGCTGTACGTCCTCAACACCCACCTCGACAACGCCTCGCAGAACGCACGCGCGCGTGCCGCGCGTCTGATCGTCGAGCGGATCGGCCGCCTCGACGCCTCCCTGCCGGTGATCGTGACGGGCGACTTCAACGTGGCCGCGCACAAGAACCCGGTGTACGAGACGCTCCTGGGCGCCGGGCTCGTCGACACCTGGGACGCGGCGGACCGGCGCGGCAAGGCGTACGCCACCTTCCACGGGTACAAGCCCCTCACCCCGGACGGCGACCGCATCGACTGGATCCTGGCGAGCCGGGGGACACAGGTCCACGAGGCGTCGATCAACACGTTCTCGCTGGACGGGCAGTTCCCGAGCGACCACCTGCCGGTGCAGGCGAGCCTGACGCCGTGACGCGCGAAGGCCCCCGGCCCCGCGGCGCGCGGGAACGGGGGCCTTCGGCGATCGACGGGCTCAGCCCTTGCGGGACTTGACCTCTTCGGTGAGCTGCGGGACGACCTCGAAGAGGTCGCCGACCACGCCGTAGTCGACCAGGTCGAAGATCGGGGCCTCGGCGTCCTTGTTGATGGCGACGATCGTCTTCGAGGTCTGCATGCCGGCGCGGTGCTGGATCGCACCGGAGATACCGGACGCGATGTACAGCTGCGGGGAGACCGACTTGCCGGTCTGGCCCACCTGGTTGGAGTGCGGGTACCAGCCGGCGTCGACCGCGGCACGCGAGGCGCCGACGGCGGCACCGAGCGAGTCGGCGAGGTTCTCGATGATCGAGAAGTTCTCGGCGCCGTTGACGCCGCGGCCGCCGGAGACCACGATCGCGGCCTCGGTCAGCTCGGGGCGGCCCGTCGACTCGCGCGGGGTGCGGGCGACGACCTTGGTGCCGGTGGCCTTCTCCGAGAAGGTGACGGCGAGGGCCTCGACGGCGCCCGCGGCCGGGGCGGCCTCCACGGCGGCCGAGTTCGGCTTGACCGTGATGACCGGGGTGCCGTTGGAGACACGGGACTTGGTGGTGAAGGAGGCGGCGAACGCGGACTGCGTGGCCACCGGGCCCTCGTCGCCGGCCTCGAGGTCGACGGCGTCCGTGATGATGCCGGACTTGATGCGGACCGCGAGACGGGCCGCGATCTCCTTGCCCTCGGCGGAGGACGGGACGAGCACGGCGGCCGGGGATACGGCGTCGTACGCGGCCTGGAGGCCGTCCACCTTCGGCACGACGAGGTAGTCGGCGAACTCGGGGGCGTCCGCGGTGAGGACCTTGACCGCACCGTGCTCGGCGAGCGTGGCGGCGGTGGCCTCGGCGCCGGCACCGAGGGCGACGGCGACGGGCTCGCCGATGCGGCGGGCCAGCGTAAGCAGCTCCAGGGTGGGCTTGCGGACGGCGCCGTCCACGTGGTCGACGTAGACGAGAACTTCAGCCATGGGACTTCAATCTCCTGCGATTACGAAGAAGTTGGGGCGGTTGAGGGGTGACTGAAGCTCAGATGAACTTCTGGCCCGCGAGGAACTCGGCGAGCTGCTTGCCGCCCTCGCCCTCGTCCTTGACGATCGTGCCGGCCGTGCGGGCCGGACGCTCGGCGGCGGAGTCGACCTTGGTCCAGGCACCCTCGAGGCCGACTTCCTCGGCGTCGATGTCCAGGTCGTCCAGGTCGAGCGACTCCACCGGCTTCTTCTTGGCGGCCATGATGCCCTTGAAGGACGGGTAGCGGGCCTCGCCCGACTGGTCCGTCACGGAGACGACGGCCGGCAGGGACGCCTCCAGCTGCTCGCTGGCGGTGTCGCCGTCACGGCGGCCCTTGACGACGCCGCCGTCGACGGAGACCTCGGAGAGCAGCGTGACCTGCGGGACGCCGAGACGCTCCGCGAGGATCGCCGGCAGCACGCCCATGGTGCCGTCGGTGGACGCCATACCGGCGATGACCAGGTCGTAACCGGTCTTCTCGATGGCCTTGGCGAGCACCAGCGAGGTGCCCATCACGTCGGTGCCGTGCAGGTCGTCGTCCTCGACGTGGACGGCCTTGTCGGCGCCCATGGACAGCGCCTTGCGCAGCGCGTCCTTGGCGTCCTCGGGGCCGACGGTCAGCACGGTGATCTCCGCGTCGTCCGCCTCGTCGGCGATCTGCAGCGCCTGCTCGACCGCGTACTCGTCGAGTTCCGAAAGGAGGCCGTCGACGTCGTCGCGGTCGACGGTCAGGTCATCGGCGAAGTGCCGGTCGCCGGTGGCGTCGGGCACGTACTTCACACAGACAACGATCCTCAAGCTCACGCCGGCTCTCCTACTGCATCGTCTTTACTGGGCTGCTGCCTTGGCTCATGGCCACTGCCTTCTTGCAGGCAGCATAGGCGCCTGAAGCGGCGGATCCCGGTCGGGGCGGCCCGCGCTCCGACCGAAATATTACTCATGAGTACACCCAGTTCATTCCCCCTGAGCAAGCGCTTTGAACTGTGACCTTCCCAACGCTCCGTAATCGGGCGGCGGTGCCGCGCTCCGGGAACTCTCAGTCGCGCAGAGCGTTGAAGCGACCTTGGTGGTACAGAAGCGGGCGCCCCTCGCCCGCCGGGTCGCCGTCGACGACCTCCGCGAGCACCAGACGGTGGTCGCCCGCGGGCACGCGCGCCACGATCCGGCAGACCAGCCAGGCCAGCGCGCCGTCGAGCACGGGCACCCCCTCGGGCCCCTCGCGCCAGCGGGTGGGCGCGCCGAAGCGGTCGGCGCCGCTGCGCGCGAACGTGGCGGCGAGGTCCTGCTGGTGCTCGCCGAGTATGTGCACGCCGACGTGGTCCGCCTCGGAGATCGCGGGCCAGCTGGAGGCGCCGGTGCCGATGCCGAACGAGATCATCGGGGGTTCGGCGGAGACCGAGGTGAGCGAGGTGGCGGTGAAGCCGACGGGGCGTGAGCCCTGCGCGGCGGTGATCACGGCGACCCCCGCGGCATGTCGGCGGAAGACCGAGCGCAGCAGGTCGGGGGTGGTGAGCCGGGGAGTGCCGAGGGCGGGCGATGCCGTCATGGAGTTGTCCTTCTGCCGGAGGTGCGAGCGAGGTCGTCGGTGCTCAGCAGTGCGGACAGCGCGCGCTCGCGTGGCGGGCGAGGTCCACATGGACGCGCTCGTACAGAAGGAGATCGCGAGGCATGGCAGCAGGCTCGCGACAGATGGCATGTGCAGTCAAGTCGATTCCGCCAGATGAAAGATGCGTCACTGCCGCACCCCCGCGCCGTCCGCCGTGACCTGCGCGGCGACCGGCTCCACGGCCTGCCCCAGAGCGGCGATCACATCGGCCCTGCGGGGCTGTCCGGCGGCCCGGCGCACCTGGCGCCCCCGGGCGTCCAGGACGAGCACCGTGGGCGTCTTGAGGACGCGCAGTTCGCGTACGAGAGCCAGGCGCTCCTCGGCGTCGATCTCCACGTGGGCCACGCCGGGCACCATCGCGGCCACGTCGGCGAGAACTCTGCGGGTGGCGCGGCAGGGCTGGCAGAAGGCGCTGGAGAACTGCACGACCGTGGCCCGCTCCCCCAGCGGCGCGCCGATGTCCGCCGCGCCGAGCGGCCGCCCTGCGTCGCGTCCCCCCATCTCGCGTCCTCGCACCTGTGCCTCCCGCCCCGACGCCGTCTTCCGTTCGCTCCCCAGTACAGCGCTCATACGCCCGTAAAGATTCCGACGTGACGAGAATCTCCCGGATCGGCGGCACCAAGGGTGGCCAGTCGTCCGTTCATGGGGCACGATCTGCGCAACGCCGAAAACCTACGGCTGCGTAACTTTCCCGCCGGGAGCCCCCTCCCCAGGCAGAAACGAAGGGCCCTCCCCACCCATGGCAGAGCTTGTCTACCGTCCGGTCATCGGTGCCGCGAAAACCCTGTTCAAGGCATGGGACCTGAAGATCGACTGCAAAGGGTCGGAGAACATCCCCCGCGTCGGTGGCGCGGTCCTGGTCAGCAACCACATCAGCTACCTGGACTTCATCTTCGACGGTCTCGCCGCCCTCCCGCAGAAGCGTCTGGTGCGCTTCATGGCGAAGGAGTCGGTGTTCCGCCACAAGATCTCCGGTCCGCTCATGCGCGGGATGAAGCACATCCCCGTCGACCGCAAGCAGGGCGAGGCGGCCTACGCGCACGCCCTGGACTCGCTGCGCTCCGGTGAGGTCGTCGGCGTCTTCCCCGAGGCGACGATCTCGCAGTCCTTCACGCTGAAGTCGTTCAAGTCGGGCGCCGCGCGCCTGGCCCAGGAGGCCGGCGTACCGCTCGTCCCGGTCGCCCTGTGGGGCACCCAGCGGCTGTGGACCAAGGGGCACCCGCGCAACTTCAAGCGCAGCCACCTGCCGATCACGATCCGCGTCGGCGAGCCGGTGGAAGCGCCCCAGGACCAGTTCGCGGGCGCGATCACCCGGCGACTGCGCGAGCGCTGCCAGGAGCTCCTGGAGGCCGCGCAGCGCGCCTATCCGGTACGCCCCAAGGGTCCGGACGACACCTGGTGGATGCCGGCGCACCTCGGCGGCACGGCGCCGACCCCCGCCGAGGTCAAGGCCGCCGAGGCGAGCTGAGCTCCCGCTCCGGACGGCCCGTGTGACTACTCCGGCGCGCGGACGGTGATCCGCGCGCCGGGGCTGAACTTCTCCAGGAGTTCGGCGAGCTCGGCGCCCGCGGCCTCCAGCCCCGCGTCCGGGCCCATGCCCTCCAGCAGGAAGACCGCGTTCACGGACTCCTCCGTGAGGCGGGTGCGCGGGCCCTGGCGCCAGTTCCAGCGGCGGCAGGTGACGCCCTCGTCGTCGCACCAGACGACCTCACCGGGCTCGGGGTGCTCGACGACCCGCTCCCCCGCCGCGGCGGTCACGAAGTCCTCGTCCCCGCTCGCCCGCACCAGGCGCATGCCGCCCTTGATCAGGTCCAGGTCCTCGCCGCCGACCGGGATCAGATGCGCCACGCTGATCGCGTTGTAGACGTCGACGAGGGCGTTGATGCGCGGCAGGCCACCGTCGGCGAGAGCCCGCCTGGCGAGGGCCTCGGCGGAGTTGCGGGTGCGCGAGGGCTTGGCCCCGAACGCCGTGTAGACGGCGCGCCAGGCGACCATGTGCGGGTCCTCGTGCGGAGCCCGCCCGTCCAGGCGTGCGGCCAGCCTGCGGGCCGCGTCGTCGAGCAGCTCCGACGTGGCGTCGGTGCTGGGGCCGTTGACGAGTCCGTGCGCCTCGACGGCGACATGGGTGAAGCCGGGCGCGAGGGCGCGCACGTCGTCGGACACGGTGAGCGTGAGGGTCATCGTCTGCCTTGCTGCGTCGGCGCTTCTCAGAGCGTGTCGGGAAGGTTCTCCCACAGGTACGGCCGGTCCGGGGAGTCCTTCATGACGTCCAGGACCGCCGCATGCGGTACAGCGAAGAGTACTGGATAGTCCACCTCATTGGACTCCGGATCCGGCACCCAGGCCAGCCGCTCACCCTCCAGCGAGAACTGGGCGTCGACGCCCGGCTTGTTCCCGCGGCAGTCCTGCCGGTGCCAACCGCCCCGGAAACGCACCGCGACGAGCCCATGGAGACAGTGCCCGGTCCCGGCGTCATGGGTCAGCCGCTGATAGCAGAGCGCGGTCGGGATGTCCTCGGCCCGCAGCAGGGCGGCGAGCGCGTGGGCCTTGGCGTGGCAGATGCCGGTGCCCTGCGCAAGGACGTCGGAGGCCCGCCAGGTGACGCGCATGTCGCCGCTGTCGGCGGAGTGCGGAATGGTGTCGCGCACGAACTCATAGGCGGACTGCGCGTATACGTATGAATCCGCGGCCTTCCCCGCGAGGCGCGCGGCGGTCTCGCGTACGAGCGGATGGTGATGATCGATGACCTCGTCGGCGGCCAAGTACGCGGACAGGTCTGGGTTTTCCTGGATCAGCTGCATGGCCGGGAGCATAGGAATACGACCGACCGCGAGTCAATGACTTTACGGTCGGCCGTATATCTATGCGGCACTGGCTCCGGTGCGGGCCGTCAGCGCGCCATCTCCTCCTTGAGCGCCGCGAGGAACCCGTCGACGTCCTCCTCACGGGTGTCGAACGCGCACATCCAGCGGACGTCGCCCGCCGCCTCGTCCCAGAAGTAGAAGCGGTAGCGCTTCTGCAGGCGCTCGCTCACGTCGTGCGGCAGCCGCGCGAAGACGGCGTTGGCCTGCACCGGGTAGAGGATCTCCACGCCGTGCACGGAGCGGACGCCCTCCGCGAGGCGCTGGGCCATCTCGTTGGCGTGCCGGGCGTTGCGCAGCCAGAGGTCCTTGGCGAGCAGCGCCTCCAACTGCACCGAGACGAAACGCATCTTGGAGGCGAGCTGCATGGACATCTTGCGCAGGTGCTTCATGTGGCGCACGGCGTCCTGGTTGATGACCACGACGGCCTCGCCGAACAGCGCGCCGTTCTTCGTGCCGCCCAGCGACAGGATGTCGACGCCGACCGCGTTCGTGAACGTCCGCATCGGGACGTCGAGCGCCGCGGCGGCGTTGGCTATGCGCGAGCCGTCGAGGTGCACCTTCATGCCGAGCTGGTGGGCGTGGTCGCAGATCGCGCGGATCTCGTCGGGCGTGTAGAGCGTGCCCAGTTCGGTGTTCTGCGCGATCGAGACGACCTGCGGCATCGCGCGGTGCTCGTCGTCCCAGCCGAACGCCTGCTTGTCGATCAGCTCGGGGGTGAGCTTGCCGTCGGGCGTGGGCACCGTGAGCAGCTTGAGGCCGGCCATGCGCTCGGGGGCGCCGCCCTCGTCCACGTTGATGTGCGCGGACTCGGCGCAGATCACCGCGCCCCAGCGGTCGGCGACCGCCTGGAGCGCGACGACGTTGGCGCCCGTGCCGTTGAACACCGGGAACGCCTCGGCGGTGGCGCCGAAGTGACCACGGATCACCCGCTGGAGGTTGGCCGTGTAGTCGTCCTCGCCGTACGCGATCTGGTGGCCGCCGTTGGCGAGGGCCAGGGCGGCCATCACCTCCGGGTGCGCGCCCGCGTAGTTGTCGCTCGCGAAGCCGCGCACATCCGGGTCGTGGTGACGTCTGGCGTCGGTCTTCGGCGGGTTCACCGCTTCCTTGTCGCGGGCGGTCACGGCTTCTCGGTCAGCCACAGGCGGTTTCCGTTCACTTCCCCGGCGGGCCGCTCCCAGACGCCCGCGATGGCCTCGGCCAGATCCTTGACGTCCGTGAAGCCCGCGAACTTCGCGTTGGGCCGCTCCGCGCGCATCGCGTCGTGCACCAGCGCCTTGACCACCAGGATGGCAGCCGCCGCGCTCGGGCCGTCCTCGCCCCCCGCCTTGCGGAAGGCGTCGGCCAGCGCGAGCGTCCAGGCCTCGGCCGCCGCCTTGGAGGCCGAGTACGCCGCGTTGCCCGCGGTCGGCTTCGACGCGCCCGCCGCGCTGATCAGCAGATAGCGGCCGTTGCCGCTGCGGCGCAGACCGTCCTCGAAGGCGAGGGAGGTGTGCTGCACGGTGCGGATCAGGAGCTTTTCGAGCAGGTCCCAGTCGGCGAGGTCCGTCTCGGCGAAACTGGAGCTGCCGCGCCAGCCGCCGACGAGGTGGACCAGGCCGTCGATCCGGCCGAACTCCTTCTCCGTGCGCGAGGCCCACGCACGGGTGGCGTCGAGATCGAGCAGGTCGACCGTGTCGCCCGTGACCGTGGCCCCGCCGTGCGCGTACCGCGCGGCGTCGACGGCCTCCGCGAGGCGCGCCGCGTCGGCGTCCGACGCCACGACGGTGGCGCCCGCCTCGGCGAGCCTGAGCAGCGTGGCGCGGCCCGCGGGTCCGGCGGCCCCGGCCACCGCGATGACGGCTCCATCCAGTGCGGACATGGTCCTCGCCTCCTCCTGGCGGCCGCTCACGCGGCGACCTGCTCGGCGCTCGCGGCAGCGGTGATCCCCTTGGTGGAGGCGATCACGTGCTTCAGCTTCTTGGAGAGCGCCTCATAGAACATGCTGAGCGGAAACTCGTCGGGAAGCACCTCGTCGACGAGTTTGCGCGGCGGGAGCGAGGTGTCCAGGGCGTCCGGGCCCTTGGCCCAGCGCGACCCGGGGTGCGGGGCGAGATAGCCGGAGACCAGGTCGTACGCGGCGAACCAGTGGACCAGCTTGGGACGGTCGATGCCGGCGCGGTAGAGCTCCTCGATCTCGCCGCAGAGCTGGTTGGTGATCTGCGGGGCGCGCTCCCAGTCGATGGTGAGCTTGTTGTCGGTCCAGCGGACCACGTCGTGCTTGTGCAGGTACGCGAAGAGGAGCTGGCCGCCGAGCCCGTCGTAGTTCTTGACGCGGTCGCCGGTGACCGGGAAGCGGAACATGCGGTCGAAGAGGACGGCGTACTGCACGTCGCGCGCCTGCGGGACGCCCTCGGCCTCCAGCTTCACGGCCTCCTTGAAGGCGGTGAGGTCACAGCGCAGCTCTTCGAGGCCGTACATCCAGAACGGCTGGCGCTGCTTGATCATGAAGGGGTCGAAGGGCAGGTCGCCGTGGCTGTGGGTGCGGTCGTGGACCATGTCCCACAGGACGAACGCCTGCTGGCAGCGGTCCTGGTCGCCGACCATCGCGCGGATGTCGTCGGGCAGTTCGAGCCCGAGGAGGTCCACGGCGGCCTCGGTGACGCGGCGGAACCGGGCCGCCTCGCGGTCGCAGAAGATGCCGCCCCAGGAAAAGCGCTCCGGGGCCTCGCGCACGGCGATCGTCTCGGGGAACAGGACGGCCGAGTTCGTGTCGTACCCGGCGGTGAAGTCCTCGAAGGTGATGCCGCAGAACAGCGGGTTGTCGTAGCGCGTGCGCTCGAGATCGGCCAGCCAGTCGGGCCAGACCATGCGCAGGACGACCGCCTCCAGATTGCGGTCCGGGTTGCCGTTCTGCGTGTACATCGGGAAGACGACCAGGTGCTGCAGGCCGTCCTCGCGGTGCGCCGCGGGCTGGAAGGCGAGCAGCGAGTCGAGGAAGTCCGGCACCCGGAAGCCGTCCTCGGCCCAGCGGCGCAGGTCGGCGACGAGCGCCTGGTGGTACGCCGCGTCGTGCGGCAGGAGCGGGGCGAGCTGGTCGACCGCGGAGATCACGCGGTCCACCGTGAGCTCGACGACGGCCTTCGCCGGGGCGCCGTCCGCCTCGAAGTCGATCGAACCGTCCGCGGACTGCCAGGGCCGGATCTCTTCGACGGCGTCCTTGAGCACCGGCCACGCCGGGTGGTCCACCACCCGCCCATCAGCGGAAGGAACCGCACCCTCCGTACCCGACTGCACAAGAATTTCCGTCATAACCCATCCTCCACGGGAGAACCTCGCGTATGAACACCGTATGCATGCGAGGTTCTCCGCGACAAGGGGGGTCTCGGGAAATTATCCTGTGCGACCCCCTTCCGTACCGCTGTTTTTCCTGCGCTTACCCGCTGAGGCAACCGCATACGCCACTTCTGCCATCGCCTTCGCCGCTTCGGGCAGCAGGTCGGGGAACCCCAGGAAACCGTGGAACATGCGCGGGTGGTGGTGGAGGGCGACGTCCACACCGGCGGCCCGCAGTCGCTCCGTGTAGGCGAGGCCCTCGTCGCGCAGGGGGTCGCAGCCCGCGGTGACCAGGAGCGCGGGCGGCAGCCCGGCGAGGTCGGCCGCCCGCAGCGGCGAGGCCAGGGGGTGCGTGCCGTCGCCGTCGGGGCCGAGGTACTGCCGCCAGAACCAGCGCATGTGCGCGGCGGTCAGGAAGTGGCCCTCCGCGTTCTCGCGATACGAGGGCGTGTCCTGGGCTGCGTCGAGCACGGGATAGACGAGCACCTGCAACGCGACGGCCGGGCCCCGCTCGTCCCTCGCTCGCAGGGCCACGGCGGTGGCGAGCCCGCCGCCGCTGCTGTCCCCCGCGGTGACCAGGGCGGCCGGTTCGCCCCCGAGGGACGCGCACTCCGCCGCGGCCCAGCACAGCGCCGCGTACGCGTCGTCGACGGCGGCGGGGAAGCGGTGCTCGGGGGCGAGGCGGTAGGCGACGGAGACCACGGTCGCCCCTGACGCGACGGCCAGGCGGCGGGCCGTGGCGTCGTGGGAGTCGAGGCCGCAGAGGGTGTAGCCGCCGCCGTGGAAGAAGACGACGGTGGGCCGTGGCCCCTCGGCTTCCCGTTCCGGGACGTAGAGGCGTACGGGAATCCCGGGGGCGCCCGGCGGGCCGGGAACGGTGCGGTCCTCCACCGTGGCGACGGCGGGCGGCGCCTTGGGGGCGGCGGGCGCGGCGGCGAGGATGC
The DNA here is from genome assembly GCF_040680155.1 of Streptomyces sp. NPDC052114. Classification (NCBI taxonomy): domain Bacteria; kingdom Bacillati; phylum Actinomycetota; class Actinomycetes; order Kitasatosporales; family Streptomycetaceae; genus Streptomyces; species Streptomyces sp. NPDC052114. The sequence goes on along the minus strand of NZ_JBFAWC010000006.1, from coordinate 400,543 downwards.
GGCGGGCCTCGACGGCGTCGGTGACGGTGCCGCCGAGGTCGGGGAAGGCGGCGGCGAGGGCGTCCACGAGGGGGCGGGCGGCGGGGGCCAGGCGATCCGGGGCGGAGGGCGGCGCGGCCGGCGTCGCCCGGGCGGGGTCGGCCGGCATCAGGCGGTGCCCGCTTCCTGGGCGCGGAAGTACGGGATGACCTTCTCGCCCCACTGCCGCAGGGTCTCCATGCAGGCCTCCTGCGGGACGGTGCCCATCTGGATGAGGCACATGATCTCGTCGGCCCCGGCGTCGCGCAGCCGCTCCACATAGGCGATGGCGTCGTCCGCCGTGCCGTACGCGTGGTCGGCGTTGAACGTGGCCGTCGAGGTGGGGCGCACCGGGATGTGGTGCTCGTGCAGCCGCGCGACGACCTGCTCGGCGGCCTTGCGCATCTCGGCGGCCTCGTCGCTGCCCTCGACGACCGCCTCGTCGGGGATGCCGGCGCCGCCGTACCAGTGGCCGATGGACTGCGCGAAGAACCGCTGTCCGCGGATGCCGACGCGCCGCGCGGTCTCCCGGTCGTCGAGCACGATGGTCGGACACAGCACGGAGAAGTGGTCGTTGACGACGCTCGACACGAAGCGGGCGTCGGTGCGGGCGGCGACGGCGGCGTCGTACGCCCGGCGCATCTCGGCGATCGACTCGGGCCCCGCGAACCCCATCACCAGGGCGCCGATGCCCAGTTCGGCCGCCTGGGTCAGCGTCTCGGTCCTGCTGCACGCGAGGAAGAGCGGCGGGTGCGGGGTCTGCCGCGGGCGCGGCAGGATCGGGTGCGGGTCGATGTCCAGGAGCGCGCCGTGGTGCTCCAGCTCCTCCTTCTCCCAGGCCTTCCCGATGATCTGGAGCGCCTCCTCGACCTCTTGGGTCGTCCGTTCCTTGTCGACCCCGCACAGCGACGTCTCCTGCGCCGTGCCGCCCCGGCCCGCGCCGAGGTCGAGCCGGCCGCCGGAGAGGAGGTCGAGCATGGCGGCGCGCTCGGCCACGCGTGCCGGGTGGTTGAAGCGGAACGGCATGCAGACCACGCCGTGCCCGATCCGGATGGTGCTGGTCCGCGCGGCGACCCAGGTCAGGAAGATCTCCGGCGCGCTCATGTGCGCGTACCACTTGAGGGAGTGGTGCTCGACCGCCCAGACGCGGTCGAACCCCATCTCCTCGGCGAACACGGCCTGTTCGACGCTGTCGCGGATCACTTGGTGCTCACGCTCGACGGTCGGGTCGGCGAGCTGGGCTTCGAAGATGACGGAGAACTTCACGTGCCCTCCCGGGATAGGTGCCGATGCGGCATGGCCCTTGTTTCGATTCACCATATGACTAGTCGTCATACCGCGAACAAGCAAGAGTCTCCGAGGGGGTGGTTCGTGTCAGCGATAGCCTGCGTCACCATGACGCGCATATGGATGCTTCCGGTACTGCTCGTGTGCTGCGGTGCGGCCCTCGCGACCGGGCTGGCCCTCATGGGGAACCCCGGCGCCGCCGCGGCGCTGTCGGCCGCGTTCCTGGTGCTCGCGGGCGTGAACTCGCCCCTGGTCTTTCCCCGGTCGATCGGCGCGCGGGAGGCACAACGGCGCAGCGCGGCCGACGGCAGGCCGGTCGTGTACTGGCGTCCGGGCTGCGCGTACTGCTTGCGGCTGCGCGTCCGCCTCGGCCGTGGCGCCGCCCGGCGGTTGCACTGGGTCGACATCTGGCGCGACCCGGAGGGAGCCGCGGAGGTGAGGGCGGTCAACGACGGCAACGAGACCGTGCCGACGGTCGTCGTGGCGGGCCGGGCGCACACCAACCCCGATCCGGGGTGGGTGCGCGCACAGCTCTCCCGTTCCGCGTGATCCCGCACCGCGCCCCGCGACCTCGCGGGGCGCGGTGCACCGGTCAGACCGTCCTGGCCAGGCGGTCCGCGAGGAGCTTGGCGAAGCGGGCCGGGTCGGACAGGTCGCCGCCCTCGGCCAGCAGGGCGGTGCCGTACAGGAGCTCGGCCGTCTCGGTCAGCGCCGCCGCCTCGGAGTCGGAGGCCGGGCGGGCATCCGGGACCGCCCCGGAGCCGGCGGCCGCCTCGGAGTCGGGGGCCGCCCCGGATTCGGGGGCCGCGTCCGTTTCCGTCTTCGCGTCCGGCTCCGTAATCGCGGTCGCGGCGTACCGCTCGTGCGCCGCCTTCAGGCCGCTCACCAGCGGGTGCTGCGGGTTCAGTTCGAGGATGCGCTGGACCGACGGGACGTTCTGGCCCATCGCCTTGTACATCTTCTCCAGCGTCGGCGTGAGGCCCTCGGCGTCACTGACGAGGCACGCGGGCGAGCTGGTCAGACGGGTCGTCAGACGCACGTCCTTCACGTCGTCGAGCGTCTTGGTGAGCCAGGTCAGCAGCGGCGCGTACGCACCGGACTCCTCCTGCGACGGCTCCTCCTGGGAGGGCAGGTCGACCGCGCCCCGCGCGATGGACTGGAACCCCTTGCCGTCGTGCTCCGGCACCGCCTCGACCCAGATCTCGTCCACCGGGTCGGTGAGCAGCAGGACCTCGTACTCCTTGGCCTTGAAGGCCTCCAGGTGCGGGGAGTTCTCGACCTGCGCGCGGCTCTCGCCGGTCATGAAGTAGATCTTGTCCTGGCCGTCCTTCATGCGGGAGACGTAGTCGGCCAGGGTGGTGGGCTCGTCACCGGCGGTCGAGGCGAAGGACGCGATGTCGAGGATCGCCTTCTGGTCCTCGGGCCCGCCGAGCAGCCCCTCCTTGACGGCGGCACCGAACTCGCGCCAGAACGTGCGGTACTTGTCCGCGTCCTTCTTCATCAGGTCCTTGATGGTCGAAAGGACCTTCTTCGCGAGGCGGCGGCGGATCAGCTGGATGTGCCGGTCCTGCTGGAGGATCTCGCGGGAGATGTTCAGCGACAGGTCGGCGGCGTCCACGACTCCCTTGACGAAGCGGAGGTAGTCCGGGAGCAGTTCGCGGCTGTCGTCCATGATGAACACGCGCTTCACGTACAGCTGGATGCCGTGCCGGGCGTCGCGCTGGAACAGGTCGTGCGGGGCGCGCGCCGGCAGGAAGAGCAGCGCCTCGTACTCGAAGGTGCCCTCCGCCCGCATCTGGATGACGTCGAGCGGGTCCGTCCAGTCGTGGCTGATGTGCCGGTAGAACTCGCGGTACTCCTCGTCCTTGACCTCCGAACGCGGGCGCGCCCAGAGCGCCTTCATCGAGTTGAGGGTCTCGTCGCCGAACCGGATGGGGAAGGAGATGAAGTCCGAGTACCGCTTGACGATCTCCCGGATCTTGCGGTCGTCGGCGTAGTCGAAGAGCGCGTCCTCCTCGTCCGTGGGGCGCAGGTGGACGGTGACCGAGGTGCCCTCCGGCGCGTCCTCGACCGTCTCGATGGTGTAGGTGCCGCCGCCGTCGGACTCCCAGCGCACCCCGGACTCCTCGCCGGCCTTGCGCGTGAGCAGGGTGACCTTGTCGGCGACCATGAAGACGGAGTAGAAGCCGACGCCGAACTGGCCGATCAGCTCGGCCGCTTCCTTGTTCTCCTTCAGGCGGCGCAGGGTCTCGGCCGTGCCGGACCGGGCGATGGTGCCGATGAGGCCCACCACGTCCTCGCGCGACATGCCGATGCCGTTGTCCCGCACGGTCAGCGTGCGGGCCTCGCCGTCGGCCTCGACGTCGATGTGGAGGTCGTCGGCCCGGAGGCTGTCGTCCTGCAGCCCGGCGAGGCGCCGCTTGTCCAGCGCGTCAGAGGCATTGGAGATCAGTTCACGCAGGAAGATGTCCTTGTTCGAGTAGATCGAGTGGACCATCAGCTGCAGGAGTTGCCGTGCCTCGGCCTGAAACTCCAGCGTCTCGGTGCTCATTGCGTCCCTTCTGGTCAAACCTTCTGGTCACACGGCGTGCGCACGCGCATGCCACCGAAATCTGACACATCGGGAATGGCCCACACAAGCGTTCACGGCAGCTGCCCGCGCCGGGGGCGGGGCCGTCACCGGCGCGGGTGGCCCGCGGGGGCCGTCAGGCGTTCAGATAGGCGAGGACCGCGAGTACGCGCCGGTTGCTGTCGCCGGACGGCGGGAGCATCAGCTTCACGAAGATGTTGGAGATGTGCTTGGCGGCGGCGCCCTCGCTGACGCAGAGGCGTTGCGCGATGGCGGTGTTGGAGCAGCCCTCGGCCATCAGTTCCAGGACGGTGCGCTCGCGGGCGGTGAGGGTGGCGAGCGGTTCGTCGCGGGAGTGGCTGGTCATGAGCTGGGCGACGACCGCGGGGTCCATGGCGGTCCCGCCGTCGGCGACGCGGCGCACGGCGCCGATGAACTGCTCGTCGTCGAAGACGCTGTCCTTGAGGAGATAGCCGATGCCGCCGGTGCCGTCCGCGAGGAGCTCGCGGGCGTACATCTGCTCCACGTGCTGGGACAGGACGAGGATGGGCAGGCCGGGGCGCTCCCTGCGGGCCTTGAGGGCCGCCTGGAGGCCTTCGGTCGTGAACGTCGGGGGTAACCGTACGTCCACGACGGCGATGTCGGGCTGGTGTTCGGTGATCGCTGCGGCCAGGTCCTCGCCGTTGTCGACGGCCGCGGCCACTTCGAAGTCGTAATCCTCCAGAAGCTGGATGAGCCCCTGCCTCAGGAGGAAGAGGTCTTCCGCGAGGACAACGCGCACGGTATCTCCATTTTCGTCACGGTGGGTCCGCCGGAGGGACTGTCGATCTCCAACGTCCCGTCAAAGGTTGCCAGGCGTCGGCGGATCCCCTCCAGTCCGCTCCCGGCCGAGCCGCAGGCGCCCCCCTTGCCGTCGTCGATGACCTGCGCGTACAGCACGCCGTCCGTGTACCGGGCGGTGATCTCGACGTGTTCCGCTTCGGCGTGCTTGAGCGCGTTGGTCAGCAGCTCCGACACGGAGAAGTAGACGGCGGACTCGACGGGCGGGGGCAGCGCCACGGGCAGGTCCGCGTCGACCGTGACGGGCAGCGGGCTCGCGATGCCCAGGGCCCGCACCGCGTCGGCGAGGCCGCGCTCGGCGAGGACCGGCGGGTGGATGCCGCGGACCAGGTCGCGCAGTTCGGTCAGGGCGAGCACGGAGGACGCGCGGGCCTCGCGCAGCAGCCGCCGTGCCTCGTCGATGTCGTGGCCCATCTTCCGGTCCACGGCGCCGAGTTTGAGGCCGAGGCCCACGAGCCTGGCCTGCGCGCCGTCGTGCAGGTCGCGTTCGATGCGGCGCAGTTCGGCGGCCTGGGTGTCCAGGGCGCCGGAGCGGGTCTCGGCCAGGTGGCGCACCCGGGAGGCCAGCCGGGTCCGTTCGGTGGGGCCGAGCAGGAAGCGGCAGAAGTACGCGTAGCCCTTGAGCACCACCGGTCCGACGAACAGCCAGGCGCCGAGCAGGCCCACCGCGATCGCCCCGGCCACCAGCGCCGCGGGCCAGGAGTCGATGACGACGAGGGCGTACATGCGGCCGTCGCCGTCCGCCGCGAGGGGCCGCCACAGGCCGCACGCGAGGGCGAGGCCCTCGCCCGCGTAGTAGAGGACCGCGGCCGGCAGGAACCCGACGAGCGCGCCGGCGGTGTTCAGGAGCAGCCACAGCAGGTCGCGCCAGGTGGCGGGGTCGGTGAGGATCCACTTGCAGCGGCGCATCCAGCCGACGATGTCCTTCTCGACCTCCTGCGGTTCCGGCTGGTACGGCGCCTCGATCGGTACTCCCGAGCGGGCGGCGGCGGCGCGGGTCAGGCCGGTCAGCCGACGGATCGCCCGCGTGAGGTAGGGCAGGGCGACGAAGCCGATGCCGATGAGGCAGAGGATCACGAAGTACGTCGTCGTCAGGAACAGCGCGAGCGACGCCGTCATGCCGACGGCGATCAGCGCGCCGACCGCCGTGTCGGACGCGGCGCGGCGGGCCAGGGCGCGCCACGGGACGGGCACGGATGTCATGCCGTCATGCTCCCATCGCGTGCGGTGTACAGGGAAAGCTGTGGTGTACGGGACATGAAAGGGCGGCCCCTGCCCGGGGGATGGCAGGGACCGCCCGGCTCGGGGAAGGCTCACGCGGCCTTCACGGTGTCCACCGCCGGCTCGCGCATGCCGCGCCACGAGGGCAGCAGGGTGGCGCCGAAGACCAGCAGCAGGGATCCGCCGACGATGGCGAGGTAGATGCCGATCGAACCGGAGGGCAGGAGCGAGTCGTTCTTGACGAGGCTGTACGGGACGATGGTCGTCGCGGAGGCCGCGGTGCCGAGCACGGTGGCGATGACGGCGATCAGGGCCCCCTCGACGCCGAGCATGCCGAGCACCTGGGCGCGGGTCGCGCCGGTCAGCCGCTGCAGGCCGAACTCCGCGCGCCGCTTGCGGGTCACCGCCACCAGGGTGTTGACGACGGTGATGGCCGCGTAGCCCACGATCATCGCGACGATCGTGTAGTTGGCGGAGACGAGGATCTGCTGGATCTGGTTGTTGCGTCCGGCGAGCGAGGAGCTGTCGTCGAGTTCGGTGCCGGGCACCCTGCCCGCCACGTCGGCGAGGCGGGCGTGCAGGCCCTCGGCGCCGGCCGCGGCCGTGACCAGGATCTGGTGCGGCAGGCCGTCGGTGGTGTGCGGGGCGAGGGTGCTGGCGGGCAGGACCAGGTACTGCTGCTTGGGGTTGTCCTCGAAGAGCGCGACGACGGTGGGGCGGGTGCGGAAGCCGTCGCCGAGGTGCATGGGCAGCCGGTCGCCGACCCGCACGCCGAACTCGTCGGCCTTCTTCTCCGAGAGGGCCACGGTGTCGCCCTTGAGGCCGGAGAGGCTGCCGACGGTGGTGCGCAGGTCGAGGGTCTTGGCCACGCCGTCGGCGCTGACTCCGCGCAGGTCGAGGTCGGCTCGGCCGTCGGGGGCGTCCACGAAGCCGCGGCTGGTGACGAGTTCGGAGGCGCCGGCCACCCCGGCGGTGGTGCGGACGGTGTCGACGACGTCGGGGGCGAAGCCGCCGGTGGTGGAGTCAAGGACGTAGTCGGCGAGGATGTTCGCGGTGTACGAGCGGGCCGAGACGTCGTCCTCGGTGGACTGCATGTAGAGCGTGCCGGTCGCGATGCCGATGAGCAGGACGATCGGGGCGATGGCGCCCGCCATGCGGACGTTGGCCGTGGTGGCGTTGCGCAGCGCGAGGGCGCCGGGCAGGCCGGACAGGGCGCGTACCGGCAGGCGCAGCAGCGCGATCATGGCCTTGGTGATGCCGGGGGCGAGCAGCGCGAGACCGATGCAGAAGAGCACGGAGGCGGGTCCCGCGGTGCTGGCGAGGGTCGGGCCGTCCTCCATGACGGTGGCGGTGGCCACGGCGAGGCCGATGCCGTTGGCGATGAAGAACAGGGCGAGCAGCAGCCTCGGGACGCTGAACCAGGTGGTGCCCACGGTGGATTCGGCGAGGGCGGCGACCGGCTCGGTGCGGGCGGCGCGGCGGCCCGCGAACCGGGTGGCGAGGGCCGCGGCGACGACGGTGGTGACGGCTCCGACGGCCATGGGCAGCCAGCCCGCGCGGTAGACGATCGCGTCGGACACCACGCCGCTGTCGCTGAGGACGCCGAACAGCAGCTTGCCGACGGCGTATCCGGGCGCGAGGGCGAGGGCCACCGAGGCGACCGACAGGACGGCGGTCTCGCACAGGATCATGCGGCGCAGCTGCCGGGAGGTGGCGCCGACCGCGCGCAGCAGCGCCATCTCCCGGGCCCGCTGCTGGAGCGAGAGGCCGAGCGTGGAGGCGACGCCGAACATCACGATGAGGACGACGGAGCTGCCGAAGATGGCCGCGAGGATGACGATGGTGCGCTGGCTGGAGAGGGTGCCGGGCAGTTCGGCCAGGCCGCGCCGCTCGCCGCTGAGGACGTCGACGCGGTCGCCGACCGCGGACCTCACCGCGGCGGCGAGGGCGGCCTCGTCCGTGCCGGGGGCGGCGATGACGCCGATGTTGTCGATCCGGCCGCCGGCGCCGGCCAGCGTGCGGGCCTCCTCGTCGGTGAAGAACACGGCCGCGTCGGGGTTGTGGTCGCCGCGCTGGGCGGCGACGCCGCTGACGCGGAACTTCTGGGTCGTGCCCCGTACCGCGACCTCGACCTCGGCGCCCGGCTTCGCGCCGAGGCGGTCGGCGAGCCGCTGGTCGAGGACGATCTCGCCGCCGGCGGCGGGGGACTCACCGGCGGCGAGGGTGTAGGGGGTGAGCTGGGCCCCGGACCAGCCGTGGCCGTAGGACTCCGACTCACCGGTGACGGGCTTGCCGTCCTTGAGGACCGCGGCGGGGAAGGAGACGTCGCCGACGGCCTTGCGTACGCCGTCGACGGCGGCGACCTTCGTCACCAGGCCCTGGTCGATGTGGTGACGTTCCGTCAGGGCGGTGCCGTCATAGGACTGCTGCCCGGTGACGACGACCGCGGCGCGGTCGAAGCGCTGCGGGTCGGCCTCCATGCGGGCGCCGGTCTCCATGAGGCCGCCGCAGCCGATGACGATCGCGGCGCCGAGGAACATGGCGAGGAACGTGGCGATGAAGCTGGTCCTGCGGAACTTCAGGGTGCGAAAGGCGAGGGACCACATCAGTACTGTCCCCCGGCCGCGGTCGGGGCGGGCTGCTGGGACTCGTCCTCCCAGGCGCCGAGCCGCGTCATGCGGGCGGCGACGGCGTCGGCGGTCGGCCGGTGCAGCTCGCCGACGAACGTGCCGTCGGCGAGGAAGACGACGCGGTCGGCGTAGGAGGCGGCGACCGGGTCGTGCGTGACCATCACCAGGGTCTGGCCCGCGTGGGTGACCGACTCGCGCAGCAGGGCGAGGACGGCCGCGGCGGTGCGGGTGTCCAGGGCGCCGGTGGGCTCGTCGGCGAAGACGACGGCGGGGCGGGTGACCAGGGCGCGGGCGATGGCGACGCGCTGCTGCTGGCCGCCGGAGAGCTGGCTCGGCAGGTGGTCGAGGCGTTCGGCGAGGCCCACGCGCCGCACCACGTTCTGGACGAGGGCCTTGTCGGGTCGGGCGCCGGCCAGCTGCAGCGGCAGCAGGATGTTCTGCCGCACGGTCAGCGAGGGCAGCAGGTTGAACGACTGGAAGATGAAGCCGATGCGGTCGCGCCGCATCCTGGTCAGCCGGACGTCGTCCAGACCCGCGAGGTCGGTGCCGCCGACGGTGACGGTGCCGGAGGTGGGCTGGACCAGACCCGCGGCGCAGTGCAGGAAGGTGCTCTTGCCCGAACCTGACGGGCCCATCACGGCAGTGAAGGTGCCGGAGGCGAAGCTCATGGTGAAGTCCCTGAGCGCAGCCACCTCGTTGTCCCCACGGCCGTAGATCTTCGAGACGGCGTCCAGCCGTACGGCCTGTGCCTGTCGGGTGTTGTCTGTTGTGTGCACTCGGGCTCCCCGGAAATGAGTCGCGCTGCGGCGCGGTGTCGAGATCAACGTTAGAAGTGGACGGTGCGTCGGCACATTGGCCTTAGCAGGTGGATCCGAGGTAGAACTTTCTCTACCCAGCCGCCGGAGGAAGGTGCCGAGTCGCCGCCGAAGGGGCTGTCAAGGGGGAGAAAACTTCCGCCGCATACGACGGCTGGCACCACCCCAAGAAGTATTGTCAGGGCCATTTTCGAACGCCTTTCCGGCGGGTAGCGTCGGGCCATCGAGCACGACGCGGAGGGGAACGCACAATATGAGGCCTGAAGAGGTCGCCCACATGGCCGCAGCAATTGACCGGGGGCACGGCGGACGCGGGATCAGACCACTCGCGGAGCAGCGAAGTTCCTGCGCGCCACTTACAAGTCGGGCCATACGCAGGGGAGTTGAGGGCGCACGGGGCAGGTGGGAAGGGTCGCGTCACCATGGGGAATGAGCCGAACGCGGTTCCCCGGGTGCTGCCCGACGGATTCCTCGAACTCATCTCGCCGCACACCGGAAAGAGACACCGGTGCGGCCCGACGGGCACGATGATGTGGCTTGCCCTGCGGCGCGTGAATTGGGATCCGGAGCAGGCATCGCTGGAAATCGCCGGTCAATTGGAGGTCGATCCGGCCGGAATTCGCTGTGACGTCGACGCATGGCTGGCGCATTTTCGTTCCGCCACCGGATGAATGTCCCGTGGGGCGCCTGTGCCATTGTGCGGCGCCCCACGGGACATTCTCCTCACCCTGCGGTCCGCTCAGCCGGCGCCGCCGCCGACGAGCCATTCCTCCACCGCGCCCGCGGTGGTGTCGGCGGCGTCCTCCAGGATCGTGAAGTGGGTGCCCGGCACCTCGGCGAGGACGTGGTCCCCGGCCCAGGCGGCACGCCAGTCCCCCGTTCCGGCCCCCGAGGCGAACGACTCCTCGGGCCGCACGAACAGCACCGGGGCGCTGAGCACGCCGGGCATGCAGTCGCCGATGAGGTCGCTGTAGCGGCTCATCGCGGCGAGACGGGCCGTGGAGAATCCGCCCAGGGACGACTCACGGGCCAGCATGCCGTCGAACATCTGCCGCCACAGCTCGTCCTTGCCGTCGTCGCCGGGCAAGTAGGTGTCCAGCAGGGCGAGTCCGGCGGCCGGGGTGCCGGCCTTCTCCAGGACCTCGGCCGCGGCGTGGGCGAACTGGCCCCCGGAGGAGTAGCCGAGGAGGACGAAGGGCCGCCCGTCGGCCGAGGCCGCTCGGATGCCCTCGACGACCACGTCGACCGCCGCCTCCACCGTGCGGGGCAGCGGCTCGCCCGGCAGGAAGCCGGGGACGGCGGGCACGAGGACGTCGCGGCGGCCCCGGAAGCGGGCGGCGAACCGCGCGTACTGGTGGGCACCGCCCAGCGCCATCGGCGAGGGCAGACAGATCAGCCGGGGCGAGGCGTCGCCGGTGGCGAGGCGGACCGGCGCGGGCACCTCGCCCAGTTCCTCCAGGGTGGCGAAGCCCGGCAGGATGTCGGCCACGGTCTTCAGCAGTTCGATGCCCTTGGCCATCCTCCCCTCGCCCGCCGCGCGGCGCAGCAGCCCGCCGATCGACTCGGGGTCGGGACCTCCGTCCGGCGCCCCGGCCCGGCCGCCGTGCGCCAGCTCCTCGCGCACATGCGCGGCGAGGGCGAGCGGCGTGCGGTGGTCGAAGACGGCGGCGGCTCCCAGGCGCAGGCCGAGGGCGCCTTCCAGGGCGGCGCGCAGTTCGGCCGCGGACACCGAGTCCATGCCGACCTCCAGGAAGGCGGCGTCGGGCTCGACGGCCTCGGGCCCCTCGTGGCCGAGGACGGCGGCGGCCTGGGCCCGCACCACGTCGGTGAGCAGGGCTTCCTGCTCCGTGGCCGAGAGGCCGGCGAGGCGGGCGGCGAGCGGCTCCGCTGCCGCGCCGGACGGCTCGTCGACGACGGGCTCCGGCGCGGGCGCCGATGCCGTGACGGCCTGGCCCGGGGTGAGGGCGACGTCGGCGTTCAGCCAGTGACGGCGGCGCTGGAACGCGTACGTGGGCAGCTCCGTGCGGTCCGTGCCGGGGAAGAGCTCGCGCCAGTCCGGCGACAGCCCGTCGGTGTGGAGCCGGGCGAGGCCGGTCAGCAGGGTGGCGGTCTCGGCGCCCTGCCGCCGCCCGAGGGCGGTGAACGTCGCCGTGCCCCCGTCCGCGTCGACACAGTCGCGGGCCATGCCGGTCAGTACGGCATCGGGGCCGAGCTCCACGAAGCGGCCGACGCCGGCTCCGGTGAGGGTGCGGACGGCGTCGGCGAAGCGGACGGTGCCGCGCACGTGACGTACCCAGTACGCGGGATCGCGTACGAGAGCGGACTCCGCCACCGCCCCCGTGAGCGTGGACACCAGCGGAATGACCGGCTCGTGGAACGTCAGGCCCTCGGCGACGGCACGGAACTCGTCGAGCATGGGGTCCATCAACGGCGAGTGGAACGCGTGCGAGACCGACAGCCGCTTGCTCTTCTCGAACCGCGCCGCCACCTCCTCGACCGCATCCGCCTCGCCCGACACCACCACCGAACGCGGCCCGTTCACCGCGGCGAGACCGACACGATCGCCCAGGAACGGACGTACGTCCTCCTCGCTCGCCTGCAGTGCCACCATCGCCCCGCCCTGCGGCAACGCCTGCATGAGACGGCCGCGGGCGGCGACCAGCGCGCAGGCGTCCGGCAGATCGAGCACGCCCGCGACATGTGCCGCCGCGAGTTCGCCGACGGAGTGTCCCGCGAGCTGGTCGGGACGTATGCCCCACGACTCCAGGAGCCGGAACAGCGCCACCTCGAAGGCGAACAGGCCGGTCTGGGCGTACTGCGTCCGATGCACCGCGTCCGGGTCGTCCCCGGACAGCAACGCCGTCAGGTTCAGGCCGAGTTCGGCGTCGATCGCGTCAAAGGCCTCAGCGAAGACCGGGTGGTGCGCGCGCAGTTCGAGACCCATGCCGAGCCGTTGGGCGCCCTGTCCGGTGAAGAGGAACGCGGTACGGGTCCCGGTGCGGGCCCGGCCGGTGACGACGGCCGGTGAGGCGTCCCCGGCGGCGAGCGCGCGCAGGCCGTCCAGGAGTTGTGCGCGGTCGGCACCGGTGACGGCGGCGCGGTGCCCGAAGGCCGCGCGACGCACTCCCAACTCCCGTGCCACGACGGCGGGATCGAGACCGGGCCTCGCCTCGACGAAGGCGCGCAACCGCTCGGCCTGCGCGGGCAGCGCCTGCGGGGAGCGGGCGGACAGGGGCCAGAGCAGGACGGGCACGGCCTTCCGTGGCTCGATCGTCCGGTCCGCCGCCTCCTCGGGCCGCTCCGGCGCGTCCTCGGGCGACTCCGACGCGTCCGCGGGGGCCTCCTCCACGATCACGTGGGCGTTCGTGCCGCTGATGCCGAACGAGGAGATGCCCGCGCGGCGCGGGTGGTCCGCGCTCGGCCAGGGGCGGGAGTCGGTCAGGAGGCGTACGGTTCCGGACGACCAGTCGACCTTCGTGGACGGTTCGCCCGCGTGCAGGGTCGCGGGCAGCACTCCGTGGCGCATCGCCATGACCGTCTTGATGACGCCCGCGACACCGGCGGCGGCCTGCGTGTGCCCGATGTTGGACTTGACGGAGCCGAGCCAGAGCGGGGCGTCCGCCGGGCGCTCGCTGCCGTAGGTGGCGAGCAGCGCCTGGGCCTCGATGGGGTCGCCGAGGGTGGTGCCGGTGCCGTGCGCCTCGACCAGGTCCACGTCCGCGCCCGAGAGCCGCGCGGCGGTCAACGCCGCCCGGATGACGCGCTGTTGGGACGGGCCGTTGGGCGCGGTCAGCCCGTTGGAGGCGCCGTCGGAGTTGACGGCCGAGCCGCGGATCACGGCGAGCACCTCGTGGCCGTTGCGCCGCGCGTCCGAGAGGCGCTCCAGGACGAGGACGCCGAGACCTTCGGCGAACCCCGTGCCGTTCGCGTCCTCGGCGAAGGCCCGGCACCGGCCGTCCGGCGAGAGGGCGCCCTGCCTGCTGAACTCCACGTAGGTGCCGGGCGAGGCCATCACCGTCACTCCCCCGGCCAGGGCGAGCGTCGACTCGCCCTGGCGCAGCGACTGGGCCGCGAGGTGCAGGGTGACCAGCGACGAGGAGCAGGCGGTGTCGACGGTGAGGGTCGGGCCCTCCAGGCCGAGGGTGTAGGCGACGCGGCCCGAGACGATGCTCCCGGAGCCGAAGCTGCCGAAGTAGTCGTGGTACATCAGCCCCGCGAACACACCGGTGCGGCTGCCGCGCAGGGACTCCGGGTCGATGCCCGCGCTCTCCAGCGCCTCCCAGGACCCTTCGAGCAGCAGCCGCTGCTGAGGGTCCATCAGGGGCGCCTCGCGCGGGCTGATGCCGAAGAAGGCGGCGTCGAAGTCGCCCGCGTCGTGCAGGAATCCGCCCTCGCGGGTGTAGGAGCGGCCCGCCTTGCCGGGCTCCGGGTCGTAGAGGTCCGGGTCCCAGCCGCGGTCGTCGGGGAACGCGCCGACGCCGTCCCCGCCGCGCGCGACCAGCTCCCACAGTTCCTGCGGCGAGCGGACGCCGCCCGGATAGCGGCACGCCATGCCGACGATCGCGATCGGTTCGCGCGCCGTCGCGGTCAGGGCGCGGGTGCGCTCCCGCAGCCGGTCGATCTCCTTGAGCGAGGCGCGCAGCGCCTCGACCATTCGGGCGTCCTGGCCCCCGGACGCGGCACTTCGGTCCGCGGTGCTTCCTGACACGGCGCTGTCCGCCATGCTCCCCCTCCTCGTCACAGGGTTATTCGTCGCAGAGGTCGTCACGGGGCCCGTCACAGGGCGTCGTCCTCGCCGACGAGGTCGTCGAGCGCCATGCTGATCAGGCTCTCCGCGTCCATCGCGTCGATCGACGCGCGGCTCTCCGTGCCGTCGGCGGCCGGCTCGTCCGCGGCGCGCAGTCCGGCCAGTTCCAGCAGCCCGTCCAGCAGGCCCGCCTCGCGCAGCCGCGCCATCGGAATGGCCGTCAGGGCGCGCCGGACGGCGGCCTCCTCGGTGTCCGCCGCACCACGCCCGCGCGGGGTCAGCTCCGTTGCGAGATGACCGGCGAGCGCGGCCGGGTTGGGGTGGTCGAAGATGAGCGTGGCGGGCAGGCGCAGCCCGGTCAGTTCGTTGAGCCGGTTGCGGAACTCGACGGCGGTCAGCGAGTCGAAGCCCAACTCGCTGAAGGCCGGGCCCGGTTCGACGTCCTCGATGCCGAGCACCCGGCCCGCCTCGCCGCGCACCAGGTCCAGCAGCCGCTGGGTGCGCTCCGCCTCGTCGAGCGGGGACAGCTCGCGCCGCAGCGCCGTCGACGCGGCGGCCGGGGCCGTCCCGGTGGCCCGGCGCGGGGACCGGACCAGGCCGCGCAGCAGCGGCGGGACCCGGCCGGACGCGCCGAGGGCCGCGAGGTCGAGGCGGACCGGCATGAGGACCGCCTCCGGGCGCCCCACGGCGGTGTCGAACAGGCCGAGCGCGGTCTCCTCGTCGAGGGCGAGCACCCCGCCGGACGCCATCCGGCGGCCGTCGGCGTCGTCGAGCCGGTCGGCCATGCCGCCGCTGCCCGCCCAGGCGCCCCAGGACAGCGACACGGCGGGCAGGCCGAGGGACCTGCGGTGGGCGGCGAGGCCGTCGAGGAAGGCGTTGGCGGCGGCGTACGAGGACTGGCCGGGACTGCCGAGCAGGCCGGCGGCCGACGAGAACAGGACGAACGCCGACAGGTCCAGGTCCGCGGTCAGTTCGTGCAGGTTCCAGGCGGCGTCCAGCTTCGGCCGCAGCACGCCGTCGAGCCGCTCGGGCGTCAGCGAGGTGAGCATACCGTCGTCGAGGACGCCCGCGGTGTGCACCACCGCCGAGACCGGGTGCGCGGCCAGGACGTCCGCCAGTCGGCGGCGGTCGGCGGCGTCGCAGGCGACCACGGTCACCTCGGCGCCGAGCGCGGTCAGTTCGGCGCGCAGGTCCGCCGCGCCGGGCGCGTCGGGCCCGCTGCGGCTGAGCAGCACCAGACGCGGCGCGCCGTGCGCCGTGACGAGGTGGCGGGCGACGGCGCGGCCGAGGGCGCCGGTGCCGCCGGTGACGAGGACGCCGCCGCTCCAGTCGGCCGGTGCGTGGTCGGCCGAGCGGGGCGCGCGCACCAGTTTCGGCGCGCTCGACGTGCCGTCGCGGAGCACCAGTTGGTGGGCGCCGGAGGCGACGGCGGAGGGCAGCGCCCTGCGGGACGCCTCGGAGGTGTCGAGGTCGGCCAGCACGATACGGTCCGGGTGTTCGGACTGCGCGGCGCGGAGCAGGCCCCAGGCGGTGGCGCCGCCGAGGTCGGTGACGTCCTGGTGGGCGGGTCCGGCCGCGCCGCGGGTCGCCACGACGAGCGTGCTGTCGGCGAACCGCTCGTCGGCCAGCCAGGCCTGGGTCCGGTCCAGCAGGGTGTGCGTGGCCGTACGGACCCCGTCGGGGGTGTTGTCGCCGGTGTGGACGAGGACGACGGTGTCCGGGGCGGTGTCGGCGGCCGACGTGAGGTCGGCGGCGACGGTCACCTCCGCGACCTCGTCGGCCAGCGCGTCGGCCAGCGCGTCGGCGTCGGGGCCCAGCACGGTCCAGCGGCCGGCCTGCGGGGCGCCGTCGCCGGTGAGCGGCGCCCAGTCGAGGGCGTACAGGGAGTCGACGCCTCCGGACGCGGCGGCGGCGATGCGTTCGGGGCTGACCTCGCGCAGGGCGAGCGAGGCCACCCGCACCACGGGCTCGCCCGCGTCGTCGGCGGCGTCGAGGGTGATGCCCTCGGTGCCGTGCGGGGCGATGCGGACGCGCAGCGCGGTCGCGCCCGCGGCGTGCAGGGCGACGCCGCTCCAGGCGAACGGCAGCGCCATGCGCTCCTCGGCGCCCGCGCGCAGCCCCACGGCGTGCAGGGCGGCGTCGAACAGCGCCGGGTGCAGGCCGAGGCGGCCGGTGGTGTCGCCGGTGTCCACGGTGACCTCGGCGTACACCTCGTCGCCCAGGCGCCAGGCGGCCCGCAGCCCTTGGAAGCGGGGGCCGTACTGGGCGCCGAGTTCCGCGAGGCGTGCGTAGTGGCCCTCGACGTCGACGGGTTCGGCGCCGGCCGGCGGCCAGGCGGTCAGGTCGTGCCCGCCGTCCTCGGCGCCGGGGCGCAGGACGCCGGTGGCGTGCGTGGTCCACGGGTCGCCGTCGGCCGCGGCGGAGTACACGCCGTCGGCCGCGGCGGAGTACACGTGGAAGTCGCGCGCGCCCGACGCGTCGGGTTCGCCGACGGTGCACTGGAGGCGTACGGCGCCCTCCTCGGGCAGCACCAGCGGTTCGGCGATGGTCAGTTCGTCGACGGTGCCGCAGTCGAGACGGGCTCCGGCGGCCAGGGCCATCTCGACGAACGCGGTGCCCGGCAGCAGCGGCACCCCGCCGACGGCGTGATCGGCGAGCCAGGGGTGGTCGGCGAGCGAGAGGTGGCCGGTGTACAGGGTGCCGTCGGCCCCGGCGAGTTCCACGGCGGTGCCGAGCAGCGGGTGGTCGAGGGCGGCGCGGGCGCCGGTGACGTCGGCGTTCACCCAGTGGCGGGTGCGCTGGAAGGCGTACGTCGGCAGGTCGGAGCCGTCGCGGTGGGGCAGCAGCGCCGTCCAGTCGACGGCGCCGCCGTGGACGTGCAGGGCGGCGAGGCCGCCGAGCAGCGCGGCGGTCTCCTCGCGGTCCTTGCGCAGCAGCGCGACGGCGGCGGCGTCGCCGCGCAGGGTCTCGGCGGTCGCGGCGGTCAGCGCGCTGCCGGGACCGGCCTCGGCGAACCGGCGTACGCCCAGGTCCTCCAGGGCGGCGACGGCGTCGGCGAACCGGACGGCCTCGCGGGCGTGCCGTACCCAGTACTCGGCCGTGGACAGCTCCCGCGCGGCGGCCTGGGCGCCGGTGAGGGTGGAGACGAGCGGGATGCGCAGCGGTCCGTACGTCAGGGACTCGGCGATCTCGCGGAACTCCTGGAGCATCGGCTCCATCAGGGCCGAGTGGAAGGCGTGGCTGACGGCGAGTTCCTTGGTGCGCGCGAAGCGGGCCGCGAGGGCGCGGGCGGGCTCGGCGCGGCCGGAGACGACCACGGCGTCGGGGCCGTTGACGGCGGCGATGCCGACGCCGTCGGTGAGCAGCGACGCGACCTCGTCCTCGCCCGCCTTGACGGCGATCATCACGCCGCCCTCGGGCAGCGCCTGCATGAGCCGGCCGCGCGCGGCGATCAGCGTGCAGGCGTCCGCCAGGGTGAGGACGCCCGCGACGTGGGCGGCGGCGAACTCGCCGACGGAGTGGCCCGCCAGCACGTCGGGCCGTACGCCGAGGGATTCCAGGAGCCGGTACAGCGCCACCTCGACGGCGAACAGCGCGGGCTGGGTGTACTCGGTGCGCTCCAACAGCGCAGCGTCACCGAGGACTTCGGCGAGCGGGCGGTCCAGGAGCGGGTCAAGGTGGGTGCGTACGTCGTCCAGGGCCTCGGCGAAGACCGGGAACGCCTCGGCGAGCCGCGTGCCCATGCCCGGCAGCTGCGAGCCCTGCCCGGAGAAGAGGAAGGCGAGCTTCCCGTCGGTGGCGGTGCCGGTGGTGCCGTCGGGCGGCGTGGTGCCGTCGGCGACCGCCCGTACGCCCTCGATCAGCGCGTCCAGGTCTTCGCCGAGCACGGCGGCGCGGTGCGGGAGCGCGGTGCGGGCCGTGGCCAGGGCGCCGGCGACGCGGTGCGGGTCGGTGTCCCCTGCGGTGGCCAGATGGTCGAGGAGCCGGGCGGCCTGGGCGCGCAGCGCCTGCGGGGTGTGGCCGGACAGCAGCCAGGGCACGGGCGTCGACTCCGGTGCTACGGGGGCCTCTTCCGGCAGCTCCGCCGGAGCCGCCTCGATGACCACGTGCGCGTTGGTGCCGGAGATGCCGAAGGAGGAGACGCCCGCGCGGCGCGGGTGGCCGGGGTCGGGCCAGGCGCGGGACTCGGTGAGGAGGCGTACGTTGCCGCCCTCCCACGCCACGTGCCGCGACGGCGCGTCGACGCCGAGGGTGGCGGGCAGGGTCTCGTTCCGGATGGCCTGCACCATCTTGATGACGCCCGCGACACCGGCGGCGGCCTGGGTGTGGCCGAGGTTGGACTTGACCGAGCCGAGCCACAGCGGGCGCTCCTCGGTGTGGTCGGCGCCGTAGGTGGCGATGAGCGCCTGGGCCTCGATGGGGTCGCCGAGGGTGGTGCCGGTGCCGTGTGCCTCGACCACGTCGACCTCGGCCGCTGACACGGCGGCCGACTCCAGGGCGCGGCGGATGACGCGCTGCTGGGCGGGGCCGTTGGGGGCGGTGATGCCGTTGGACGCGCCGTCCTGGTTGACGGCGGTGCCGCGCAGCACGGCCAGGATGTGGTGGCCGTTGCGCCGGGCGTCCGAGAGCCGCTCCAGCAGGAGGACTCCCGCGCCCTCGCCGAAGCCGGTGCCGTCGGCGCCGTCGGCGAAGGGGCGGCAGCGGCCGTCGCGGGACAGACCGCGGTGGCGGCTGAACTCCACGAAGGTGCCCGGCGTCGCCATGACGGTGACGCCGCCGGCGAGCGCCAGGGAGCAGTCGCCCTGGCGCAGCGACTGGGCGGCCAGGTGCAGCGCGACCAGCGAGGAGGAGCAGGCGGTGTCCACGGACAGGGTGGGGCCCTCCAGGCCCAGCGTGTAGGCGACGCGTCCGGAGACCACGCTGCCGGAGCCGAAGCTGCCGAAGTAGTCGTGGTACATCACTCCGGCGAAGACCCCGGTGTCGGAGCCGCGCAGGGTGGCCGGGTCGATGGAGGCGCGCTCCAGGGCCTCCCAGGAGGTCTCCAGGAGGAGCCGCTGCTGGGGGTCGGTGACCTCGGCCTCCTCGCCGTCCATGCCGAAGAAGGCGGGGTCGAAGTCGGCGGCGTCGTGGAGGAAGGCGCCGTGGCGGGTGTAGCTGGTGCCGGGCCGGTCCAGGGTCGGGTCGTAGAGCGTCTCGACGTCCCAGCCGCGGTCGGCGGGGAAGTCGCCGATGGCGTCGCGGCCTTCGGCGACGAGCCGCCACAGGTCCTCGGGCGAGGCGATGTCGCCGGGGAAGCGGCAGCCCATGCCGATGATGGCGATGGGCTCGTCGTCGGCGGCGGCGCGGCGGGTCGTGGTGCGGGCCGTGGCCGCGGGGGCGCCGAGGCCGTCGGAGAGCTCGCCGTGCAGGAAGCGGGCGAGCGCGGCGGGCGTGGGGTGGTCGAAGACCAGGGTCGCGGGCAGCCGCAGACCGGTGGCGGCGCTGAGGCCGTTGCGGAGCTCGACGGCGGCCAGCGAGTCGAATCCCAGCTCGCGGAACGGCAGCGAACTCCCCACGTCCTGAGCCGACTTGTAGCCGAGGAGCGCGGCGACCCGGCTCTGCACCAGTTCGGTGAGGAACGGCTCCCGCTCGATCTCCAGGAGGGCGGCGAGCCGGTCGCGCAGCGCGTCGGCGCCGCCGGCCGCGGCGCCCTGCGCGGCCGCGCTGCCGCGCTGGACGGGGACAAGGGAGCGGAACAGGGGGGCGAGCGCGGGCCCTTGGGCGCGCAGCCCGGCGGGGTCCAGCCGCACCGGCAGGACCGCCGGGTCGCCGCCGCGCAGGGCCGCGTCGAAGAGGGCGAGGCCCTCCTCGGTCTCCAGCGGTGCGACACCGCCGCGCGCGATGCGGGACCTGTCGGTCTCGTCGAGGGTGCCGGTCATGCCGCTCGCCTGCGCCCACAGGCCCCATGCCAGGGAGTGCGCGGGCAGCCCGGCCGTCCGCCGGTGGGCGGCGAGGGCGTCGAGGTAGGCGTTGGCGGCGGCGTAGTTGCCCTGGCCCGGGGAGCCGAGGGTGGCGGCGGCCGAGGAGAACAGGACGAACGCCGACAGGTCCAGGTCCGCGGTCAGTTCGTGCAGATGCCAGGCGGCGTCGACCTTGGGCCGGAACACCGTGTCGATCCGCTCGGGCGTGAGCGAGGACAGCACGCCGTCGGCGAGGACGCCGGCCGCGTGGACCACTGCGGTCAGCGGCCGGTCGGCCGGGACGGCGTCCAGGACGGCGGCGAGCGCGGCACGGTCGGCGACGTCGCAGGCGACGCCGGTGACCTCGGCACCCGACGCGCGCAGTTCCGAGACGAGTTCGTCGCTGATGCCGGAGCGGCTGACGAGCAGCAGGTGCCGGGCGTGTCCCTCGGTGGCGAGGTGGCGGGCGATGACACCGCCGAGCGCGCCGCTCGCGCCGGTGAGCAGGACGGTGCCGTCGCCGAGGACGGGGGCTTCTTCAGAGGCCGCTGTGGCGTCGGCCGCCTCCGTCCGCGCCAGGCGCGGCACGCGCCACGCGCCCTCGCGGTACGCCACGTGCGGTTCACCGATCGCGACGGCCTCGGCGAGCAGGTCCTCGCCGAGGTCGCCCTCGGCCTCGACCAGGACGACGCGCCCCGGGTTCTCCGTCTGGGCCGAGCGCACCAGACCGCCCGCCGCCGCGCCCGCCGGATCGGTGCCGGTGACCACGACGAGGGTGATGTCGGCGAGCCGGTCGTCGGCCAGGTGGGTACGGAGGGCGTCGAGTACGCCGGTGACGGCGGCGCGCACCTCGGCGGCGCTCGCCCCGCCGGACGCGTGGAGCACCTCCAGGGGCGGTACGGCGGCCTCGGCCGGGGCGGGCGCGGGCGCCCAGTCGACGCGGTACAGCGCCCCGGCGCGGGCCGAACGCGCGGCGGCGGCCAGCGCCTCGGCGCGCAGGGGCCGCAGGACGAGGGAGTCGACGGCGGCGACGGGGGCGCCGGCCGGGTCGGCGAGCGTCAGGGACACGGTGCCCTCGCCGGTGGGCCGCACGCGGACGCGCAGCGCGGTCGCGCCGGTGGCGTGCAGCCGCACCCCGGACCAGGCGAACGGCAGCAGCGCCTCGTCGGCGGCCGCCTCGGTGAGGCCGACGGTGTGCAGGGCCGCGTCGGACAGGGCGGGGTGCAGGGCGAAGCCCTCGGGCGCCGCGTCCGTGGCGATCTCGGCGTACACCTCGTCGCCGTCGCGCCAGGCGGCCCGCAGCCCCTGGAACAGCGGGCCGTAGCCGAGGCCGAGGTCGGCCAGCTCGTCGTACAGGCCGTCCAGCCCCACCGGTTCGGCGCCGGGCGGCGGCCAGGCCGTGAGGGAGTCCGCGGCGGCCGGGAGCGTGCCCGTCGGGGCGAGCAGTCCGTCGGCGTGCCGGGTCCAGGGGAGGTCCTGGTCGGGTTCCTCCGGCCGCGACCACACGCTGACCGGCCTGGTCTCCGGCCCGGACGCGGCTTCGGGCGCGCCGACGACGACCTGGAGCTGTACGGCGCCGTGCTCGGGCAGGACGAGCGGTGCCTGGAGCGTGAGCTCCACGACGTCGCCGCAGCCGACCTGGTCGCCCGCGCGCAGGGCGAGTTCGAGGTGCCCGGTGCCGGGGAAGAGCAGCTGTCCGCCGACCCGGTGGTCGTTCAGCCACGGGTGGGTGCCCGCGGCGAGCCGGCCGGTGAGGGCCACTCCCCCGCCGTCGGCGCGCGCCATCGCGGCGCCCAGCAGGGCGTGTTCGGTGGGGGCGAGTCCCGCGCCGGTGACGTCGGCGCCGCCCCCGGTGCTGTCAAGCCAGTACCGCTCGTGCTGGAAGGCGTACGGGGGCAGCGGGACGCGGCGCGGGCCGCGGCCCTCGCACACGGCGTCCCAGTCGACGTGCACGCCGTGCGTGAACGCCTCGCCGAGCGCGGTGAGGAACCGCTCGCGCCCGCCGTCGTCGCGGCGCAGCGAGCCGATGGCGGCCACCCGGTCGTCGGTCTCCTGGATGCCGACGGTCAGCACGGGGTGCGGGCTGGACTCGACGAACAGGTTGTGCCCGTCGCCGACGGCGGCCCGCACGGCCTCCTCGAAGAGGACGGTGCCGCGCAGATTGGTGTACCAGTACTGGGCGCCCAGTTCGGCGGTGTCGACGAGGCCGCCGGTGACGGTGGAGTAGAACGGCACGTCGGCGGTGCGCGGCCGGATCCCGTCGAGTACGTCGAGGAGCTGCTCGCGGATGGACTCCACGTGCGCGCTGTGCGAGGCGTAGTCGACGGGCAGCAGCTTGGCGCGGACCTCCCCGGCGCGCAGCTGCGCGTGGAACTCCTTGAGGGCGTCGGCGTCACCGGAGACCACCGTGGAGGCGGCGCCGTTGACGGCGGCGACGGACAGCCGCCCGTCCCACGCGGCGAGGCGTTCGCGTACGGCGTCGGCGCCCTCGCCCACCGACATCATGCCGCCCCCGCCGGACAGGTCACGGGCGATGGCCTGCGAGCGCAGGGTGACGATGCGGGCGCCGTCGGCCAGGGAGAGCGCGCCGGCCGCGCAGGCCGCGGCGATCTCGCCCTGGGAGTGGCCGATGACGGCGGACGGGGTGACCCCGGCGGCGGTCCAGGCGTGCGCCAGGGAGACCATGACGGCCCACAGCAGCGGCTGGACGACGTCGACGCGGTCGAGGGAGCCGCGCAGCTCGGTCTGGAAGTCCCAGTCGGTGTACGGCGCGACGGCCTCGGCGCACTCGGCCATGCGGGCGGCGAACGCCGGTGAGGAGTCGAGGAGTTCGGTGGCCATGCCGGACCACTGGGAGCCCTGGCCGGGGAAGACGAAGACCGGTCGGGCGCGGCCCGCGGCGGTGCCCTCGACGAGTCCGGCGGCGGTGGTGCCCGCGGCAAGGGCGGCGAGGGCGCCGCGCAGGTCCGCGGTGTCGGCGCCGGTGAGCGCGGCGCGCTGGGCGAAGCGGGCGCGGCCGGTGGCGAGCGACCAGCCGACGTCGGACGGGTCGAGGTGGGGGTGGGCGTCGAGGTGGGCGAGAAGCGCCTCGGCCTGACCGGCAAGCGCGGCCGGTGTCTTGGCGGTGAGCAGCCAGGGGACGGCGAGTCCGCCCTCGGCGGCGGACGCCGGCGCGGGGCTCTCGGCGGACGCCGTTGCCGGGCGTCCGGCGGGGGCCTGTTCGATGATGGCGTGGGCGTTGGTGCCGCTGATCCCGAACGAGGAGACACCGGCCCGGCGCGGACGCCCCGCCTCGGGCCAGGGCCTTTCCTCGGTCAGCACGCGCACCTCGCCCGCCGACCAGTCCACCTTCGTCGACGGCTCGTCCACGTGCAGCGTGCGCGGCAGCACACCCTCACGCATCGCCATCACCATCTTGATGACACCCGCCACACCGGCGGCGGCCTGCGTATGACCGATGTTCGACTTGATCGAACCCAGCCACAGCGGCGAACCCCCCGACCGCTCCTGCCCATACGTGTTCAACAGCGCCTGCGCCTCGATCGGATCACCGAGCGTCGTACCCGTACCGTGCGCCTCCACCACATCCACATCAGCCGCCGACAACCGCGCAGCCGCCAACGCCTGCTCGATCACCCGCTCCTGCGACGGACCGTTCGGCGCCGTCAGACCATTCGACGCACCGTCCTGATTCACGGCGGTACCCCGCACCACCGCCAACACCTCATGCCCGTTGCGCCGCGCGTCCGACAACCGCTCCACGACCAGGACGCCGACGCCCTCGCCCCACACCGTGCCGCCCGCCGCGTCGGCGAAGGCCCGGGTGCGGGCGTCGGGGGCCAGCGCGCCCTGGCGGCTGAACTCGATGAACGTCTCCGGGGTCGCCATCACCGCGACGCCGCCGACCAGGGCGAGCGTGGACTCGCCCTGTCGCAGCGACTGACCGGCCAGGTGCAGCGCGACCAGCGAGGAGGAGCAGGCGGTGTCGACGGACAGCGAGGGGCCCTCCAGGCCCAGCGTGTAGGCGACGCGGCCGGAGATGATGCTGCCGGAGCCGAAGCTGCCGAAGTAGTCGTGGTACTGCACGCCCGTGAACACGCCGGTGCGGCTGCCCTTGAGCGTGCCGGGGTCGATGCCCGCGCTCTCCAGCGCCTCCCAGGAGGCCTCCAGCACGAGCCGCTGCTGCGGGTCGGTGACGAGGGCTTCCTTGGGGCTGATGCCGAAGAACGCGGCGTCGAAGTCCCCTGCCCCGCGCAGGAATCCGCCCTCGCCGACGTACGACGTGTCGGGGCGCTGCCGGGTGGGGTCGACGACGCGGTCGACGTCCCAGCCGCGGTCGTCGGGGAACGGTCCGATGGCGTCGGTGCCGTCGGCGACGAGCCGCCACAGGTCCTGCGGGGTGCGTACGCCGCCCGGGTAGCGGCAGGCCATGCCGACGATCGCGAGGGGCTCGTCGGCCGGGGCGGTCCGCACGGCGCGGCGGGTGCGCCGGGCGCCCGTGCCCGCGGCGTCGACCCGGTCCGCGAGGAACGCCGCGAGGGCGCCCGGCGAGGGATGGTCGAAGATCAGCGTGGCGGGCAGTCGCAGGCCCGTCTCGGCGGTCAGGGCGTTGCGCAGCTCGATCGCGGCGAGCGAGTCGAAGCCGAGGTCCTTGAAGGCGCGGTCGGCCTCGATCGCCTCCGGGTCGGGGTAGGCGAGGACGGCCGCGATCTGGACGCGGACGGTGCCCAGCAGCGCCTCGGCGCGCTCCTGTGCGCCGAGGGACGCCATGCGTTCGGCGAAGCCGGGCCCCGCGCCCTCGCCGGCGGCCTCGCGGCGCACGGTGCGCCCGACCAGGGCGCGGAAGATCGGGGCGAGCGCGGCGCCCTGGGCGCGCAGCGCGGGCAGGCCGAGGCGGACGGGCGCGACGACGGGGCGGCCGGTGCGGGCCGCCGCGTCGAACAGGGCGGTGCCTTCCGCGGCGGTCAGGTCGGTCATGCCGCCGCGGGACATGCGGGCGCGGTCGCCGTCGTCGAGGGTGGCGACC
This sequence comes from Streptomyces sp. NPDC052114, assembly GCF_040680155.1. NCBI lineage: Bacteria > Bacillati > Actinomycetota > Actinomycetes > Kitasatosporales > Streptomycetaceae > Streptomyces > Streptomyces sp. NPDC052114. Next base: position 375,451 of record NZ_JBFAWC010000006.1, on the reverse strand, counting down.
ATGCCGCCGTCGAGCGCGGCCCAGGGCCCCCAGGCCAGGGACAGGGCGGGGGCGCCCTGGGCGTGGCGGTGGGCCGCGAGGGCGTCCAGGACGGCGTTGGCGGCGGCGTAGTTGCCCTGGCCGGGCGCGCCGACGGTGCCGGCGACGGAGGAGAAGAGGACGAACGCCTTCAGGCCCGGGTGCGCGGCCAGTTCATGGAGGTTGAGGGCGCCTTCGGCCTTGGGCCGCAGGACCGCGTCGAGGCGTTCGGGCGTCAGCGAGGAGACCACGCCGTCGTCGAGGACGCCCGCCGCGTGGACGACGGCGGTCAGCGGGTGTGCGGCGGGGATCGCGGCCAGGACGGCGGCCAGCGCGTCGCGGTCGGCGACGTCGCAGGCGTACGCGGTGGCGCTCGCGCCCAGCTCCGCGAGCTCGGCGATCAGCGCGTCGGCGGCGCCGCTCCGGCTGAGCAGGGCGAGGTGGCGTACGCCGTGGGTGCTCACCAGGTGGCGGGCGAGGACGGGGCCGAGGCCTCCGGTGGCGCCGGTCAGCAGGACGGTGCCGTCGGGGTCGAGGTCCAGCGCGGGGGCGTCGGGGGCGGCCTCGGCGCGCACCAGGCGGGCGGCGTGGGCGGCGCCGTCGCGCACGGCGACCTGCGGCTCGCCGGTGGCGAGGACGGCGAGGGCCGACGCGTCGGCGTCCGCACCGGGTTCGAGGTCGAGGAGCACGAAACGGTCGGGGTTCTCCGACTGCGCCGAGCGGACCAGGCCCCATACGGCGGCGCCCGCGAGGTCGGGCACGTCCTCGCCGGTGACGCTCGTCGCGCCGCGGGTGACGACGACCAAGGGGCGCGGGTCGTCCTCCTGGAGGGCGGCCAGCGCGGTGTGTGTGGCGGCGCGCACGGCGTCGGGGGTGGTGCCGGGCGCGCTCTCCAGGAGGCGGTGGTCGGTGTCGGGCGCGGTGTCGTCCAGCGGCAGCGGGTGCCAGCCGACGGTGTAGAGCGCGTCGGCGCTCTCGTCGCGCCCGGCCCGCAGGTTGGTCAGCGGCCGGGAGGCCAGCGAGGCGACGGTGGCGACGGGCGCGCCGGTGGCGTCGGCGAGGTCGACGGCGAACACGTCGGGGGCCACCGGCACCAGGCGCACGCGGAGCACGGCGGCGCCCACCGCGTGCAGGGTGACTCCTTCGAAGAGGAACGGCAGGCGCGCGGTGTCGTCGGCGGAGCCGTCGCCGAGCAGGGCCAGGGCGTGCAGCGCGGCGTCGAACGCGGCGGGGTGCAGACCGAAGCGGGCCGCGTCGGCGGCGGGCCGCTCGGGCAGGCGGACCTCGGCGAACAGTTCGTCGCCGCGCCGCCAGGCGGCGTGCAGGCCCTGGAAGACGGGGCCGTAGTCGAGGCCGCCCGCGGCGTGGCGCGCGTAGAGCCCCGCCGTGTCGAGCTCCTCGGCGTCCTGCGGCGGCCAGGCGGTGAGGTGGGTGCCGACGGCGGCCGGGGGCGGCGCGAGCAGACCGGAGGCGTGCAGGGTCCAGGGCTCGTCGGCGGGCAGGTTCTCGGCGCGGGCGTACACGTGGACGGTGCGGGCGCCGGAGGTGTCGGGGGCGCCGACGGCGACCTGGACGCGCACGCCCTCGCCGTCGGGCAGCACCAGGGGCACTTCCAGGGCGAGTTCCTCGATGTGGCCGCAGCCGACCTGGTCCCCGGCCCGGACGGCGAGCTCGACCATGGCGGTGCCGGGCACCACGACGGCCCCGCCGACGACGTGGTCGGCGAGCCAGGGGTGGGTGCGGGTGGAGAGGCGGCCGGTGAGCACGGCGCCGTCGGTGTCGGCGAGGACGGTGGCCGCGCCGAGCAGCGGGTGGTCGGCGGAGTCGAGGCCCGCGGCGCCGACGTCGCCGGCGGCGGTGGACTGCTCGGGCCAGAAGCGTTCGCGGCGGAACGCGGTGGTGGGCAGGTCGACCGTGCGGGCGCCGGTGAACAGCGCCGTCCAGTCGAGCGGGGCGCCCGCGACGTACAGCTGCGCGAGCGCGGTCAGGAGGGTCTCGGTCTCGGGGCGTTCGCGGCGCGTGGCGGCGGCGAGGACGGCGTCGGTGCCGTCGCCCTCGACGCACTCGCGGGCCATCGCGGTCAGCACGGCGTCCGGGCCGATCTCCAGGAAGCGGGTGACGCCCTCGGCCCGCAGGGTACGGACGCCGTCGTGGAAGCGGACGGCGTCGCGGACGTGCCGTACCCAGTACTCGGGGGTGGCGAGGTCCGTCCCGGCGAGGGCGCCGGTGACGTTCGAGACGACGGGCAGGGTCGCCCGGTGGTAGGTCAGGCCCTCGGCCACGCGTCGGAACTCGTCGAGCATCGGCTCCATGAGCGGCGAGTGGAAGGCGTGCGAGACGGTGAGGCGGCGGGTCTTGCCGAAGTGGGCGGCGAGCGCCTCGGCCTCGGCGGCGTCGCCGGAGACGACGACGGAGTGCGGGCCGTTGACGGCGGCGATGCCGATGCCCTCGGTGAGCAGGGGCAGCACCTCGTCCTCGGCGGCGCGCACGGAGATCATGGCGCCGCCCTCGGGCAGCGCCTGCATGAGCCGGCCGCGCGCGGCGACCAGCGCGGTGGCGTCGGCGAGGTCGAGGACGCCGGCGACGTGCGCGGCGGCGATCTCGCCGATGGAGTGGCCCGCGAGGTGGTCGGGGGTCAGGCCCCAGGACTCCACCAGGCGGTAGAGGGCGACCTCGAAGGCGAACAGCGCGGTCTGGGTGTGCTCGGTGCGGGCCAGCGGCGCGGGGTCCGTGCCGAACACGGTCGCGCGCAGGCCCTCGCCGAAGTGGCCGCAGACCTCGTCGAAGGCGCGGGCGAAGACAGGGAACGTCTCGTACAACTCCGCGCCCATGCCGGGGCGTTGGGAGCCCTGGCCGGTGAAGAGGAAGGCGGTCAGGCCCTTGACGGTGCGACCCCGTACGACGCCGGGCGCGCCGTCGGCGACCTGCGCGAGGCCCGCGAGCAGTGCCTCGCGGTCGGCGCCGAGGACGACGGAGCGGTACTGGTGGGCGGTCCTGGTCGCCGCGAGCGAGTGGGCCACGTCGGCCGGGTCCAGGTCGCCGACGGCGTCCGCGAGGCGCGCGGCCTGCTCGCGCAGCGCCTGTTCGGTGCGGCCCGAGACCGGCCAGGGCAGCAGCGGGGGCGCCGTGCGGGGCTCGGGGACGGCGGGGGCGGGGGCGGCGCCGTCCTCGGCGGGCTCCTCGGCGCTCTCCTCGGCCGGGGCCTGCTCGACGATGGTGTGCGCGTTGGTGCCGCTGGCACCGAAGGAGGACACGGCGGCGCGGCGCGGTCTGCCCGGCTCGGACCAGGGCCGGTTCTCCGTCAGGAGGCGTACGTTGCCCGCGGTCCAGTCGACCTTGGTGGAGGGCTCGTCGACGTGCAGGGTCCGCGGCAGGACGCCGTGGCGCAGGGCCATGACGACCTTGATGATCCCGGCGACGCCGGCGGCGGCCTGGGTGTGCCCGATGTTGGACTTGACCGAGCCGAGCCACAGCGGGGCGTCCTCGGGCCGGTCCTGGCCGTAGGTCGCGAGCAGGGCCTGCGCCTCGATGGGGTCGCCGAGGGTGGTGCCGGTGCCGTGCGCCTCGACGAGGTCGACGTCGGCGGAGGTCAGTCCGGCGCCGGTCAACGCTGCCCGGATGACCCGCTGTTGGGAGGGTCCGTTCGGCGCGGTGAGGCCGTTGGAGGCGCCGTCCTGGTTGACGGCGGAGCCGCGGACGACGGCGAGGACCTCGTGGCCGTTGCGGCGGGCGTCCGAGAGGCGCTCCAGGAGCAGCATGCCCGCGCCCTCGCCCCACCCGGTGCCGTCGGCGGCGTCGGCGAAGGACTTGCAGCGCCCGTCCAGGGCCAGACCGCGCTGGCGGCTGAACGCGACGAACGAGCCGGGCGTCGACATCACCGTCGCGCCGCCCGCGAGCGCGAGCGTGCACTCCTTGGCCCGCAGCGCCTGCACGGCCAGGTGGACCGCGACCAGCGCCGAGGAGCACGCGGTGTCGATGGTGACCGCGGGCCCCTCGATGCCCAGGGTGTAGGAGATGCGGCCGGAGATCACCGCGGCGAGCGCGCCGGTGCCGAGCGCCGCCTCGGTGTCCTGGTCCATCCGGGCCAGCAGGTCCCGGTAGTCCTGTCCGTTGGTGCCCGCGAACACCCCGACCCGGCCGCCGTGCACCGAGTCAGGGGCGATCCGGGCGCGTTCCAGGGCCTCCCACGACACTTCGAGCAGCAGCCGCTGCTGCGGGTCCATCGCGACCGCCTCGCGCGGGCTGACGCCGAAGAACTCCGGCTCGAAGTCGCCCGCTTCGTACAGGAATCCCCCGCGCTTGACGTACGTCTTGCCGGCGGCGTCCGGGTCCGGGTCGTAGAGCCCGTCGACGTCCCAGCCGCGGTCGTCGGGGAAGTCACCGATGGCGTCGGTGCCGTCGTGGACGAGCCGCCAGAGCTCCTCGGGGGTGCTCACGCCGCCGGGGAAGCGGCAGCTCATCCCGACGATCGCGATCGGTTCCCGGTCCTGGGTCTCGACCTCGCGCAGCCGCTGCCGGGTCTGGTGCAGATCGGCGGAGACCCGCTTGAGGTAGGAGAGGAGCTTTTCGTCGTTCGTCATCGCGTGTCGCCACTTCTGTGCGAAAGGGTGAGCTGCGGGTGGGCGGTCGTGCCGTGGGGGCCTGGTGTCACGCCGAGCCGAGTTCGTTGTCGATGAACGCGAACACGTCGTCGGCGGAGGCCTCTTCGAGGCGGCCCGCGACCGCCGCGCCGTCCCCGGCGAGGGTCTGGTTGAGGCCGTTCAGGACGGTCTGCAGGCGTGCGGTGATGCGGCCCTGCTCGATGTCCTCGGCGGTGAGGTCGCCGAGCCGGGCGGCCACGCGCTCCAGTTCGGCGACGACGGAGTCCACGGACGTGTCGGCGCCCGCGAGTTCGGCGCCCAGGTGCTTGGCGAGGGCGGCGGGCGTGGCGTAGTCGAAGATGAGCGTGGCCGGCAGGGGCACCCCGGCGGCGGTGCTGATGCGGTTGCGCAGGTCGACGGAGGTCAGCGAGTCGAAGCCCAGGTCGCGGAAGGCGGTGGTGGACTCGACGCCGTCGGATCCCGCGTAGCCGAGGACGGCCGCGGCCTGTCCGCACACGAGGTCCATCAGGGCGCGTTCGCGCTCGCCGCCGGTCAGCGCGGCGAGCCGCTCGGCGAACCCGTCGGGCACGGCGCTTTCGCCGTCCGCGCCGCCCGTCCGCTGCGCCTCGGGCAGCGTCGAGAGCAGCGGGCTCGGCCGGGTCGAGGTGAACGCGGGCGCGAACTTCGTCCAGTCGACGTCGGCGACGGTCACCGTGGTGTCGCCGCCGTCCAGGGCCCGGCGCAGCGCCGTCAGGGCGCGGCCGGGGTCGAGGGCGGACATGCCCATGGCCCGGCTCGCCGCGCGGACCGTGCCGTGCGCGGCCATGCCGTCGCCGCCCCAGGGGCCCCACGCGATGGCGGTGCCGGGCAGTCCGGCGGCGCGGCGGTGCGCGGCGAGGGCGTCCAGGTGGGCGTTGGCGGCGGCGTAGTTGGCCTGGCCCGCGCCGCCGACGGTGGCGGTCAGCGAGGAGAACAGCACGAACGCGCTGAGGTCCAGGTCGCGGGTGAGCTCGTGCAGATGGTCGGCGGCCGTGGCCTTCGGGGCGAGGACGCCGTCGAACTGCTCGGGGGCGAGCCCGTCCAGGACGCCGTCGTCGAGGACTCCGGCGAGGTGCAGCACGGCCGTCAGGGGGTGCTCGGCGGGCACCGTCTCCAGGAGCCCGGCGAGCGCGGCGCGGTCGGTGACGTCGCAGGCGGCGACGGTGACCCGGGCGCCGGTGTCGGCGAGCTCGCGCGCCAACTCGGCCATGCCGGGCGCCTGTTCGCCGCGCCGCGAGGTCAGCAGCAGGTGGTCGGCGCCCTCGGCGGCGAGCCAGCGGGCGACGGCGGCGCCGACCCCGCCGGTGGCGCCGGTGACCAGGACGGTGCCGGTGGGCCGCCAGGGCGCGCCCGCCTTGGCGGGCGCGTGCTCCAGGCGCCTGCCGTACGCGCCGGACTCGCGGACGACGATCTGGTCCTCGCCGCCCGCGTCCGCGAGGAGCGCGGCGAGGGACGCCAGGCTCTGCGGTCCCGGTCCTGCGGGCAGGTCGATCAGGCCGCCCCAGCGGTCGGGGTGCTCCAGGGCGGCCACCCGGCCGAGGCCCCACACCTGGGCCTGCGCGAATCCGGTGACGGCCGCGGCGGGTTCGTGGGCCATGGCGTCGCGGGTGGCGCACCACAGGGGTGCCGTGGCCCCGGCGTCGCCGAGGGCCTGGACGAGGGCGGCCGTGGCGGTCAGCGGGGCGCCGTGGCTCAGCAGGGACAGCACGCCGTCGACGTCGGTGCGGTCGGCCAGGAGCGCGGCGAGGGCGGCGCGGCCGATGTCCGCGGGCACCGGCAGGGTGTCGACGGCGAGGCCGTGGGCGCCGAGGCCGGCGAGGACGGAAGCCGTCCAGGGGTCGTCGGTGCGGGAGTCGGGCACGACCGCGAGCCACCGGCCGCCCGCCGCGGGCGCCGAGGGGCGGGCCAGCGGGTGCCAGGCGGCGCGGTAGCGCCAGCCGTCGGCGGCGGCCGTGTCCTGGCGCTGCGCGTGCCAGGCGGCGAGCGCCGGGACGACGGCCTCGACGGACGCCTGGTCGGCGACGCCGAGGGTGGCGGCGACGGCGGCGACGTCCTGCTCGTGGACCAGGTCCCAGAACGGGTCGTCGGCGTCGGACGCGGCGCCGCCCGCGGAGCGCTCGGCCTGGAGGATCGGGGCGTCCTCCCAGTGCCGGTCGCGCCGGAACGGGTAGGTGGGCAGGGTGACCTTACGGCCCCCGGCGAACAGCACCGGCCAGTCGGGGCCCGCGCCGGTGACGTGCAGTCGGCACAGGGCGTCGACGAGCGCGAGGTCCTCGGCGCGGTCGCGCCGCTGGGTGGCGACGGCGTGCGCCACGGCGTCCTGCGCCATGTTGCTCAGCACCGCGTCGGGGCCGACCTCCAGGAAGCGGGTGGCGCCCTCGGCGGCCAGGGTGGTGACGCCGTCGTGGAAGCGGACGGCGTCACGGACGTGGCGTACCCAGTAGTCGGGCGAGGTGAGGTCGTCGGCGAGGGCGCCGGTGACGTTCGAGACGACCGGCAGGGCGGGCTCGTGGAAGGTCAGGGTGGCGAGGACCTCGCGGAAGGCGTCCAGCATGGGGTCCATGCGGTGCGAGTGGAAGGCGTGCGAGACCTTGAGCCGGGTGGTCTTCTCGAACTGCGCGGCGACGGCGAGCACGGCGTCCTCGTCGCCGGATATCACCACGGAGCGGGGCCCGTTGACGGCGGCGATGTCGACGCCGTCGGTGAGCAGCGGGGTGACGTCGGCCTCGGCGGCGAGCAGCGAGACCATCGCGCCGCCGGCGGGGAGCTCCTGCATGAGGCGGCCACGGGCGGCGACCAGGGCGACGGCGTCGTCGAGCGAGAGGACGCCCGCGACGTGCGCGGCGACGATCTCGCCGATGGAGTGCCCGGCGAGCAGGTCGGGGCGGATGCCCCAGTGCTCCAGGAGCCGGTACAGCGCGGTCTCGAAGGCGAACAGCGCGGACTGCGTGTACGCGGTCTGGTTCAGCTGTTCGGCGTCGTCGGCGTCGATCACCTCGCGCAGCGGGCGCTCCAGGTGTCCGTCGAAGGCCGCGCAGATCTCGTCGAACGCGGCGGCGAACACCGGGAAGTGCGCGGAGAGCGTGCGGCCCATCCCGGCGCGCTGCGAGCCCTGGCCGGAGAACAGGACGGCCAGGCGGCCCGGTTCGGGCGCGACGACGGACCGCTCGCGCCCTTCGGCGAGGGCGCGCAGGCCGTCGAGCAGTTCGGCGCGGTCGCGGCCGGTGACGGCGGCGCGGTGCGCGAAGAGCGAGCGGGTGGTGGCCAGGGAGTGGCCCACGTCGTACGCGTCGAGGTCACCGGCGACGGCGAGCAGCCGGTCGGCCTGCAGGCGCACCGCCTCGGCGGTCTTGGCGGACAGCACCCAGGGGATGACGGGGAGTTCGGCGCGCGCCGGGTTCTCCTCGGGGGCCTCGACGGGCGGGGCCTCCTCCAGGATGGTGTGGGCGTTGGTGCCGGAGATGCCGAAGGAGGAGACGCCCGCGCGGCGCGGGCGTCCGTCGGCCTCCCACGGCCGTGCCTCGTTCAGGAGCCGTACGTCGCCCGCGCTCCAGTCGACGGCGGTGGTGGGCCGCTCGGCGTGCAGCGTCTTGGGCAGCACGCCGTGGCGCAGGGCCATGACCATCTTGATGATGGCGCCGACGCCGGCGGCGGCCTGCGGGTGGCCCATGTTGGACTTGATGGAGCCCAGCCACATCGGCCGGCCCTCCGGCCGGTCCTGGCCGTAGGCGGCGATGACGGACTGCGCCTCGATGGGGTCGCCGAGGGTGGTGCCGGTGCCGTGCGCCTCGACCACGTCGATGTGCTGTGGGGCGAGCTGGGCGTCGGCGAGGGCCTGGCGGATCACGCGGATCTGGGCGGGGCCGCTGGGCGCGGTCATGCCGTTGGAGGCGCCGTCCTGGTTGACGGCGCTGCCGCGGATGACGGCGAGGACCTCGTGGCCGTTGCGCACGGCGTCGGAGAGGCGCTCGACCAGGAGCATCCCCGCGCCCTCGGCCCAGGCGGCGCCCGCGGCCTCCTCGGAGAAGGAGTGGCAGCGGCCGTCGGGCGACAGCGCCCGGCGCTCGCTGAACTCGACGAACATCTCGGGGCTCGCCATCAGGGCCGCGCCGCCCGCGAGCGCCAGGGAGCACTCGCCCTTGCGCAGCGCCTGGATCGCGGAGTGCAGCGCCACCAGGGAGGAGGAGCACGCGGTGTCCATGGTCACCGCGGGACCTTCGAGGCCCAGGGTGTAGGCGATGCGGCCGGAGACGATGCTGCCGGAGATGGTGCCGCCGACGTAGTCGTGGTGCATCAGGCCGACGAACACGCCGGTCGGGGTGCCCTTGGCCTGCTGGGGGTCGATGCCGGCCCGCTCGAACGCCTCCCAGGTGGTCTCCAGGAGCATCCGCTGCTGCGGGTCGGTGCCCGGCGCGTCCTTGGGGCTGATGCCGAAGAACGCGGGGTCGCACTCGGCGGCGTCGTGCAGGAAGCCGCCGTGGCGGACGTAGGACTTGCCCGGGGTGCCCGGCTCGGGGTCGTAGAGGGCGTCGATGTCCCAGCCGCGGTCGACGGGGAACTCGGTGACGACGTCGACGCCTTCGTCGACGATCCTCCACAGGTCCTCGGGCGTGCGGACGCCGCCCGGGTAGCGGCAGCCCATGCCGATGATGGCGATGGGTTCCCGGCCCTGGTCCTCCAGCTCGCGCACGCGGCCCCGGCTGCGCTCCAGCTCGGTCGTGGCCCGCTTGAGGTAGTCGCGCAGCTTCTCGACGGTGGCGGACTCTTCCATTACAGGGCTCCCAGTTCGTTGTCGATCCTCGCGAAGAGTTCCTCGTCGGTGGATGCGGCGATGTCCGCCTGCGCCACCGCGGCGTGCCGCCCGTGCGTGTCCTGCCAGGCCCGCAGCAGCGCTTCGAGCCGTGCGGTGACGCGGGCGTGGCTGCCGTCCTGGTCGGGCAGCGCGGTCAGCGCGGCCTCCAGACGGTCCACTTCGGCCAGGGCGGACCGGGCCAGGTCGGCCGGTCCGGGGATGAGCGCGGTCTTGAGGTGTGCGGCCAGGGTGAGCGGCGATGGCTGGTCGAAGACGAGCGTCGCCGGGAGGTTCAGGCCGGTCGCCGCGGCCAGCAGGTTGCGCAGTTCCACGGCGGCGAGCGAGTCGAAGCCCATCTCCTGGAAGGCGCGCGAGGGCTCCACCGACTCCGGTGAGGCGTGCCCGAGCACGGCGGCGACATGGCCGCGGACCAGGTCGAGGAGGGCGCGGTCGCGGTCGGCGTCCGGCAGCGGCGCGAGGCGCTCGCGCCAGGAGGCGGTGCCGGCGCCCGGGGCGGGCGCGGCGGCACTTCTGCGGGCGGGCCGCACGAGGCCCCGCAACGGCGCGGGCACCCCGTCGGGCCTGGCGCGGACGGCGGTGGCGTCCAGGCGGGTGGCGTAGACGACGCCGTCCTGGCCGCCGAGGCTCGCGTCGAGGAGTTCGAGTCCCTGCGCGGCGGTCAGGGCGGGCAGTCCGATCCTGCGCATGCGCTCCAGGTCGGCGTCGTCCATCTGCGCGGCGAGGCCGCCGACTTCGGACCACAGGCCGTAGGCCACGGAGACCGCGGGCAGTCCGGCGGCGCGTCGGTGCGCGGCCAGGCCGTCGAGGAAGGTGTTGGCGGCGGCGTAGTTGGCCTGGCCCGCGCCGGCCAGCAGGCCCGCGGTGGAGGAGAGCAGCACGAACGCGGAGATCTCGCGGTCCCGGGTGAGGTCGTGCAGGTGCCAGGCGGCGTCGGCCTTCGGGCGCAGCACCCGCTCGACCTCCTCGGGGCCGAGCGCGGCGAGCAGGCCGTTGTGGACGGTGCCCGCGGCGTGGACCACGCCGCGCACGTCGTGCTCGTCGAGCAGGGCGGCGAGCGCGGCGCGGTCGGCCGCGTCGCAGCGGGCGAGGCTCACCTCGGCGCCGAGCGCGGTCAGTTCGTCGCGCAGATCCGTCGCGCCGGGGGCGTCCACGCCGCGTCGGCTGACCAGCAGCAGGCGGCGTACGCCGTGGCCGGTGACCAGGTGGCGGGCGATGAGGCCGCCGAGTCCGCCGGTGCCGCCGGTGATCAGGACGGTGCCGTCCGGGTCCCAGTGGACGGGGCCGCCGGGCTTGGCGCGGGCGAGCCGCGGCACGCGGATCTGCCCGTCGCGGAGGGCGACTTCGGGTTCGCCGGCGGCGAGGGCGGCGGCCAGCGCGGCGACCGGCGGGGCGTCACCGCCGTCCGTGTCGACGCCGGTGTCGGTGTCGACCAGCAGGAAGCGGCCCGGGTTCTCGGCCGTCGCGGCGCGCACCAGGCCCGCCAGCGGTGCGTGGGTGACGTCGTCGGCGCGGGTGAGCACCGCGAGCCTGCTCCGCGCGAACCGCTCGTCGGCCAGCCAGTCGCGCAGGGTGGCGAGGGTGGCGATGACGTGTTCGCGTACGAGGGCGGGCACGTCGGCGCCGTCGGGCGCGGGCGGCACGGGCAGCACCACGACGTCGGGCACCGGGCCCGCCGCGGCCAGGGCTGACAGGTCGTGTCCCGCCAGTACGGCCACGGAGGGTGCCGTCGCGGGCGCCGCGGCCGGCAGCGGGGCGAGGTCGACGCGGAACAGCGACTCCTCGGCCTCTCCGGCCAGTTGGTCGGCGGAGACGGGACGGGCGACGAGGGTGCGCACCGAGGCGACCGGGGTGCCGGTGGCGTCGGCGAGGGCCAGGGCCACCGATTCGGGTCCCGCCTTGGTCAGGTGCAGACGCAGGACGGACGTCCCGGCGGCGTGCAGGGTCACGCCGCCCCAGGTGAAGGGCAGGACCGCCGGGCCGTCGCCCAGGTCGACGAGGTTGACGTGCAGGACCGCGTCGAGGAGCGCCGGGTGGACGCCGAACGCGCCGGCGGTGGCGCGGGCGCCGTCGGGCAGGGCGGCCTCGGCGAACAGGTCGTCGCCCCGGCGCCACATGGCGCGCAGACCCTGGAAGACCTCGCCGTAGCCGTAGCCGGTGCGGGCCAGGTCCGCGTAGAGCCCGTCGAGGTCGACGGGCTCGGCGTCGCGCGGCGGCCACACCGTCAGGTCGTCGCCCGGGACGTCGTCGGCGGGTTCGGCGGCGGTCAGGACGCCGTCGGCGTTGCGGGTCCAGGGCGCGTCAGGGGTGTCCGCGCGGCGGGACCAGACGGTCAGGGCCCGCCGGCCGTCCTCGTCGGGGCCGACGGACACCTGCACGGCCATGGCGCCCTGTTCGGGCAGGACGAGCGGGGCGTGCAGGGTGAGTTCGTCGACGGTGTCGCAGCCGGTACGCTCCCCCGCCTGGAGCGCCATCTCCACGAAGGCGGTGCCGGGCAGCAGGACGGTGCCGTGGACGGCGTGGTGGGCCAGCCACGGCTGGGCGGACACCGAGAGGCGGCCGGTGAGGACGGCGCCGCCGGTGTCGGGCAGGTCCGTCAGGGTGGTCAGGAGGGGGTGTCCGGTCGGCGTCTGGCCGAGGCCTGCCGCGTCGCCGGTGCCCGCGGCGTCCGCCTCCAGCCACAGCCGGTCGCGCCGGAAGGCGTACGTGGGCAGGTCGGTGCGGCGGGCGCCGTGCGCGGCGAAGAACGCCGGCCAGTCGACGGGCGTGCCCGTGGCGTGCAGGTGGGCGACGGCGGTGACCAGGTCGCGCTCCTCGTCGCCCGCGCGGCGCAGGGCGGGCACGGTGACGGTGTCGTCGCCGACGCAGCCGCGGGCCATGGCGGTGAGCGTGGCGTCCGGGCCGACTTCGAGGAGGGTGCGTACGCCCAGTGCGTGCAGGGTGCTCACGGCGTCGGCGAAGCGGACGGTGCCGCGGACATGACGTACCCAGTAGTCCGGATCGCGCACGAGCTCGGCATCGGCCGCCTCGCCCGTGAGCGTGGACACCAGGGCAATGCTCGGCTCGTGGAAGGTCAGCCCCTTCGCGACCGCGCGGAACTCGTCCAGCATCGGGTCCATCAACGGCGAGTGGAACGCGTGCGAAACAGTGAGCCGCTTGCTCTTCTCGAAGCGGGCCGCCACCTCCTCCACCGCGTCCGCGTCACCGGAGACCACCACCGAACGCGGCCCGTTCACCGCGGCGAGACCGACACGACCGCCCAGGAACGGACGTACGTCCTCCTCGCTCGCCTGCACCGCCACCATCGCCCCGCCCTCCGGCAGAGCGGCCATCAGACGGCCACGGGCGCGTACGAGGGTGACGGCGTCCGGCAGGGACAGGACGCCCGCGACATGGGCGGCGGCGAGTTCGCCGATCGAGTGCCCGGCGACGTGGTCGGGGCGTACGCCCCACGACTCCAGGAGCCGGAACAGCGCCACCTCGGTCGCGAAGATCGCGACCTGCGCGTGGTCGGTGCGGGTGAGCCGCTCGGCGTCGCCGTCGACGAGGTCGGCGAGCGGGTGCTCGGCGTCCCGGTCGGCGAGGGCGCACACGGCGTCGAACGCCTCGGCGTAGACGGGGAAGGCGCGGTACAGGGCGCGGCCCATGCCGGGGCGCTGCGCGCCCTGGCCGGTGAAGAGGAAGGCCACTGCGCCCCCGACGGGCCTGAGCGCCTCGGCGGAGGAGAGCGCGGCCAGGAGCTCGTCGCGGTCGCGGCCGACGGCCACGGCGCGGTGCTCGAACTGGGATCGGGTGGTCACGAGCGAGAGCGCGACGTCGGCGGCCCGGGTGTCCGGCCGCGCGTCGAGCCAGTCGCGCAGGGCCCCGGTCTGTGCGGCGAGGGCCTGCGGGCCACGCGCGGTGACGACCCACGGGAGGACGGGGGTGTCGGTCCTCGCCGGGGAGGGGGCGACGGGTGTGTCCGCGTCCTGCGCCGCGTCGGCGTCCGGCTCGGGCTCGGCGGGCGCCTGTTCGAGGATGACGTGGGCGTTGGTGCCGCTGATGCCGAAGGAGGAGACCGCGGCGCGGCGGGGGCGTTCCGTGGCGGGCCAGGGGCGGCGCTCGGTGGCCAGCTCGACCGCTCCGGCACTCCAGTCGACCTCGGGGGTGGGCGCGTCGACGTGCAGGGTGGGCGGCAGTTCGCCATGTCGCATGGCCTGCACCATCTTGATGACGCCGGCGACACCGGCGGCGGCCTGCGTGTGGCCCAGGTTGGACTTGACGGAGCCGAGCAGCAGCGGCCGGTCCGCGGGGCGTTCGCGCCCGTACGTGGCGAGCAGGGCCTGGGCCTCGATGGGGTCGCCGAGCGAGGTGCCGGTGCCGTGCGCCTCGACGGCGTCGACGTCGGCGGCGGCCAGCCCGGCACCGGCCAGCGCGGCCCGGATGACGCGCTGCTGCGAGGGGCCGTTGGGGGCGGTGAGGCGGCTGCTCGCGCCGTCGGAGTTGACGGCGGAGCCGCGGATCACGGCGAGCACGGGGTGGCCGTTGCGCCGGGCGTCGGCGAGCCGCTCCACCAGGAGCATGCCGGCGCCCTCGCCCCAGCCGGTGCCGTCGGCGGACGCGGCGAACGCCTTGCAGCGGCCGTCGGGGGCCAGGCCGCGCTGCCGACTGAAGTCGACGAACGTCTCCGGCGTCGACATCACCGTCACGCCGCCCGCCAGGGCGAGTTCGCACTCCCCCGCCTGCAGGGCGCGCACCGCCCAGTGCAGCGAGACCAGCGAGGAGGAGCAGGCGGTGTCGACGGTGACGACCGGGCCCTCCAGGCCGAAGGTGTAGGCGACACGGCCGGAGGCGATGCTCGCGGCGCTGCCGTTGGCGAGGTAGCCGTCGAGGTCGTCGGGGACGGCCGCGAGGCGGGTGGCGTAGTCGTTGTACATGACGCCCGCGAACACGCCGGTGCGGCTGCCGCGCAGGGACGCCGGGACGATGCCCGCGCGCTCGAACGCCTCGAAGGACGTCTCCAGGAGCAGCCGTTGCTGCGGGTCCATCGCGAGGGCCTCGCGTGGGCCGATGCCGAAGAAGTCGGGGTCGAACTCGGCGGCGTCGTGCAGGAATCCGCCGGTGCGGGCATAGGTCTTGCCGGGCCGGTCGGGGTCCGGGTCGTACAGGGACTCCACGTCCCAGCCGCGGTCCGCGGGGAAGTCCGACACGGCGTCGGTGCCCGCGGCCACCAGCTCCCAGAGGTCGTCGGGGGTGCGGACGCCACCGGGGTAGCGGCACCCGATGCCGATGATCGCGACCGGGCCGTGTGCGCGTTGCTCGTTCTCGCGCAACCGCCGCCGCGCCTCACGCAGGTCCGCCGTCGTCCGCCTGAGGTAGTCGAGCAGTTGATCCTCGTTGTTCACCAGCGCGCCATCCGATCGAAATCGAAGAAGGCTTCTCGAATGCGGGCCGACCCAATCCGAGTCCCCTGCCCGCTTGCCCTTCCGTTCACGGAGGCTAAGGAGCCGGGGAAGGCGCAGGACACCCCTAGCACCCCCAGCACCCCCCGGTTGCCCGTTCGGTCACGACTTCTTGCCTATCCGTACCGCATGCCTTTCCCTCGCTGCCCGAATCCGCCATTCCGTGCTGCGGCGAAACGGAATCCGGCCGGAGCAGAACTGCACTGCGTTGTGCAACCGCGCCGCGCCGGCCGGAACAAGTGCGTCGCATCATCGGGAAGTTGAAGTTGACAGCGTTGACACGAGACGGATAGCGTCCGATACCGGACTACTGAACGAATGTGTCGACACAATGTGCCAATCAGCGAGGCATTGAAAATCGTCAACACCCGTTCACACGACTGCAATGCATCGACAAAACTTCCACGATCGACACGCGACTACGTGAAAAGCGAAGGAAAAAGATGCAGCGTTTCCCTCGCAATGAACGTCAGCCCAACGTGACGGAAGGAACATAGGCGTGCGAGGAACGTCCACGGTGTCACCGACCCCACCGGCCCGGATCTGCGAGCCACCACACGCTCCGGCGCACCGCTGTCAGACCGACCCGACCTGAGACAGCACCGCCCCACCGGTTCCGCCCCCACCTGTCACCGTCACCGGTGCACCATCTGTGGCCCGCCACCTCCGCGCCCCGCCGGGAGCCCAGATCAGGGGCCGGACGCCCGCCCGAACGCCCGGGCCCGCGGCCGACCGCTCACGGCCGCGAACGGACCGGGCGCCACAGCCATTCCCGCGTTGACCTGGCGGTCCCCCGCTCGGACCGCCGAACGTCGGGGCGCGATCCACGGGGAAACACGATCTCAGGGGGCTGACCCATGCGCCTGTTCGACCGCGACAGAGAACTGCGGACCCTGCACGAAGCGCTCACGGACAGCGCGAAGGGAGCCGGCGGACTCGTCATCGTCACGGGCGGCCCCGGTTCCGGCAAGACGGGCCTCGTGCACGCATTCCTCAACTCCGCGGGCGCCACCGGCGCGCGCGTGCTTTCCGCGACCGCATCGGCGACCGAGCGGGACCGCCCGATGAGCGTGATCCGGCAATTGCTCGACGGCGCCGGGACCGCCTGGCCGCTGGCACACGCACTCCCGTCCTTACTCGACGGCGAGGAAACGAATTATCAACAACACGAAAAAACTTGGAACATTGCCGTCACGCGCGCGGCCGAGGAAGTTACCGCCGCGTTACTCGCGGCGGCACCCGATGATCTCCCTCTGCTCATCTCCGTGGATGACGCTCATCTCATGGACCGGGAATCGCTGCAAGGGCTCCTGAGTCTGCTCAGAAAAATCCGCACCAGACGAATACTTGTCGTCTGTGCAACCTCAAGTAACGGCGCTTCTCGGTCAATTCCTCATCGCGAGCTGGCACGTCAGCCCCATCGCCGGGTGCGCCTTGCCCCACTGTCTGAGCAGGGGGTCGCCGACCTTCTGGCCCTCCAGGCGGGATCCGCCGTTCCGGCGGAAATCAGCCGCGCGTACTACCGGGCCACCGCCGGGAACCCCATGCTGGTACACGCCCTCCTGGACGACAGCACCCGCGCGCGGGCCGACATCGGCCGGCCCGTGGCGAGCACCTCCTACCGCCACGCGGTCCTCGCCTGCCTCTACCGCGGCGACGCCCGGCAGATCCGCGTGGCCAGGACCGTCGCGGCGCTCGGCGACCGCGCCTGCGCCACCACCGTCGGCTTCCTCACCGGCACCACGCCCGCCGCCGTGCAGGACGTGGCCGACGTGCTGGGCGCCACGGGACTGCTCGACGGCTACGCCTTCCGGCACCCGGCCGCCGCCGCGGCGATCCTCGACGACATGGACCGCACCGAGCGCCGCGCCCTGCACAGCGAGGTCGCCGGGCTGCTGTACCGCAACGGCTCGCCCGCCTCCGAGGTGGCCGGCCATTTGCTCGCCGCCGACCGGGTCGACACGGCCTGGGGCCGGGGCATCCTGCGCGCCGCCTCCGAACAGGCCCTGGCCGCCGACGACGTGGTGCTCTGCACCAGCTATCTCCGCCTCGTCCTGCGGGACTGCGACGACGAGTGGGAGCGCCACGCCCTGTCGGCCGCCCTGGCCCGCGCGGAATGGCGGGTCAACCCGGCCGCCGCGGGCACCTATCTGGCGCCGCTGCGCGAGGCCGCCCTGCGCGACGCCCTCGACCCGCGCGACGCCGCCACCGTGCTGCGGCACATGCTCTGGCAGGGCGACACCGAGCTGGCGGCCAGGACCATCAGCACGGTCATGCATTCGCGGACGCAATCCGACGCCCACATCATCGCCGAGGTCGAGTTCATCCGGCAGTGGTTCTACGGCGTCGCGATCGCCGGCCGCAGCGCCGACGTCGCCAGGCTCGTCGCACAGCCCCGCTCGGCCATCGGCGACGCCACCGGTCTGCGCGCCAAGATGGCCGTCCTGGTCGGCGGCGACGCCACCGACGCCTCCGTGGCGGCCGTGGCCCAGGCGCTGCAGAGCCACCAGCTCGACCACCTCAACCTCGAACTGGTCGCCATGGCCCTGCTCGCCATCGCGCACACCGACCGCACCGAGGACGCCGCCAAGGCCTGCGACGCGCTCCTCGACTGCGCCGTGCGCCGCGGGGCGCGCACCTGGCAGGCGCTGCTCGGCAGCATCAGGGCCGAACTCGACCTGCTCCAGGGGGACGTGACCGCGGCGGCGGAGCGCGCCGTCGAGGCGCTCGACATGCTGCACGCGCACAGCTGGGGCGTGCTCGTCGGCCATCCGCTGTCCACGGCGATCTTCGCGTACACCGCGCTGGGCCGGCACAAGGACGCCGAGGAACTCCTCACCCGCGAGGTCCCCGAGCCGATGTTCCGCACCGTCTTCGGGTTGCAGTACCTGCGCGCCCGCGGCCACCACCACCTCGCCACCGACCAGGCGTTCGCCGCGCTCGACGACTTCGAGACCTGCGGGCGGCTGATGCGGGACGGCAACCCCAACCTGCAGAAGGGCATCCCCTGGCGGACCGACCTCGCGCAGGCCAACCTCCGGATCGGCAAGCCCCGCACGGCCCGCGAGTGGGCCGAGCAGCAGCTGCGGCTGCCGGGCGGGCACAGCTCCCGGGCCCGCGCCATGGCGCTGCGCGTCCTGGCCGGGGCCAGCAAGCCGCACCAGCGCGCGCCGCTGCTGCGCGAGGCGATCGACCTCCTCAAGATCTGCGGCGACCATCTCGAACTCGCCCTGGTCTACGGCGATCTGTCCGCCGCGCACTCCGAGCTCGGCGAGTTCGACCGGGCCCGCCTGGTGGCGCGGCAGGCCGCGCAGGAGGCCGAGGCGTGCCGTGTGGAGTCGCCCGTGGACGACCGTCTGCTGGGCCACGGCCCGTCCGCGGCCCCGGCCCCCGGCGGCTCCGGCACCGCCGCGCCCCTCCTGAGCGACGCCGAGTACCGCGTCGCGGGCCTGGCCGCGCTCGGCTACACCAACCGCGAGATCAGCAGCCGCATCCACGTCACCATCAGCACGGTGGAGCAGCATCTGACGCGCGTGTACCGGAAGCTGAACGTGGCGAGCCGCACGGAGCTGCCCTCCAAGATGCTGGAGCGCCGCATCCCCGCCCTGCCGGAGCAGGAGGCCCGCAGCAGTCACTCGGCGGTCTGACCGCCCTCTCTCTCCCGCCACGGCGCCTCCCCTCCCTGTTCCTCGCCGCGCTTCCCCTCGGCCGTCCCGGACGCTGTCCGGGACGGCCGAGGCGTCGTACGGTCCACGGCTCCCTCAGTTGAAGCTGCCGAGCTCGTCGTCGAGGATGCCGAACAGCTCGTCGGCGGAGGCCGACTCCAGCGCGGCGCCCTCCTCCTCGCGCGGCCGCGGTGCCTCGTACTCCGTCGCACCGCCCCACGTGGCGCTCAGCGCCCGCAGGCGGGCGGCCACCCGGGCCCGCCGCTCGCCGTCGACCGCGGCCGACTCCAGTGCGTCGCCCAGGAGTTCCTCCAGGCGCATCACCTCGGCCTCGACGTCCACCGTGCTCCGACCGGTGTCGCCGCCCAGCTCCTCGAAGAGGTGCTCGGCCAAGGCGTCCGGCGTCGGGTAGTCGAAGGTGAGCGTGGTGGACAGGCGCAGCCCGGTGTCCGCGCTCATGCGGTTGCGCAGGTCGAGCGCGGCCAGCGAGTCCACGCCCAGGTCGCCAAGGGCCCGGCCGGGATCGATCGCGGCGGCGCCGTCGTGCCCGAGGACGTCGGCGACGTGACCGCACACCATCTCGGTCAGCAGCCGCTTGGCGTCGGCGGCGCCGAGCCCGGCGATGCGCAGCGGCAGCGGCTCGACGGCCGCCTCCGCACGGGCCGTGCGGCGCGCGGGCGCCGGGGCCAGCGCCCTGATCATCGCCGGGGCGTCCTCCGTGATCCGTACCCGCACGGGCAGCAGCAGGGCGCTGTCCCCGGCCAGGGCCCGGTCGAACAGGGCCAGGGCGCGGTCCACGGGCAGCGGCAGGATGCCGTCGCGGGCCAGCCGGCGCGTCTCGGTCGCGCCGAGTCCCGCCGCCATGCCCGATCCCGTGTCCCACAGCCCCCAGGCCAGCGAGAGGGCGGGCAGCCCCTCGGCGCGCCGCCGGACCGCCAGGGCGTCGAGGAACGCGTTGCCCGCCGCGTAGTTGGCCTGCCCCGCCGCGCCGAGCGCGCCCGCCGCGGACGAGAAGAGGACGAACGCCGCGAGGTCGTGGCCACGGGTGAGCTCGTGCAGATGCCAGGCCGCGTCGGTCTTGGGCCGCAGCACCGCGTCGAGGCGGTCCGGGGTGAGGTCGCCGAGCAGCCCGTCGTCGAGGACGCCCGCGGCGTGCACCACGGCCGTCAGCGGGTGCGCGGCCGGTATCGCGTCCAGCAGCCGGGCCAGCGCGTCGCGGTCGGTGGCGTCGCACGCCGTGACGGTCACGGTCGCGCCGAGCGCCGCCACCTCGTCCAGTTCCTCGGGCCGGTTGCCCGAGCGGCTGGTCAGCAGCAGATGGCGTACGCCGTGCCGGGTGACGAGGTGCCGGGCCAGCAGACGGCCGAGGCTGCCGGTGCCGCCGGTGATGAGCACCGTGCCCTCGGGGTCGAGGGCGCGGGCGGGCGCGTCGGTCGGCGAAGCGGTGGCCTCGGCGAGCTTCGGCACGTACGCCGTGCCCGCCCGCAGGGCCAGTTCGGGGGCGCCGCCCGCCACGGCGGCCGGCAGGGCCGCGGCCGACGCGGGGTCGTCGTCCGTGTCGACGAGGACCAGACGGCCCGGGTGTTCCACGGCGGCGGCGCGCACCAGGCCCGCGAGCGCGGCCTGGGCCGGGTCGGGCGGGCCGTCGAGGGCGGCGGCGGACCGGGTGAGGACGACGAGGGGTGCGGTGTCCGTGTTGTCGGCCAGGTGGCGCTGGAGCGCGGTGAGGGCCTCCAGGGCCGTGTCCCTGGCCAGCGCGGGCAGCGGCGCCCCGGTGTCCGGGCGGACCGTGAGCGTGCGGGGCCGCGGCGCGGTGCCGTCGGGGGCGGCGGGCAGCGCCGTCCAGCGCACCTCGTACAGGTCGCCGGTCGCGGGCGCCGCCGCGGTCAGCTGTTCCGCGGTCACCTGGCGGATGCGCAGGGCGGCCACGTCGGCGACGGGCGCGCCCGCGCCGTCGAACAGCCGCAGCGTCATCGTCTCGGTGCCGTGCGGGGTGAGCCGCAGCCGCACCGTGGTCGCCCCGGCCGCGTGGACGGTCACGCCGTCCCACGAGAACGGCAGCGTCATCACCGTCGGGTCCTGGCCGTCGAGCAGGTCGATGGCGTGCAGGGTGGCGTCGAGCAGCGCGGGGTGCAGGGCGAATCCATCGGCCTCGGCGTCCTCGGGCAGGGCGAGTTCCGCGAGGACCTCGTCGCCGAGCCGCCAGGCGCCGCGCAGGCACCGGAACAACGGACCGTAGGCGTAGCCCTGTTCGGCGAGGTGGTCGTAGGTGCCGCTGACGTCGACGGGCTCGGCGCCGGCCGGCGGCCAGGCCTCCAGGGCGGCCGGTTCGGCGGCGGCCCCGGGGGTGAGGACACCGCCCGCGTGGCGGCTCCAGCCGCTCTCGGCGCCCTCGGGACGGGCGTGCACGGTCAGCTGCCGCCGTCCCTCGCCGTCGGGTGCGCCCGCGGCCACCTGGAGGTGGACGGCGCCGTCGACGGGCAGGACCAGGGGGCGTTCGAGGTGGAGTTCCTCGATGTGCGGGCAGCCCACCCGGTCGCCCGCCTGCACGGCGAGTTCGACGAACGCGCTGCCCGGCAGGAGGACGACGCCGGCGACGGCGTGGTCGGCGAGCCAGGGGTGGGTGTCCAGGGAGAGCCGGCCGGTGAGGGCGACGCCGTCGTCGGCGGCCAGCGAGAGGACCGCGCCGAGCAGCGGGTGCCCGGCGGGCGCCTGGCCGAGGCCGCCCGCGTCACCGGCCGGGCCCGGCCGGTCCTCCAGCCACAGCCGCTGCCGCTGGAAGGCGTACGTCGGCAGGTCCGTGCGACGGGCCCCGGTCCCGGCGAACACCTTCCCCCAGTCGACGGACAGGCCCCGGATCCGCGCGGTGGCGAGGGCGGCGGCCAGCGCGGCGTCCTCCGCGCGGTCCCTGCGCAGGACGGGGACGAGCAGGGCGCGCTCGGGCTCCGCGAGGGCGTGGACGCCCATCGTCGACAGGACGGCGTCGGGGCCGAGTTCGAGGAAGGTGCGGACGCCGTCGGCCTCCAGGGTCCGTACGGCGTCGCCGAAGCGGACGGCCTCACGGGCGTGGCGTACCCAGTACTCGGGCGAGCACAGCTCGTCGTCGGTGGCGCGGACGCCGGTGACGTTCGAGACGACGGGGACGGCCGGCGGGGCGAAGGACAGCTCGCGGGCGGTCTTCTCGAACTCCGCGAGCATCGGGTCCATCAGCGGCGAGTGGAAGGCGTGGCTGACGCGCAGCCGCTTGGTCCTGCGGTCCGCGAAGGCGGCGCCGACCGCCTCGACGGCGGCCTGCGTGCCGGAGACCACGACGGCGCGCGGGCCGTTGACGGCGGCGAGGGACACGTCCGGGCCCAGGTGCGGACGGACCTCGTCCTCGGTGGCGTCGACGGCCAGCATCGCGCCGCCCGCGGGCAGTTCCTGCATGAGCCGGCCGCGCGCGGTGACGAGCCGGGCCGCGTCGGGCAGGTCGAGGACGCCCGCGACATGGGCGGCGGTCAGCTCGCCGACGGAGTGTCCGGCGAGGTGGTCGGGGCGCAGTCCGTAGGACTCCAGGAGCCGGTACAGCGCGGTCTCGACGGCGAACAGGGCGGCCTGCGTGTAGAGCGTGCGGTCGAGCAGAGCGGCGTCGGCGCTGCCCGGCTCGGCCCACATGATGTCGCGCAGCGGCCGGTCCAGGTGTGCGTCGAGCGCCTCGCAGACCTCGTCAAGGGCGCGTCGGAACGCGGGGTGGGAGGCGTGGAGGCCGCGCCCCATGCCGGGGCGCTGGGCCCCCTGTCCGGTGAAGAGGAAGGCGACCCTGCCAGCGGTCTCCTTGCCGCGTATGACGGTGTCGGCGGCGGTACCCGAGGCCAACGCGTCGAGTCCGGTGCGGAGTTCGTCCCGGTCGCGGGCGATCACGGCGGCCCGGTGGGCGAGTTCGGCACGGCCGGTGACGAGGGAGTGGGCGAGGTCGGCGAGCGGCCGGTCGGCGACGCGCTTGAGGCGCTCGGCCTGCGCGGCGAGTGCCTCGGGGGTCGCGCCGGAGAGGAGGAGGGGAAGGAGCCGGGCACCGGAACCGGGGGCCGCGGAGTGCGCGTCCGCAGCGGGCTCGGGCGCGGTTTCCGGCACGAGGTCCTCGGCGGGGGCCTGTTCGATGATCGCGTGGGCGTTGGTGCCGCTGATCCCGAACGAGGAGATGCCCGCACGCCGGGGCCGGTCCGTCCCGGGCCAGTCACGCTCCTCGGTCAGCAGCCGCACCGCACCCGCCGACCAGTCCACCTTCGTCGACGGCTCGTCCACGTGCAGCGTGCGCGGCAGCACCCCTTCGCGCATCGCCATCACCATCTTGATGACACCCGCCACACCGGCGGCGGCCTGCGTGTGCCCGATGTTCGACTTGATCGAACCCAGCCACAGCGGCGAACCCCCCGACCGCTCCTGCCCATACGTGTTCAACAGCGCCTGCGCCTCGATCGGATCACCGAGCGTCGTACCCGTACCGTGCGCCTCCACCACATCCACATCAGCCGCCGACAACCGCGCAGCCGCCAACGCCTGCTCGATCACCCGCTCCTGCGACGGACCGTTCGGCGCCGTCAGACCATTCGACGCACCGTCCTGATTCACGGCGGTACCCCGCACCACCGCCAACACCTCATGCCCATTGCGCCGCGCGTCCGACAACCGCTCCAGGACGAGCACGCCGACGCCCTCGGACAGGGCGGTGCCGTCGGCGCCGTCGGCGAAGGACTTGGCGCGGCCGTCGGCGGCCAGGTTGCGCTGCCTGCTGAAGTCCACGAACGTGTCGACGGTCGACATCACGGAGACGCCGCCCGCCAGGGCCAGCGTGCACTCCCCCTGCCGCAGCGCCTGCGCGGCCAGGTGCAGCGCCACCAGCGAGGACGAGCAGGCGGTGTCGACGGTGAGCGTCGGGCCCTCCAGGCCGAGGGTGTAGGCGACACGGCCGGAGGCGACGCTGCCGAGGCTGCCGTTGCCGAGGTAGTCGCGCACGGCCTCGGGGGCGTTGCGCAGCCGGCTGCCGTAGTCGTGGTACATCACGCCGGTGAACACGCCGGTGCGGCTGCCGCGTACGGCGTGGGGGTCGATCCCTGCGCGCTCCAGCGCCTCCCAGGACGCCTCAAGGAGCAGCCGCTGCTGGGGGTCCATGGCGAGCGCCTCGCGCGGGCCGATGCCGAAGAAGTCGCCGTCGAAGTCGGCGGCGTCGTAGAGGAATCCGCCCTCGCGGGTGTACGTGTGACCGGCCTTGCCCGGCTCCGGGTCGTAGCGGGCCGCCAGGTCCCAGCCGCGGTCGGCGGGGAAGGCGTCGATGCCGTCGCGGCCCTCGGCGAGGAGGGTCCACAGCTCCTCGGGCGAGGTGACGCCGCCGGGGTAGCGGCAGGACATGGCGACGATGGCGACCGGCTCGTCCTGGCCCGCGACCAGCGCGTCGGTGGCGGCCGCGGCGGGCGCGTCCGGGCCGACGAGTTCGCGCTTCAGGTGGCCGACCAGGGCGTTGGCGTCGGGGTAGTCGAAGACGAGGGTGGCGGGCAGCCGCAGGTCGACGGCGTTGCCGAGGCGGTTGCGCAGCTCCACGGCCGTCAGCGAGTCGAAGCCCGCCTCGCGGAAGGCGCGGCGCGGGTCGAGGACCATGTCGGCGCCGTGCCCGAGGACGGCGGCGACGTGAGTGCGGACCAGCTCCATGAGCGCCGCGTCGCGTTCGGCGGGCGCGAGGGCGGCGAGGCGGTCGGCGAAGGAGGTCGCTCCGGTGCGGGTGGCCGCCGTCCTGCGGGCAGGCGCGGGCACCAGGGCGCGCAGCAGGTGCGGTACGTCGGCGGCGCGGCGGAGCGTGCCCAGGTCCAGGCCGACGGGCAGCAGGAGCGACTCCTCGGCGCCGAGGGCCGCGTCGAGGAGCGTCAGGCCCTCGGCGGTAGGGATCGGGCGGACGCCGGCGCGGGCCATGCGCGCCACGTCGGCGTCGTCGAGGTGGGCGGTCAGGCCGGTGCGCTGCTCCCAGAAGCCCCAGGCCAGGGAGAGTGCGGGCAGCCCGAGGGCGGCGCGGTGCGCGGCGAGGCCGTCGAGGAAGGCGTTGGCGGCGGCGTAGCCGGCCTGGCCCGCGCCGTCGAGGGTGCCCGCGGCCGAGGAGAACAGCACGAACGCCGAAAGGCCGAGGTCCTTGGTGAGGTCGTGCAGGTGCCAGGCCGCGTCGGCCTTGGGGCGCAGCACGGCGTCGAGGCGGTCCGCGGTGAGGCCGGTGACCAGGCCGTCGTCCAGGACGCCCGCGAGGTGGACGACGCCGGTCAGCGGCCGGTCGTCGGGCAATCCCGCGATGAGAGCGGCGAGTTGGCCGCGGTCGGCGGCGTCGCAGCGGGCGACGGTGACGTCCGCGTCGAGGTCGGCGAAGTCGTCGTCGACGGTGCCGCCACGGCTGGCGAGGACGAGGTGGCGTACGCCGTGGGCGGTGGCGAGGTGGCGGGCGACGAGGCGGCCGAGCACGCCGGTGCCGCCCGTCAGGAGCACGGTTCCCTCGGGGTCGAAGGCGGGCGGGGTGTCGCGCGGGGCGGTGACGCGGGCCAGGCGCGGGACGTGCACGGTGGCGGCGCGCAGGGCGAACTGGGGCTCGCCGACGGCCGCGGCGACGGCCACCGCGGCGGCGGCCGTGTCGGTGTCCACGTCGGTTCCCGTGGCCGTGTCGACGAGGACGAACCGGTCGGGGTTCTCGGCCTGCGCGGCGCGCACCAGGCCCCAGACCGCGGCGCCTGCCAGGTCGCGTACGCCTTCGTCGTCCACGGCGACGGCGCCGTCGGTGAGCACCAGGAGGCGGGCGGCGGCCGTGCGGTCGTCGGCGAGCCAGGCGCGGAGCGCGTCGAGCACGCGCCCCGCGGACTCCCGTGTGCCGTCGACGGGGTCCCCGGCGTGGGCGACGGGCAGGACCACCCAGTCCGGCACGCTCTCCAGCCCGTCGGTGCCCCGCTCGTCCAGGACGGCGAAGTCGACGTCGGGGCGCTCGGGGACGGGCAGCGCGGTCCAGTCGAGGCGGTACAGGTCGTCGGCGCGGACCGGCGCCGCGAGGGCCGCCGGGTCGACGGGCCGGGAGACCAGTCCCTCGACGGCGGCGACGGGTGCACCGGTCGGGTCGGCGAGCTGGAGGGTGAGGGTGTCGCCGCCGGTCAGGCGTACGCGCAGGGCGGTGGCCCCGGCGGCGTACAGCGAGACGCCGTTCCAGACGAAGGGCAGCCGGGCCCCGTCCTGGTCGCCCGCGGTGAGTCCGTCGGCGTGCAGGGCCGCGTCGAAGAGCGCGGGGTGCAGGGCGAACGTGTCGGCGTCCGCGTCCAGTTCGACCTCGGCGAAGGTCTCGTCGCCGCGTCGCCAGGCGGCCCGCAGGCCCTGGAAGGCGGGGCCGTACGCGTAGCCGAGGGCGGCGAGGCGTTCGTAGGCGTCGTCGACGGGCAGGGCGGTGGCACGGGCGGGCGGCCAGGCGGCGAGGTCGAAGCCGGGCGGCGCGGTCTGCGGGGCGAGGAAGCCCTCGGCGTGCAGGGTCCAGGCGCCGTCGGCCGCGTCCTCGGCCTGGGAGTGGAGGGTGAGCGCGCGGTGCCCGGCTCCGTCGGCCGCCGCCACGTGCAGCTGGAGGCGGACCGCGGCGCGTCCCGGCAGCACCAGCGGCGCGCGCAGGGTGAGTTCGGCGACGTGCCCGCAGCCCAGGTCGTGCCCCGCGCCGAGCGCGAGCTCGACGAACGCGGTCCCGGGCAGCAGCACGGCGTCGCCCACCGCGTGGTCGGCGACCCACGGCGCGGTGGCGGCGCTGAGCCGGCCGGTGAACAGCGTGCCGCCGTCGGCGACCGGGACGGCCGCGCCGAGCAGCGGATGGCCGGTGGCGGAGAGCCCGGCGGCGGTGACGTCGCCGGTGGCCGGGGAGCGGCCGAGCCAGTACCGCTCGCGCTGGAAGGGGTAGGTGGGCAACTCGACCGCGCGTACGGGGAGTTCGGCGAAGACCGGGGACCAGTCGACCGGCAGGCCCGCCACGAACGCCTCACCGAGGGAGGCGAGGACGCGCTCCGGGCCGCCGTCGTCGCGGCGCAGCGAGCCGAGCCCGGTGACGTCGGCGCCCGCGGCGTCGGCGGTCTCCTCGATGCTGTGCAGGAGCACGGGGTGCGGGCTGCATTCGACGAACACGCCGTAGCCGGCGTCCAGGAGGGTGCGCGTGGTGGGCGCGAAGAGGACGCTCTGGCGCAGGTTGGTGTACCAGTAGGTGGCGTCCAGGCCCGCGGTGTCGTACGCGCCGCCGGTGACGGTGGAGTAGAACGGCACGTCGGCGGTGCGCGCCTCGATGCCCGCGAGGTCGGTGAGCAGGCGCTCGCGGATCGACTCGACGTGTGCGCCGTGCGAGGCGTAGTCGACGGGCAGGCGCTTGGCGCGGTGCCCTTCGGCCACGACGGCGTCGCGCAGGGCGTCGAGGGCGTCGGCGTCGCCGGACAGGACCACCGAGGCGGTGCCGTTGACGGCGGCGACGGAGACCCGGTTCTCGTACGGGGCGATCAGCTCGCGCACCCGGTCCTCGGGCAGCGCCACGGACATCATGCCGCCGTGGCCCGAGAGGTCCTCGGCGATGGCGCGGCTGCGCAGGGCGACCACGCGGGCGCCGTCGGCCAGGGACAGCGCGCCCGCGACGCAGGCGGCGGCGATCTCGCCCTGGGAGTGCCCGATGACGGCGGCGGGCCGCACGCCGTGGGACCGCCACACCTCGGCGAGCGACACCATGATCGCCCAGAGCACGGGCTGTACGACGTCCACGCGCTCCAGCGGCTCGCGGGCCCGCACCGTCTCCAGGAGGTCCCAGTCGGTGACGGGGGCGAGGGCGGCGGCGCAGTCGGCCATGGTGGCGGCGAACACCGGTGAGGTGTCGAGGAGTTCGGCGGCCATGCCGGCCCACTGGGAGCCCTGGCCCGGGAAGACGAAGGCGATGCGGGACTCCCCCGCCCGCGCGCCGCGCACCACGTTCGGCGCGGCGGCGCCCTCGGCGAGGGCCGTGAGGCCCGCCGTGAGGGCGGGCAGGTCGGCGCCGGTGACGACGGCCCGCTCGTCGAGGGCCGCCGTGGTGGTGGCGAGCGCGTGGGCGACGTCGGGGACGGGGTCGGTGGTGGCGGTGAGGTGGTCGAGGAGCTGGCGGGCGCGGGCGGTCAGGCCCTGCGCACCCTTGCCGGACAGGACCAGCGGCAGCGGGGCGGCGAACTCCGGCTCGGCGTCCCAGGGTTCGGGCTCGGGGGCGGCCTCCACGATGACGTGGGCGTTGGTGCCGCTGATCCCGAACGACGACACGGCGGCGCGGCGCGGCTCCTCGGTGACGGGCCAGTCGCGGGCCTCGCCGAGCAGTTCCACGGCACCGGACTCCCAGTCGACCTGGGAGGTGGGCCGGTCGGCGTGCAGGGTCTTGGGGAGCCTGCCGTGGCGCATCGCCATGACCATCTTGATGACACCGGCGACCCCGGCCGCGGCCTGCGTGTGGCCGATGTTGGACTTGATCGAGCCGAGCCAGAGCGGTTCGGTGCGGCCCTGGCCGTAGGTGTTCAGGAGCGCCTGCGCCTCGATGGGGTCGCCGAGCGGCGTGCCGGTGCCGTGCGCCTCCACCGCGTGCACCTGGGCGGCGTCCAGCCGGGCGTTGGCCAACGCGGCGCGGATGACGCGCTGTTGGGAGGGCCCGTTCGGTGCGGTGAGGCCGTTGGAGGCACCGTCCTGGTTGGTGGCGGTGCCGCGGACGAGGCCGAGGACGCGGTGTCCGTTGCGGCGGGCGTCCGAGAGGCGCTCCAGCAGGAGCATGCCGACGCCCTCGCCCCAGCCGGTGCCGTCGGCGCCCTCGGCGAAGGACTTGCAGCGCCCGTCCAGGGACAGGCCGCGCTGGCGGGAGAAGTCGACGAAGGTGTCCGGCGTCGACATCACGGTGACGCCGCCCGCAAGGGCCAGCGTGCACTCACCGGTGCGCAGCGCCTGCACGGCCAGGTGCAGGGCGACGAGCGAGGAGGAGCAGGCCGTGTCGACGGTGACGGCGGGCCCTTCGAGGCCGAGGGTGTAGGAGACGCGGCCGGAGGCGACGCTGCCCAGGTTGCCGTTGCCGAGGTAGCCCTCGACGCCCTCGGGCACCTCGGTGAGCCAGCTGCCGTAGTCGTGGTACATGACGCCCGCGTAGATGCCGGTGCGGCTGCCGCGCAGGCTGTGCGGGTCGATGCCGGCCCGCTCGAACGCCTCCCAGGACGTCTCCAGGAGGAGGCGCTGCTGGGGGTCCATGGCGATGGCCTCGCGCGGGCTGATGCCGAAGAAGCCGGGGTCGAAGCGCGGCGCGTCGTAGAGGAAGCCGCCCTCGCGCACATGGGTCTTGCCCGGCGCGTCGGGGTCGGGGTCGTACAGCGCGTCGCCGTCCCAGTCGCGGTCGTCCGGGAAGTCCCCCACGGCGTCGACGCCCTGGTCGACGAGGTGCCACAACTGCTCGGGCGTGCTGACGCCGCCCGGGTAGCGGCAGGCCATCGCGACGATGGCGACGGGTTCCTGGGCCGCCTCGGTGATCTCGGCGTTCCGCCGGCGCAGCCGTTCGTTCTCGATCAACGACTCGCGCAGCGCCTCGACGATCTGCTCGACGGATGTATCCACGGTCGGTGTCGCTCCCTGATTGCTCGGCGGCGCCGGGGTGTCGCGGCGCGGGGTCACGGGGCGGTGCTGGTGTCGAGCGCCGCGCGCACGAGGTCCGCGACGTCCATGGACTTGATGTCCACGGCGGGGTCGGCCTCGCGCGGTGTCGCCGGGCCCGTCGGGGCGGCCGGCTCGGACAGCTTCAGGAGGCTGTCGAGGAGCCCGGCCTCCCGGATGCGGGCGACGGGGATGGCGGCGAGCAGGTCGCGCACCTCGGCGTCGTCGGCCGCCCCGGCCGCGGGGGCCTCGGGGGCGGCGGGCCGGACCCGGTCGAGCAGGTGTCCGGCGAGTGCCACGGGGGTGGCGTAGTCGAAGATGAGGGTCGAGGGGAGCCGCAGTCCGACGGCCGCGCCGAGCCGGTTGCGCAGCTCCACGGCGGCGAGCGAGTCGAAGCCCAGCTCCGTGAAGGCGCGCCGGGGTTCGACGGCGGCGGCCCCGGCGTGCCCGAGCACGGCGGCGACCTCGGTGCGGACCAGGTCGAGCGCGGTGTGCTCGTGGTCGGCGGCGGGCAGGTCGGCCAGGCGCTCGGCGAGGGTACGGGCCCGGTCGGTGTGCGCGGCGCGTGCGGTGACTCCGGCGAGCGCGCGCAGCACGGCGGGCACGTCGTCGCCGCGGCGGCGCAGCGCGGCGGTGTCGAGGGCGACGGGGACGAGGGCGGGCAGGCCGGTGGCGACGGCGGCGTCGAACAGGTCGAGGCCCTCGTCGGGGTCGAGCGCGCCGATGCCGGAGCGTTCGATGCGCCGCAGGTCGGCCTCGTCGAGCCGGCCGCCCATGCCTCCGGCGCCGGCCCACAGCCCCCAGGCGAGGGAGGTGGCGGGCAGCCCGAGGGTGGCGCGGTGCTCGGCGAGCGCGTCGAGGAAGACGTTGGCGGCGGCGTAGTTGCCCTGGCCCGAGCCGTCGAGGGTGCCCGCGGCCGAGGAGAACAGCACGAAGTGGCGCAGGTCCCTCTCGCGGGTCAGCTCGTGCAGGTGCCAGGCGGCGTCCGCCTTGGGGCGCAGCACGGTCTCGACGCGCTCGGGGGTGAGCGCGCCGACCGTGGCGTCGGCGAGGACGCCCGCGGTGTGCACGACGCTGTCGACGGGGTGCCGGTCGAGGAGGGCGGCGAGGGCGTCCCGGTCGCCGGCGTCGCAGGCCACCAGGTCGGCGTGGGCGCCGAGGGCCGCCAGTTCGGCGCGCAGCGCGTCGGCGCCGGGCGCTTCGGGGCCGCGGCGGCCCGCGAGGACGAGGCGGGTGACGCCGTGCCGGGCCGCGAGGTGGCGGGCCACGAGGGCGCCGAGTCCGCCGGTGCCGCCGGTGATCAGGACGGTGCCCCAGTCGGCGCCGCCTGGCTCGCCCGTGGCCTCGGCCCTGGCAAGGCGGGGCGCGCACGCCCGGCCGTCGCGCCAGAGCACTTCGGGCTCGCCCGTGTCGAGGGCGGCGCCGAGCGCGGCACGGTCGGGCAGCGCGCCCTCCGGGCGGGCGAGGACGATCCGGCCGGGGTCCTCGGCCTGCGCGGCGCGCACGAGGCCGCGTACGGGGGCGTCGGCGAGGGTGTCGCCGGTGAGGACCAGGAGCACGGCGTCGGCGTAGCGCTCGTCGGCGAGCCAGCTCCGGACCGGTTCCAGCGCGGCGTGGAGCGCGGCGCGGACGGCGCCCGGCACCGCGTCGCCGTCGGCCTTCGGGGCCCGTACCGGCAGGACGACCACGTCGGGCACGGTGGCGCCGAGCGCGGCGAGGTCGGCGTGCGCGGGGCAGCCGAGGCCGAGGTCGTCGTCGCCGAGGACCGCCCAGGTGCGGCGGTCGGGCCGGGCGGCGGCCTCGGGCAGCGGGACGGCCTCCACGGCGTACAGCGAGCGCTGCTGCCGGGCGAGCCCGGCGGGGGTGACGGTCCGGGTCACGAACGACCCGACGGTGGCGAGGGGTTCGCCGTCGGCGTCGGCGAGGTCGATGCGGGTGCCGTCGGGTCCGGGGGTGACGCGGACGCGGGCGGCGAGTGAACCCTGGGCGTGCAGGGTGACGTCCGTCCAGGCGAAGGGCAGGGCCACGCCCTCACCGCCGTCGCCCTCGCCCGCGCCGTCGAGCAGCGTGGTGGCGTGCAGGGCCGCGTCCAGGAGCGCGGGGTGCAGGCCGTGGCGGGCGGCGTCCTGCCGTGCGTCGGCGGGCAGTTCGAGCTCGGCGTACACGGTGTCGCCGCGCCGCCAGGCGGTCCGTACGCCGCGGAAGACGGGGCCGTAGTCATAGCCCTCGGTGTGCATGCGCGGGTAGAGGCCGCTGACGTCGACGGGGGTCGCGCCCGGTGGCGGCCAGGTGCCCAGCGGCTCCGGGGCGGCATCGGCGGCAACGGTCAGGGTGCCGGTGGCGTGGCGGGTCCAGTCCTCGTCGGCGGGGGCGTCCGCGGGGCGCGAGTGGATCTCGACGCTGCCGTCGGGACGCGCGGCGACCTGGAGGTGTACGGCGGTGTCCCCGGGCAGGACGAGCGGCGCCTGGAGCGTCAGTTCGTCCAGGGCGGGCAGGCCGACCAGGGCGCCCGCGTGCAGGGCAAGGTCGACGAGCGCGGCGCCCGGCAGCAGCACCGTGCCGAGCACGGCGTGTTCGGCGAGGACCGGGTGGGTGGCGGTGGAGATCCGGCCGGTGAGCAGCACGCCGTCGCCGCCCGCGAGGTGGACCCGCGCGCTGACCAGGGGGTGGTCCACGGGGGCGAGTCCGTGGCCGGTGGCATCGCCCTTGGCGACGGGCACGTCCAGCCAGAAGTGGCGGTGCTGGAAGGCGTACGTCGGCAGCGCGACGCGGCGGCCCGCGTACCCCTCGTACAGGGCGGCCCAGTCGACGTCGGCTCCCCGGGTGTGGACGGCGGCCACGGCGGCGAGCAGTCCGGGCACCTGCGGGGTGTCCTTGCGGACGGTGGGCACGAAGGCGATGCCGTCCGGGGCGGCGGTGTCGTCGACGCAGTCCGGGCCCATGGCGCTGAGGACGGCGGCGGGGCCGAGTTCGAGGAAGGTGTCGATGCCGAGGCCGGCGAGGGCGGTGACGGCGTCGGCGAAGCGCACCGGCTCGCGCACGTGCCGTACCCAGTAGTCGGCGGTGGTCAGTTGGCCGGGTCCGGCGGGGGTGCCGGTGAGGGTGGACACGATCGGGATGCGCGGTTCGGCGGCGGGGAGCGCGGCCATGATCCGCCGGAACTCGTCCAGCATCGGTGCCATGCGGGGCGAGTGGAAGGCGTGGGAGACGCGCAGCCGCCGTGTGGTGGTGAAGCGCTCGGCGAGCGCGGTGACGGCGTCCTCGTCGCCGGAGACGACGACGGAGCGGGGGCCGTTGACGGCGGCGATGCCGACGCCGTCGGTGAGCAGCGGCGTCACCTCGTCCTCCGTCGCCTGTAGGGAGACCATCGCGCCGCCCTCGGGCAGTGCCTGCATGAGCCGGCCGCGCGCGGCGACGGCGGTGACGGCGTCCGTCAGGGACCACACGCCCGCGACGTGCGCGGCGGCGAACTCGCCGATCGAATGGCCCGCGAGCCGGTCGGGCCGCAGGCCGAGGGACTCCAGGAGCCGGTAGAGCGCGACCTGCGTGGCGAACAGGGCGGCCTGGGTGTACGCGGTCTGCTCCAGCGTCGCCGCGTCGTCGCCGAAGACGACCTCGGCGAGCGGGCGCGGGAGGTGCTCGGCGAAGAGCGCCGCGACCGCGTCGAAGTGCTCGGCGTACACCGGATACGTCTCGTACCACTCCCGTCCCATGCCGGGGCGCTGGGCGCCCTGCCCGGAGAACAGGAAGGCCAGGCCGCCCTCGGTCACGGAGCCGGTGACGAGCAGGCCGGGTGCCGTGCCGCCGTGGGCGAGCGCGTCGAGGCCCGCGGCGGCCTCGTCGGCGTCCGTGGCGACGACGACGGCGCGGTGCGGGTGCGTGCCGCGCGTCGTGGCGAGCGCGAGGCCGAGGTCGGCGGGATCGGCGCCGGCCGACTCACGCAGCCGGGCGGCCTGGGCGGGCAGCGCCTCGGGCGCGCGGGCGGAGAGCGGCAGGGCGAGCACGGGCGGGGCCGTGCCGGGGGCGGGTTCGGCCGCCTCGGGTGCGGCGAACTCCTCGATGATGACGTGGGCGTTGGTGCCGCTGATGCCGAACGAGGAGACGCCCGCGCGGCGCGGCCGGTCCGTCTCCTGCCACGGGCGGGACTCGGTGAGCAGTTCCACCGCCCCGGCCGTCCAGTCGACCTGGCCGGAGGGCGCGTCGACGTGCAGGGTGCGCGGCAGGGTGGCGTGGCGCATGGCCATGACCATCTTGATGATGCCCGCGACACCGGCGGCGGCCTGCGTGTGGCCGATGTTGGACTTGATGGAGCCGAGCCACAGGGGGCGTCCCTCGGGCCGGTCCTGGCCGTAGGTGGCGAGCAGCGCCTGGGCCTCGATGGGGTCGCCGAGGGTGGTGCCGGTGCCGTGCGCCTCGACGGCGTCGACGTCGGCGGTGGTCAGTCCGGCGCCGGCCAGCGCGGCCCGGATGACGCGCTGCTGGGAGGGGCCGTTGGGGGCGGTGAGGCCGTTGGAGGCGCCGTCGGAGTTGACGGCGGAGCCGCGGACCAGGGCGAGCACCTGGTGGCCGTTGCGCCGGGCGTCGGAGAGCCGCTCGACGACGAGCATGCCGACGCCCTCGCCCCAGCCCGTGCCGTCGGCCGCGTCGGCGAACGACTTGCAGCGGCCGTCGGCGGCAAGGCCGCGCTGGCGGGCGAAGTCCACGAACGTGTCGGGCGTGGACATCACGGTGACGCCGCCGACGAGGGCCAGCTCGCACTCGCCCTGGCGCAGCGCCTGGGCCGCCAGGTGCAGGGTGACCAGCGAGGAGGAGCAGGCGGTGTCGACGGTGACGGCGGGCCCCTCCAGGCCGAGGGCGTAGGCGACGCGGCCGGAGACGACGCTGCCGAGGCTGCCGTTGCCGAGGTAGGCGGCGACGTCCTCGGGCACCTCGGTCAGCCAGGTGCCGTAGTCGTGGTACATCACGCCGGCGAAGACTCCCGTACGGGAGCCGCGCAGCGCCGCGGGGTCGATGGCGGCGCGCTCCAGGGCCTCCCAGGAGACCTCCAGGAGCAGGCGCTGCTGGGGGTCCATGGCGACGGCCTCGCGCGGGCTGATCCCGAAGAAGCCGGCGTCGAACTGCGCCGCGTCGTACAGGAAGGCGCCCTCGCGGGTGTACGTGCGTCCGGGCGTGCCCGGCTCCGGGTCGTAGAGCGCCTCGGTGTCCCAGCCCCGGTCGGCGGGGAAGTCGGAGACGCCGTCGACGCCGTCGGCGACAAGCCGCCACAGTTCCTCGGGCGAGCCGACGCCGCCGGGGTAGCGGCAGCTCATGCCGACGATCGCGATCGGGTCGTCGTCGGCGGCGGCGTGGGGTGCGGCGGCGTGGGCGGTGTCCTGCCGCTCGGCGCCGAAGAGGGTGTCGCGGATGTGGTCGGCGAGCGCCTGGGAGGTCGGGTAGTCGAAGACGAGGGTGGCGGGCAGCTGGAGCCCGGTCGCGGTGCCGAGCCGGTTGCGCAGTTCGACGGCGGCCAGCGAGTCGAAGCCGAGCTCGGTGAAGGCGCGGGTGGGGTCGATGGCGGACGCGCCGTCGTGCCGCAGCACGGCGGCGACCTCGGTGCGCACCAACTCCACGAGCGCGCGGCCGCGTTCGGCGGGCATCAGCGCGGCGAGGGTGCCGCCCGCGCCGTCCCCCGCACCGGCCGGGGCGACGGCCGCCCGCCGGGCGACGGGCCGGACGACGGCGCCGAGCAGCGGGGGTATGCCGTCGGGGCGGCGGCGCACGGCGGCCGCGTCGATCTCGACGGGGACCACGCGGGGCGCGCCGGAGCGGACGGCCGCGTCGAACAGTGCCAGGGAGCGCGCGGCGGTCAGGCCGGGCAGGCCGTAGCCGGCGATGCGGCCGAGGGTGGCGTCGTCGAGGGCGGCGCCCATGCCCGTGTCGGTGGCCCACAGGCCCCAGGCGAGGGCGGTGGCGGGCAGCCCGAGGGCCGCGCGGTGCTCGGCGAGGGCGTCCAGATAGGCGTTGGCGGCGGCGTAGTTGCCCTGGCCCGCGCCGTCCAGGACGGCGGCGAGCGAGGAGAACAGGACGAAGTGGCGCAGGTCCCGGTCGCGGGTCAGCTCGTGCAGGTGCCAGGCGCCGTCGGCCTTGGCGTGGAAGACCTCCTCGACCATGGCGTCGGTGAGGCCGTCGACGACGCCGTCGCGCACGGTGCCCGCCGCGTGGACGACGGAGTCGACGGGGTGCTCGGCGAGGAGCCCGCGCAGCGCCTCGCGGTCGCCCACGTCGCAGGCCGCGACGGTCACTTCGGCGCCCAGACCGGTCAGTTCGGCCGCGAGGTCGGGGGCGTGGCCGCGGCGGCTCACGAGGACCAGGCCGCGTACGCCGTGCTCGCGCACGAGGTGGCGGGCGAGGAGGGCGCCCAGTCCCCCGGTGCCGCCGGTGACGAGGACGGTGCCCCAGTCGGCGGCGGAGGCGGTCGCGGCGGCGGGCAGGGCGGTCAGCCTGGGTGCGGTCAACCGGCCTCCGGTGAGCGCCACTTCGGGCTCTCCGGTGGCGAGTACGGTACGCAGTTCGGCGTCGCCCGGAAGCGTGTCGTGCGTGATCAGGACGTAGCGGCCGGGGTTCTCGGCCTGCGCGGCGCGGACCAGGCCGCGGACGGCCGCGTGGGCCGGACCGTCGGGCGAGGTGACGACGGCGAGGCGCACGCCTGCGGCCCGTTCGTCGCGCTGCCACTCGCGCAGCAGGCCGAGCACGCGCGAGGTGGCCGCGCGGGCGTCGGCGGCGGAGGCGTCGGGCGCGGCGGGCACGCGGTGGACGGCGAGGTCCGGGGCCGCGCCCTCGGGCAGGGTGTCGGGGCCGCCGTCGAGGACGGCGATCCGCAGCGGCGCCGTGGTGGCCGGGCGGGGGTGCGGCGGCCAGCTCACGGCGTACAGCACGTCGGTGTCGCCGGGAACGGGCAGGGACGTGAGGCCGCCGATGTCGGCGACCGGGGCGCCGGTGGTGTCGGCGAGGTGCAGGGCGATGGCGGTGGGGCCGGTCCGGGAGATCTTCACGCGGACGGCCGCGGCGCCGGTGGCGTGCAGGGTGACGCCGGTCCAGGCGAAGGGCAGCAGCACCTCGGCGCTCGGTGCCGCGTCGAGGTCGGCGGCGTGCAGGGCGGCGTCGAGGAGCGCGGGGTGCAGGCCGAACCCGGCGGCGTCGCCGGACGCCGGTTCGGGCAGGGCCACTTCGGCGTAGACGTCGTCCCCGTGCCGCCAGGCGGCGCGCAGCCCCTGGAAGGCGGGGCCGTAGCCGTAGCCCTGGTCGGCGAGGTCCGCGTAGACGCCGGTGACGTCGAGCGGCTCGGCGCTCCGGGGCGGCCAGACGGTGAGGTCGGGCGCGGGGACGGGGGTGGTGGCGGTGAGGGTGCCGGTGGCGTGGCGGGTCCAGGGCGCGGTGTCGTCGCCGTCGGGGCGGGAGTGGACGGTGACGGCGCGGCGGCCGGCGTCGTCGGGCTCCGCGACGGCGACCTGGATCGCCGCGCCGCCGTCCGCGGCGAGCACCAGGGGCGCGCCGAGCGTCAGCTCCTCCAGGGTGCCGGCGCCGACGTGGTCCCCCGCACGCAGGGCGAGTTCGACGAAGGCGGTGCCGGGGAAGAGGACGCGGCCGGAGATGACGTGGTCGGCGAGCCAGGGGTGGGTGCGGGTCGAGATGCGTCCGGTGAGGACGACGCCTTCGGCACCCACCGCGACGACGGCGCCCAGCAGCGGGTGTCCGGCGGGGAGTTGGCCGAGGTCCCCGGCGTCGGTGGCGGCGCCCTGCGCCAGCCAGAACCTGCGGCGCTGGAAGGGGTAGGCCGGCAGCGCCATGTGCCGGGCCCCGCGGCCACGGAAGTGGCGCTCCCAGTCGACCGGGACGCCGCGGGCGTGCGCGGCGGCCAGCGCGGAGAGCGCCTCGTGGGCCTCGGACCTGTCACGGCGCAGCACGGGCAGGAAGGCGGTGCCGGGGACGTCCGTGCAGTCGGCGGCCATGGCGGACAGCACGGCGTCGGGGCCGATCTCCAGGAACGTACGCACTCCGGCGTCGGCGAGGTGGCGCACGGCGTCGCGGAAGCGGACCTGCGCGCGCACGTGCTCGACCCAGTACTCGGGGTCGCTCATCTCGGTGGTGACCAGCTCGCCGGTGACGGTGGACACGACGGGCAGGGTGGGCTCGGCGTAGTCGAGGACGTGGGCGATGCGGCGGAACTCGGCCAGCATCGGCTCCATCAGCGGCGAGTGGAAGGCGTGGCTGACCCGCAGGCGCTTGGTGTCGTGGCCGCGCGCGGCGAGTGCGTCGGCGATGCCCTGTACGTCGCTCTCGTCGCCGGAGACGACGACGGAGGCGGGGCCGTTGACGGCGGCGATGCCGGTGCGCGCGGTGAGCAGCGGCGTGACCTCGTCCTCGGCGGCGCGGACGGAGATCATGGCGCCGCCCTCGGGCAGCCGCTGCATGAGCCGGCCGCGCGCGGTGACGAGGATCGCGGCGTCCGCCAGGGTGAGGACCCCGGCGACGTGCGCGGCGGCGATCTCGCCGATGGAGTGCCCGGCGAGGTGGTCGGGCGTCAGGCCCCGGCTCTCCAGGAGTCGGTACAGCGCCACTTCGAGGGCGAACAGGGCGGGCTGGGCGTACTCGGTGCGGTGCAGCAGCTCCGCCTCGTCCGAGCCGGGAGCGGCGAACAGGACGTCGTACAGCGGGAGTTCGAGGTGCAGGTCCAGATAGCCGCAGACGGTGTCGAGCGCGTCGGCGAACTCCGGCTCGGTGGCGACCAGTTCACGGCCCATGTTGGTGCGCTGGCTGCCCTGGCCGGTGAAGAGGAAGCCGAGGGTGCCCTCCCCGGCGGCTGCTGTGGGGGCGGCTCCGGAGGCCAGGGCGGTGAGCGCCTCGCGCAGCCCCTCGCGGTCACCGGCGACGAGCACGGCGCGGTCGGAGAGCGCGGCGCGCGTGGTGGCCAGGGAGTACGCGAGGTCCAGGGGCTCGGCCTCGTCCACCAGGGGCAGCAGGTCGGCGGCTCGGGCGCGCAGGGCGGCGGGGCCGCGCGCGGAGAGGGGGAAGGGGAGGAGAGCGGGCGCGATGTCGGCCGTGGAGCCCGCCGCCGGGAGGTCGGCCGGCGTCCCGCCGGCCGACATGTCCTCCTCCGGGAGCGGCAGTTCCAGCAGCACGTGCGCGTTCGTCCCGCTGACGCCGAACGACGACACGCCCGCGCGGCGCGGCGCGCCCGTCTCGGGCCACGGCCTGGCCTCGGTGACCAGCTCGACGGCGCCGGACGACCAGTCGACGTGCGGGCTCGGCGCGTCCACGTGCAGGGTCCTCGGCACCTGCCCGTGTTCCATGGCGAGGATCATCTTGATCACGCCGGCGACGCCCGCGGCGGCCTGCGTGTGGCCCAGGTTGGACTTGACAGAGCCGAGCAGCAGCGGCGCGTCGGCCGCGCGGCCCCGGCCGTACGTGGCGAGCAGCGCGGTCGCCTCGATGGGGTCGCCGAGCCGGGTGCCTGTGCCGTGTCCGTCGACCACGTCGACATCGGCGGCGGTCAGCCCGGCGTCGGCCAGGGCCCGCCGGATGAGGCGCTGCTGGGCGGAGCCGCTGGGCGCGGTGAGGCCGTTGCTCGCGCCGTCCTGGTTGATGGCGGAGCCGCGGACGACGGCGAGGACCCGGTGGCCGTTGCGCCGGGCGTCACTGAGCCGTTCGAGGACCAGGACGCCGACGCCCTCGGCGAAGCCGGTGCCGTCGGCGTCGGCGGAGAACGCCTTGCAGCGGCCGTCGGGGGCCAGGCCGCGCTGGCGGCTGAAGGCGGTGAACACGCCGGGCCCGCCCAGCACGGCGACGCCGCCCGCCAGCGCGAGGGACGACTCGCCCTGCCTGAGCGAACGGCAGGCCAGGTGCACGGCGACCAGGGACGCGGAGCAGGCCGTGTCGACGGTGACCGCGGGGCCCTCCGCGCCCAGGACGTAGGCGACGCGGCCGGAGATGACGCTGGAGGCGTTGCCGGTCAGGAGGTGGGCGTCGAGGCCGTCGGGCGCCTCGTGCAGGCGCGGCCCGTACTCCTGGATCTCAGCGCCGAAGAACATGCCGGCCGGGGTGCCGCGCAGCGCGGTGGGGTCGATCCCGGCGTCCTCAAGGGCCTGCCAGGAGGTCTCAAGGACAAGGCGCTGCTGTGGGTCCATGGCCAGCGCCTCGCGCGGGCTGATGCCGAAGAAGTCGGCGTCGAACTCGGTGGCCGTGTCGAGGAAGCCGCCGGAGCGGACGTAGGCGCTGCCCGCCACCTCGGGGTCCTCGTCGTACAGCGCGGCGAGGTCCCAGCCCCGGTCGTCGGGGAATCCCGTGAGCACCTCGCCGCCCTCGGACAGGAGCCGCCACAGGTCGGCGGGCGAGCCGACGCCGCCAGGGAAGCGGCAGCCGATGCCGACGACGGCGACCGGCTCGTCGGCCGGGCCCGTGGGCACCGGCGTCCCGCTCTCGTCGTCCGCCGCGCCGAGGGCGTCGGCGAGCAGCCGTGCGGCCATGGCGTCGACCGTCGGGCAGTTGTAGGCGACGGTGACGGGCAGGTCGAGGCCGGTGCGTTCGGTCAGGCGCCGGTGCAGGTCGACCGCGGCGAGCGAGTCGAGTCCGAGGTCGGTGAAGGGCAAGGAGGCGTCCACCGTGCCGGCGGTGTCCGGGCGGGCCGCCTCGATCGTCTCGACGACGGCGGTGCGCACCAGGTCGGTGACGAACCTGCGGTGCTGGGACGGCGCCGTGGCGGCGAGCCGCCGTGCCAGCGCTGAGTCGGAACCGGACCCGTTCATGCACGCATCTCCACTTTCCACCGACGCCTTTTTCCTCACCGTAGTGACGGCCCCGAAAAGGCCCCACCCTTACGGACCCCTAGGTCCATTACCCCTTTCCCGCCACCGCTCCAGGGGTGGTTTCCGGGTCGAACGAACGGCGAATGTAGGACAGTGACGCGATCAGTTCCCCGGACGTGATGGCGTGCGAGGAACGGGCGTCGGCGATACCGGCCAGCGGCATCCTCCCGATGTCCGCCCAGCGCAGCCTGCCGTCCTCGCCGATGTAACTCCTGGTGAGTCCCGCGTTGTCCGGATGCAGGCAGTAGGGGACGTCGAGATACCCCAGGGCGAAGGCCGAGAGCAGCGCTTTGCCGAGGTCGTCGTCCATCTCCAGGACCGCCTTGACCAGTGCGGACGCCTCGGCGTACGTCTGGGACGCGGTGCCCGGCAACGGGGCGCGCTCGGTGCGTGCGGCGACCGTGGCCGCGTATTCCAGGGCTTCGACGTTTTCCTGGACGGTCGGAATTCGGCGGGATTCCGCGACGGTTTTCACGATGAGCCGCTCCGAGCCGCTGGCGACGGCGAGTTCGGCGGCCTGTCCGAGGAGCCGGTAGGCGCCCTGCGGGGTCTCCGGATAGAGCCCCATGTAGGCGTAGACGACCACATGCCATTCGGCGTCCGGCAGGAGTTCACCGAGCAGACTGCGCAATGCGGCCACCGCTTCGGCGTCCTGTCGCGCATGGGTCTGCTGCGCGTAACTGGCCGAAATGCTGCGGATGCCGTGCCGGTAGAAGAACAGCGCTTCCAGGGCGCTGATGGCCACCAGCAGGCTCGGCGGGCAGAGCTGGCCGAGCACGCAGCCGCCGAAGGTCTCCAGATGCGGCTCGGCGCCGGTCTCGCGCAGCGCGGCGAGCAGCGCGCAGGACTCGGCCCAGTTGGCGACCGAATCGCGCAGCGGGACGCGGCCGTAGGGCAGGCAGTACGAGACGGGCCCGCCCTCGGACGCGTCGAGGCCGACGGTCATCAGGGCGCGGAAGATGTCCTGCGGGGCGGCGGAGCCGTGCCGGACCTGGACCGGGAAGCCGGGTCCCCGGATGCCGTCGAGGACCTGGTGGGTGGTGGCCCTGTCGTGGCTGACGATGGGGTAGCCGTTGAGCGAAACGCCTTCCAGGAGGGCCAGTTCGGCCGACTCCAGGTCCCCGACCCGGGTGTAGCTGTCCAGGGTGAGGGTGCCCACCGTCGTGGCGGCGGCGTCGCGGGTGGCGAGCAGGCCCGCGCGCATCAGGTCCGGGTGGCTCATCCCCATCCGGGGCTGGACCACGAGGTGCCCGGCGTCGTGGGCCCGGCGGACGAATCCGCCGAACCCGTCGCCGGTCACACCAGGGCCCGCTGCGGCAGTCCGCCGAGCATCCGCAGGAAGGCCGCGACGCCCCCGGGGCTGTCGTCGAACACCTCGTCGTATCCGGCGGCGCGCAGGGCGGCCAGGTCGTCGGCGCTGCGGGCGCCCGCGATGCCGAGCTTGCCGCCGATGACGGCGGGCACGTCGGCGAGTTCGGCGTGCTCGCGCAGCCGGGTGATGGTGCGCATGCCGTCCTGGTAGCCGTGGCCGTTGACGCTGCTGACGACGACGAGGGCGGGCCGGTGCGCGAGGGCCTCGGAGATCAGCAGCTCCTCGGGCACGCAGGGGCCGAGGTTGACGACGCGGTGGCCGTGCTCCTCCAGGAGCAGTTGCAGGAAGACGAGGTTCCAGGTGTGGGAGTCGGAGATGCCGCCGGCGACGATGACGGGGGCGTCGTCGGAGGCGCCGGGCAGGGCGTCGAAGGGAGCGGGGAGAGTCATCACAGGGCCTGTCCGTGCTCGTAGGTGCGGAGGTGTTCGATGCGGGACACCGACACCAGCTCCTCGCCGCGCACCACGACTTCCGCGGGCGCGGGTCTGCCGAGGAACATCAGGAGGCTGGCGGTGGGTCCGTAGGAGCCGGCGTTCGGGACGGTCAGGACGTCGCCGGGGGCCAGGTCGGGCAGGGCGACGTCCCGGCCGAGCAGATCGCCGGGGGTGCACAGCGGGCCGACGAGCGTGGCGGGCACGCGGCCGGTGTCGCCGCGCGACTCGTCGGGTTCGACGGAGACCGGCAGGATGCGGCCGAGGCCGGACATGCCGCCGAAGGTGTTGATCCCGGCGTCCAGGATGAGGAAGCGGCGGCCGCGGCTCTCCTTGACGTTGACGACACCGGCCAGCAGCGTGCCGCTGTCGGCGACGAGGTAGCGGCCCGACTCGCAGGCGATGCGGGGCGCGCCCCCGCGCCAGCCGGGGAAGTGCGCGTCGAGCGCGTCCGACAGGGCCTCGCGCAGCGTGCCGTAGACCGGCCGCTCGCCCTGCACCGCGTACGGCGCGGCGAACCCGCCGCCGATGTCGACGAAGCGGAACGGCACGCCCAGCTGTTCCTGGAGTCCGGCCGCCAGGGCGATGGTGTGCCGGAACTCGGCGATCAGGCTGGTCTCGTCCTTGGCGTTGCTGAGCGGGAAGAAGTGCAGACCGGCGACGGTGGTGCCGGGCACGTCGCGCAGTTCGGCGGCGAGCGCGGGCAGGGTCTCGCTGTCGAAGCCGAACTGCGAGGGCACGCCGGTCATCCGGATGCTGGTGACGGCGGCGCCGGTGGCGTTGTTGACCCGCAGCAGGCAGTCGGCGGTGACGCCGAGCCGTACGGCGATCTCGCCGACGCGCCGCAGGTCGCCGAGCGACTCGACGGAGAACAGCCGGACGCCCTCGGCGAGCGCCTCGGCCAGTTCCTCCTCGGTCTTGCCGGGGCCGGTGTAGAGGATGTCGGCGCCGGCGAAGCCCGCCTTGAGCACGGCGGCGAGTTCGCCGGTGGAGCTGATCTCCGCCCGGCAGACCCGGCCGTCGCCCGCGCGCATCGCGCGCAGGATCTCCGGGTGCGGGTTGGCCTTGGCGGCGTAGAACAGCTCGACCTCCTCGGGCAGCGCGGCGAACAGGTCGCTCCGCGCGGCCGCGACCCGGTCGAGGTCGTACACGTAGGCGGGGGTTCCGAAGCGCTTGGCGAGCTCGGCGGGGCCGGTCACAGCGGGGTTCCTTCCAGGAGGCGGGCGAGCTCCTTGCGGTCGTGCTTGCCGTGCAGGGTCAGCGGCAGCTCGTCGACGACGCGGGCGACCGCGGGAACCTTGGCGGGCTCCAGGCGCAGGGAGAGTTCACGCAGCAGGACGTGCGGGTCGATCTCGCCCTCGACGAAGACGGCGAGGGGACGGTCGTCGGCGGGCGCGAGGGCGGCGGCGGCCCGGATGCCGGGGACGTCGGTGGCGGCGGCCTCGATCTCGGTGGTGCTCATGCGCACGCCCTTGTGCTTGAACATGTCGTCGCGGCGGCCCTCGTAGTAGAGGAAGCCGTCCTCGTCGGTGTGGCCGAAGTCGCCGGTGTGCAGGCGCAGTCCGCCGTCCGGGGCGGGGCGGAAGGCGCGGGCGGTCTGCTCGGGGGCGCGCCAGTAGCCGGGCATCACGTGCGGGCCCTCGACGACGATCTCGCCGGTCTGTCCCGGCGCCAGTGCGCGGCCCTCGTCGTCGAC
Organism: Streptomyces sp. NPDC052114; assembly: GCF_040680155.1. NCBI lineage: Bacteria > Bacillati > Actinomycetota > Actinomycetes > Kitasatosporales > Streptomycetaceae > Streptomyces > Streptomyces sp. NPDC052114. Next base: position 331,905 of record NZ_JBFAWC010000006.1, on the reverse strand, counting down.
GGCGAAGGCGCGGGTGCCGGGCAGCGGGCGGCCGACCGAGGTGGGCTTGGCGTCCTGGTACCGCGGCGGCAGCACGGAGATGCGCTTGCACTCAGTCTGGCCGAACTGGATGACGACCTCGGAGCCGGGGAACGCGGTGCGCAGCCCGTCGGCGGTGGTCTTCGGCAGCGCCGCCCCGGTGTTGGTGAACATCCGCACCCGCGACTCCTGCCGCGGTTCGCGCTCGGCGAGCGCGCAGATCATGGTGGCCAGGGACGGCACGATGGGCACGACGGTGGCGCCGGTCTCGCGGATGCGCCGCAGCAGCACGAGGTCGGACTCGCCGTCGGCGAGGACGAGTTCGCTGCGTCCGATGGCGGTCATCAGGACCTTGTAGAGGCCGTAGTCCCAGGAGATGGGGAACCGGCAGAACACCACGTCGTCGGGGCGGTAGCCGAGTTCGAGGTCGATCGCCTCGGAGGCGAAGACCATCCGGCCGTGCGGGCAGACGACCGCCTTGGGGGCCGCGGTGGAGCCGGAGGTGTAGACGAGGACGGCGATGTCGTCGGGCTCGACCAGGGCACCTCCCGAACGGGCCTCCTTCGCGCGCAGTGCCTCGACGTCCCGCCACACCTCGCCGAGCGGGAGGACGGGCACCGCCTCGGTCAGGGCCGCGATCCGGTCCACGGCGCGGTCGTCGGCGACGACCAGGACGGGCTCGGAGTTGGCGATGACCGCGCGCAGGTGGAAGTCCTTCATGCCGGTGTTGACGGGCACGAGGACGGCGCCGCGGCGGGCGGTGCCGTAGACCAGCGCGACCAGTTCGCGGGTGCTGGGCACCTGGACGAGGACGCGGTCGCCGTGGCCGACGCCCCGGGACTCCAGCCAGGCGTCGACGGCGTGGCTGTGGGCGGCCAGTTCGCGGTAGGTCCACCGGCCGGTGCCGTCGCTGACGGCTGCCGCGTCGGGCGCGGCGGCGGTGGCCTCGTCGAGCAGCGCGTGCACGGTGACGTCCGTGCGCGCGGCCTGCCGTCGAGGGGTCCCGGTGCGGGCTTCTGTTGTCCGTTGACGGTTCACTGCGCCCCGTTCTGCCTTTCGTCCGTGGTCCCGCGTCCGGCGGGAGCGGCGGTGCCCTGAGTCATGGCCGCCGCGGCGCGGGCGGCCAGCTGCCTGCGGTCCGTCTTGCGGTTGGGGTTCAGGGGGAATGCGTCGAGGTGGTGGTAGGCCCGGGGCACGACCGCGGCCGGCAGGACCTGCCGCAGGTGGCGGGCGATCCGGAGGGGAGGCACGGGTTCACCGGTGTGGAAGACGGCCAGCTCGGCCGTCCCGTCCACGGGGACCGCCACGGCCACCGCGTCCTGGACGCCCTCGCAGCCGCGTACGGCGGCCTCGACCTCGGCGAGTTCGACGCGTACGCCGTGCACCTGGACCTGCGCGTCGGTGCGCCCCAGGTACAGCCAGCCGCCGTCGTCGGCGCGGCGGACCCGGTCCCCGGTGCGGTAGAAGCGGTGTCCTTCGTGTTCGAGGAACCGTCCGGCGTCGTCGGCGGGGTCGAGGTAGCCGGGCGTCAACTGCGGCCCGGCCACGCACAGTTCGCCCTCGTCGGCGTCGCTCGGCGTGCCGAGGTCGTCGAGGAGCAGCACCTCGTGGCCCTCGTGGACGGCGCCGATGGGCACCATGTCGTTGAGGTGGCGCACCGGCGACCAGCGGTGGGCCGTGACGGTGATGGTCAGCTCGGTGGGTCCGTACAGGTTCTCCAGCGCCGAGGCGGGCGCCGCGGCGGCCCAGTCCTCGGCGTCCCGGCAGCCGAGCGCCTCCCCGGCGAAGAAGCTCCACCGCAGGGACGGCAGCGCGCCCGGGGTCAGCCCGCCCATGCCGCGGATCAGGGTGATCGCGCTGGGCGTGGAGAACCACACGGTCAGGCCGTGCTCGGCGGCGAACTCCGGCATGCTGCGGTAGGCCTGCGGCGGGGGCGGCACGAGGGTGGCGCCCGCTCCCCAGGCGCAGAACAGGTCGAACATCCCGCAGTCGAAATTGAGGTCGAAGGTCTGCGAGAAGACGTCGTCGGAGCCGAAGTCGTAGCGCCGGTCCAGGAGGCGGAAATAGTGCCCGGTGTTGGCGTGGGTGACCGGCACACCCTTGGGCCGGCCGGTCGAGCCCGAGGTGAACAGGACGTAGGCGATGTCCGTGGGCCGCGTGGGCATGGGCGCCTTGAGCGCGCTGTCCGGGTCGACGGGCAGCACGGGCATCGGCCCGCCGCCCGCCGGTCCGAGCGTGGGCAGCCGCAGGCCCTCCTCGTGCAGGGCGGCCAGCGCCGGCAGGTTCTCGTCGGCGGCGAGCAGGACGTCGACTCCGGCGGCCTCGATCATCTGCCGGGTGCGGCCCGCGGGGAACGCGGGCTGCAGCGGTACGACGGTCAGGCCGCTGTAGAGACCGGCGAGGAGCGCGGCGTACGCCGCGGGGCCCTTGCCGGTCAGCACGCCGACGGTGTGCCGACCGTCCGGCAGCCCGGCCAGCAGGGAACCGGCCAGCGTCAGTGCGCGCTCGTGCAGTTCGCGGTACGTCGGGCTCGCGCCGTCGGCGCGCAGCGCGGGCCGGTCCGGGGACAGGGCCAGGCCCCGCAGGAAGCGTCCGGACAGCGTGCCGTCCATGGTGGGGTCCACGGTGGCGGCTCCGGCTAGCTCGCGGAGGGCTGGAGCATGCTCTCCACGGTCGCCCACAGGACACCGGCGCTGCGGAAGGTCTCCATGGTCAGCGCGCCGTCGAGGAAGCGTATGCCGTAGGTCTCCTCCAGGGTGCCGAGGAGCTGCACGGTGGCCAGCGAGTCCAGGCCGAGGTCGCGCAGGTCGGCGTCGGGCGTCAGCGGCTCCTGCGGCGGCAGGAAGGGCAGGAAGGTGCGCACGGCCTGTTCGAACTGGTCGTCCCACATGATGTTGCCTCCATCGGGTCAGGTACGGGGAGTTGCTCAGGCGGCGCGAACGGGGCGCCGGGGGGCCATGGCCAGCCGCGGGTGGGCGGCGACGACCTCGAAGTTGCGGGTCGTGCAGGGGACCCGGCCGAACAGGCTGTCGGGTCCCGCGACGCAGACCCGTCGTACGCCGAGGTTCTTCAGCGAGGTGGTGACGCTCGGCCAGTCCAGGGGCTTCACGAAGCTGTCGAGGAGCATGGTGCGCAGCTCCTCGCCGGTCCGCAGGAGGGCGCCGTCCTGGTCGGCGACGACGGCGGGGGTCGGGTCGGCGAAGGTGAAGGCGGACAGCACCTCGCGCTCGGCCTTGTCGCGCAGCGGGCCGAACGCCGAGGCGTGCATGGGCGGGCGCATCGTGTACAGCGGCAGTCCGCCGACGGCGCGCAGCCGCTTCTCCATCCACTCCACGCGGTGTTCGGAGAGGGAGATCATCGCGAAGTCCTCGTCGACGTGGCAGGAGATCTCGTGCCACTCCCCCTGGTCGTCGAGTTCGGCGCGGATCTCGTCGAGCCGCTCCTTCGGCGTACGCACGAAGGAGAGCGTCACGATGTCCCGGTGCTCGTGGGCGAAGTAGTCGTCCAGGCAGCGGGCGATGCCGACGGTCAGGCGGATCGCGTCGGGCAGGGACAGGGCACCGGAGTAGGCGACGGCGGCCTTCTCGCCGAAGCTCGGCCCGGTGACCACGTCCGCTTCGACGCCGAGGCGGTCCCTGGCCCAGTACGCGCTGGCCAGGCAGTTGACGAAGAAGGCGACCTGCGCGGCCTCCGAGTAGTCGCCGTCGGACTGCCGGAAGGCGTCCACGAGGGAGTAGCCGAGGGTCTCGTCGGCGACGGCGACCAGCTCCCTGGCGTGCCGCTCGGCGACCATGAACCGGCCGACGTCGGCGAAGGAGTTGGGGCCCATGCCCGGGAAGACGAGAGCGGTGTCGTAGGCCATGGCGGGTTCCGTGTGTCCCTTCACAGGCTCTTCAGGAAGTCGGTGAGCACCTCGCGGAACCGCTCCGGCTCCTCCAGGTGCGGCAGATGGCTCGACTCCTCGAAGATCTCCCAACGGGCGCCGCGGATCCGGTCCTTGTAGGGCCGCACGACGGTCTCGGTGGCCTCGTCGTGGCGGCCGCTGACGATCAGCGTCGGGGTCTCGATCGCGTCGAGCTCGTCGACGATCGACCAGTCCTTGAGCGTGCCGATGACGTGGAACTCCGTCGGCCCGTTCATCGTGTAGTAGACGGTCGGGTCGTTGTAGATCTCCATGAAGGACGAGAGGAAGTCGCGCGGCCAGGGCTGGATCCGACAGACGTGGCGGTCGTAGAAGACGCGCATGGCCGCCAGGTACTCCTGCGTCTCGTAGGTACCGGCCGCCTCGTGCCGCCGCAGCGTCTCCTGGACGTCCGGCGGCAGCGCGGCGCGCAGGCGGGCCATCTCCTGGAGCCAGATCGGGTACGAGGCGGGCGCGTTGGCGACGACGAGGCCGCGCAGCCCCGGCGGGCGCCCCATGGCGTGCCGGGCGCACAGGGGCCCGCCCCAGGACTGGCCGTAGAGGACGTAGTCGTCGGCGATGCCCAACTCGGTGACGAGGTTGGCCAGTTCCCGCTCGAACAGCTCGACGGTCCAGAAGTCGGCGCCCTTGTCGGGCAGATGGGTCGAGCCGCCGTTGCCGAGCTGGTCGTAGTGGACGACGGGCCAGCCGTCCTCGGCCAGGCGGGCAAGCGGCAGCAGGTAGTCGTGCGTACTGCCGGGCCCGCCGTGCACGGCGACGACCGCGGGCCGGCCCGCGCCGAGTTCACCGGTGACGCGGTACCAGGTCCGGTACGGCCCGAACGGGACGGTGCCCTTCGCACTGGGCTGCGGGGACACAGTGATCACCTCATTCGGCGCGTGACGCGGTGACGGAAAGCGATACGGGATGTGTGCCGCGTGATGCGGAATCCGTGATCGAAGCTAATCGGCGGCGCGACGCGGCTGGACCCCTAGCCGCCCCTAGGGGGATGTCGCCCACGTCACGGCCGGTGCGGCCGCGGCACCGGGATCCCGCGGAACCAGGGGCCGCTAGGGGTGTGGCGCGCGGTGCGCGGGTGCTTAGCGTGCGAGAGGCCGACAGCGCCGCTTGACCGCCGGCTCCGGGCATCCGTCTGGGTGCCGACGTGCTCCTGTTACCCGATGCGAGAGGGCATCATGACTGCTCCTGCCGATCCGGCCCACGAGGCCGCGCTCCCCGACTTCCCGATGCGGCGCGCCTGCCCCTTCACTCCGCCCGAGTCGTACGGCCGGATGCGCGAGGACGAACCGGTCGCGAAGGCCAAACTGAAGGTGAACGGCAAGCCCACCTGGCTGGTCACCCGCCACGAGGACTACAAGAAGATCCTCGGCGACGCGCGGGTGAGCGCGAACCTGAAGCTGCCCGGATACCCGCTCCAGGTGCCGGTGCCCGAGGAGATGCTCCAGGCGGTGCCGCTGACGTTCCTGTCCATGGACCCGCCGGACCACACGGTCCAGCGCCGCATGCTGGCCCCGGAGTTCGGGCTGCGCCGGATGCGGGCGCTGCGCGAGCGCGTGCAGGAGATCGTGGACCAGCAGATCGACGAGATGATCGCCAAGGGGAACCAGGCCCCGGTGGACCTGGTGACCAGCCTGGCGCTGCCGGTCCCGTCGCTGGTGATCTGCGAGCTGCTCGGGGTGCCCTACGAGGACCACCCCCGGTTCGAGGAGTGGGCGTGGGCGATCATGAACCACGACATCAGCGACGAGGACCGCGGCATCGCGCACTACGAACTCGACAAGTACGTCGACGGCCTCGTCACCGCCAAGGAGAGCGAGCCGGGCGACGACATGATCAGCCGGCTCATCGAGTTCAACCGCGCCGAGCCGGCCGTCGAGCACTCCGACATCGTCAGCATGGCCCGCCTGATGCTGGTCACGGGCCACGAGACGACCGCCAACATGATCGCGCTCGGCACCCTGGCGCTCCTGGAGCACCCCGACCAGCTGGCCGCCGTCCGCGCGGAGCCCGAGCTGATGCCACGCGCCGTCGAGGAGTTGCTGCGCTACTTCTCGATCTCCGACGCGGGCACCGCGCGCGTCGCCCTGGAGGACATCGAGCTCGGCGACGTCACCATCCGCGCGGGCGAGGGCATCCTGCCGCTCAACAACTCCGCCAACCACGACGAGAGCGTCTTCCCCGACGCGGACCGCCTCGACGTGCGCCGCGAGGCGCGCAGCCATGTGGCCTTCGGCTACGGCGTCCACCAGTGCATCGGGCAGAACCTGGCCCGCCTCGAACTGGACGTCGTCTACTCGACCCTGTTCCGCAGGCTGCCGACGCTGCGCCTGGCCGCCCCGGTCGACTCGCTGCGCTTCAAGGACGACGCGATCGTCTACGGCCTGTACGAACTGCCCGTCACCTGGTGACGGCCCCCTTCCTCCAGCAGCGCACCCTCCGCCGCGCCCCGATCACGTGAGAGGCACCATGAGCCAGTCCGCCGAAGAGGCAACCGGGACGACCGGGACGCCGCCGTACCCGCAGTTCCCCGAGCGCCGCACCTGTCCGTTCAGCGAACCGGAGCGGTACGCCGAGCTCCGCGCGAAGGAGCCGGTCTCGCGCGCCTCCCTGAAGGTGAACGGCAAGCCCACCTGGCTGGTCACCCGCCACGAGGACGTCAAGCAGGTGCTCGGCGACCCGCGCGTCAGCTCCAACCTGAAACTCCCGGGCTATCCGCACCAGTTCCACATTCCCGAGGAGATGCTGGCGCAGGTCCGCCTGATGCTCCTGTCCATGGACCCGCCGGACCACACGGCCCAGCGCCGCATGCTCATCCCCGAGTTCACCGCCCGCCGCGTCAAGGAGATGCGCCCGCGCATCCAGGAGATCGTGGACGAGCACATCGACGCGATGCTCGCCCAGGGGAACCAGGCACCGGTGGACCTCGTGACGGCGCTCGCGCTGCCGGTCCCGTCCCTGGTGATCTGCGAACTGCTCGGCGTGCCCTACGAGGACCACGCGCAGTTCGAGGAGTGGTCCGCGGCGATGATGAACCACGATCTGAGCCCGCAGGAGTACGGGGCCGCGGTCCAGGCCCTCGACGTCTACCTCGACAAGCTCGTCACCGCCAAGGAGAACGCGCCGGGCGACGACCTGATCAGCCGGTTCATCGAGAAGAACCGCGAGGAGCAAATCGCCGACCACGTCGACGTGGTGACCATGGCGCGGCTGATGCTGGTCGGCGGCCACGAGACCACCGCCAACATGATCGCGCTGGGCGTCCTCGCGCTTCTGGAGCACCCCGAGCAGCGTACGGCCGTCCAGGACGACCCGGAGCTGCTGCCGCACGCCATCGAGGAGTTGCTGCGCACGTTCTCCATCTCCGACTCGGGCACGGCGCGCGTCGCCGTCGAGGACCTGGAGGTCGGCGGCACCACCATCCGCGCGGGCGAGGGCATCCTCGCGCTGAACAACGCCGCCAACCACGACGAGAGCGTCTTCCCCGACCCGGGGACCCTCGACATCCGCCGCAAGGAGGCGCGCAGCCACCTCGCCTTCGGCTACGGCATCCACCAGTGCATCGGCGCGAACCTCGCGCGGGCGGAACTGGAGATCGTCTACGGCACCCTGCTGCGCCGCGTCCCCGGCCTGCGGCTCGCGGCCGCCGTGGACGAGCTGCGCTTCAAGGACGACGCCATGGTCTACGGCGTCTACGAACTGCCCGTCACGTGGTGACGGCCGAGCCGACGGGACGCCCCACCATGCAGGTGAGTACCGACAGCGGCAAGTGCATCGGCGCGGGCCAGTGCCTGATGCTCGCACCCGACGTCTTCGACCAGGGGGACGACGGCATCGTCATCCTCCTGGAGGAGACGCCGGCCGACGAGTTCCACAAGGACGTGCGCGAGGCGGCGTCCCTGTGTCCCTCGCGCTCCATCCGTCTGGAGGAGTGAGGAGCGCCGCGGCCTCAGCGCCCTTCGCCGAAGGCACCGTCCGCGGCGAAGGCGCGCGCCGCGAAGCGTTCGCCGATGAGGCGGTGCGTGGCGGCGTCCGGGTGGAGGTTGTCCGGCAGGGGCAGCGCGGCGGAGTCCGCCTCGCCGTAGAGGTCGCGGCCGTCGAGGTGGTGCAGGTGCGGGTCGTCGGCCGACCGCTGCTCGACGACGCGGGCGAGCTCCTCCCGGATGACGTTGAGCGTCAGCTTGCCCGCGGCGCGCTCGGCCGGGTCGCCCGTCGCCTTGAACCGCACCTGCCCGGCCAGGAACGCCTCGACGTCCATGGCGCACGGCCCCGGGGTGTCCTCGTGGATGGGGCACAGGATGGGCGAGACGACCAGCAGTGGCACGGTGGGGTGCCCCTCGCGGATGGTGTCGAGGAAGCCGTGCACCGCCGGCGCGAAGGCGCGCAGCCGCATCAGGTCGGCGTTGACCACGTTGATCCCGATCTTGACGCTGATCAGGTCGGCGGGGGTGTCCCGGATGGCACGGGCCGTGAACGGGTCGAGCAGGGCGCTCCCGCCGAGCCCGAGGTTGATCAGCTCGACGCCGCCGAGGGTGGCGGCGCGGGCGGGCCAGGTCGTGGTGGGGCTCGCGGCGTCGGAGCCGTGGCTGATCGAACTGCCGTGGTGCAGCCAGACCTTGCGGCCCGGGTCGGCCGCGGGCTCGACCGGGGCGTCGGCGCGCAGTGCGATCAGTTCGGTGGCCTCGTTGTGCGGCAGCCAGATCTCGACGTCCTTGAGTGCATCGGGCAGCCCGTCGAAGCGGACGGTGGCAGGCTCCCCGGCGGTCCGCTCGAAGGACCCCTTCGCCATGTCGATGGTCAGGGTGTTGCCGCCGGTCACGCTCGCCTGCCCGGCGGGGCGGCCGTCGACGAGGAGGTCGTACACGCCGTCGGGGCGGGGCGGGGCACCGACGTAGACCCGCTTGGTGGGCAGCGTGTCCAGCTCGACGACGGTGGCACGGGTACGGAACACCAGGCGCACGCCGGACGGCTGGGACTCGGCCATGGCGAGCTGCGGGTCGTTGTTCTGGGCACGGGCGCGGCCGGGCAGCCGGTGCGGCAGCAGCCCGCGCCCGGTGCGCTCCACGTCGAGGGCGCCGCGCAGGAGGTCGGCGGTGAGGGGCGTGTCGGTCAAGGGGCGTTCGGTGCTCATGAGTTCAACCTGTCGAGAAGTGATGGGGGAAGGCTTCGGCCCCGGCGGCGGAGCGAGGTCAGGCGGGCGGCGCGGCAGGCCAGTTCCTCAGCAGGGCGTCCAGCGCGTCGATGACGCGCGACCACGTCTCCCCCGAGTCCGGCGCGCTGTGGCTGAAGCCCCCGGCCAGCTCCAGGCTGACGTAGCCGTGGAAGACGCTGCCGAGCAGGCGTACCGCATGGGTCTGGTCCGGCTCCGTCAGGTCGTAGCCGCGCAGGATGGCCCGCGTCATCTCGGCGTGCCGCCCGCCCGCGCTGGCGGCGGCCGCCTCGGGGGTGAGCCGGAGCTGGGTCGCGGCATAGCGCCCGGGGTGCTCCTGGGCGTAGTCGCGGTAGACGTTCGCCAGCGCGGCGAGCGCGTCCTTGCCGGCGCGCCCGGCCAGCGCGGCGGTGCCCCGGTCGGCGAGCTCGGCCAGCGCCAGCAGGGCGATGCCGGTCTTGAGGTCCTGGGAGTTCTTCACGTGCGAGTACAGACTCGCGACCTTGACGTCGAACTGCCGGGCGAGCGCCGAGACGGTCACCTGGTCGAAGCCGACCTCGTCGGCCAGCTCGGCCCCGGCCCGGACCACGCGTTCCGTGGTCAGTCCTGCGCGCACCATGACATTCCCCTCTTTTGGCTGAACCGATTATGCATTTGCCTAAACACTTTAGGCAAATCGGTATGCCGTTAAGGGAACGGGAGGGGGTTCAGGACACGGAGCAGACCAGTGCGTCGTCCCGCACGTCCGCGACGATCGTGTCCCCCGGGTTCGCCTCACCGCTCAGCAGCAGGCTCGCGATCCGGTTGTCCAGCTCGGACTGGATCGTGCGGCGCAGTGGCCGCGCCCCGAACTCGGGCTGGTGACCGTGCGCGACCAGCAGCTTCTTCGCCGCCTCCGTCACCTCCAGCGTCATCCCCTGCGCGCGGACGCGCCGCTTGCTGCCGTCCAGGAGCAGATCGACGATCTGCCCGAGATCCTCCACGGTCAGCCCGTGGAAGATGACGGTCTCGTCGATGCGGTTGAGGAACTCGGGCGGGAAGCGGCCCTGCAGGTCCCCCATGAGGTCGGCCTTGATCTCGGAGACGTCGCCGTGGTGGGCGAGGATGCGCTGGGCCCCGATGTTGGACGTCATGATGACGACGGTGTGGCGGAAGTCGACGGTGCGGCCCCGCGCGTCGGTGAGCCGGCCGTCGTCCAGGACCTGGAGCAGCGCGTTGAAGACGTCCGGGTGGGCCTTCTCCACCTCGTCGAAGAGCAGCACGCTGTACGGCTGACGGCGCACCTTCTCCGTGAGCTGACCGGCCTCCTCGTGACCGACGTATCCGGGCGGGGCTCCGACGAGCCGCGACACGGTGTGCTTCTCCTGGAACTCGCTCATGTCGAAGCGGACCATCCGGCTCTCGTCGCCGAAGAGCAACTCGGCGAGCGCCTTGGCCAGTTCGGTCTTGCCGACGCCGGTCGGGCCGAGGAAGAGGAAGGAGCCGACGGGCCGGTCCGGGTCGCCCATCCCGGCCCGGTTGCGCCGCACCGCCTCCGCGATGGCGACGACCGCCTCGTCCTGGCCCACCACCCTGGAGTGCAGGGCCTCCTCCAGCTTGAGGAGCTTGTCCTTCTCGCTCGCGGTGAGCTGGGCCACCGGGATGCCGGTGCGGCGGGCGACGATCTCGGCGATGTCGTCGGCGGTGACGTCCATGACGCCTTCACGGCGCTCGGTGACACCGGCGAGCTCGGACTCGGTCTCGGCGATCTGCCGCTTCAGTTCGGAGGCCCGCTCGAAGTCCTCGCCGGCGACGGCCTGTTCCTTCTCGCGGTTCAGTTTCGCCAGCCGGTCCTCGCGCGAGACGACCTCGGTCGACTTGCCGAGGGACTTGAGGCGGACCCGGGCGCCCGCCTGGTCGACCAGGTCGATGGCCTTGTCGGGCAGGAAACGGTCGCTGATGTACCGGTCCGACAGCTCGGCGGCGGCCACCAGCGCGTCGTCCGAGAAGCGGACCTGGTGGTGGGCCTCGTAGGAGTCCCGCAGTCCCTCCAGGATCAGCACGGTCTCCTCGACACCGGGCTCGGGCACCATGACCGGCTGGAAGCGCCGCTCCAGGGCGGCGTCCTTCTCGATGTACTTGCGGTACTCGTCGATGGTGGTCGCCCCCACCACGTGCAGCTCACCGCGCGCGAGCGCCGGTTTGAGCATGTTGCCCGCGTCCATCGCGCCCTCGCCGGAGGCCCCCGCGCCCACCACCGTGTGCAGTTCGTCGATGAACAGGATCGTCGAGTCCGCGGCCTGCCGGACCTCGTCGATGACCTTCTTGAGGCGCTCCTCGAACTGCCCCCGGTACTGGGCGCCCGCCACGAGCCCCGACAGGTCGAGGCCGATGACCCGCTTGCCCTCCAGGGACCCCGGCACCTCGCCCGCGACGATCCGCTGGGCGAGCCCCTCGACGATCGCCGTCTTGCCGACGCCGGGCTCGCCGATGAGGACGGGGTTGTTCTTCGAGCGCCGGGAGAGGATCTCGACGGTCTGCTCGATCTCCTCGGCCCGCCCGACGACCGGGTCGAGCTTCCCCGCCCGCGCCTCCTCGGTCAGGTCGCGCCCGTACTCGTCGAGGGTGGGGGTGTCGCTCTCGCGGTCCGCGGGCCGGCCGTCGGTGCGAGCCGCGCGGTCGGCGGCGCCGCGCAGCCCGCCGACGTCCGTGCCGGCGGCGCCGAGGGTCTTCACCGCGCCGGAGTCGGGGGTGTCCAGGAGCGCGGCGAGGATGTGCTCCTGGCCGATGTAGGAGGTCCCTGCGGCCTGCGAGCGCTCGTACGCCTGGAGCAGTACGCGCTTGGCGGCCGGTGTCATCCGCGGATCGGCGGAGGGCGTCGCGCTCTCGCCGGGCAGGGCCCGCGCGATCTCCTCGGCCAGCCGGTCCGGCTCGGCCCCCGCCTTCGCGAGCAGGGAGCGCGCGGGCTCGACCTGGGTGGCCGCCCACAGCAGGTGCTCGGTGTCCAGGTCCGTGCTGCCGTCCTTCACCGCGCGGGCCGTGGCCGCCTCGATGAGCCCGCGCGCCGCGTCCGTCAGGAGCCGCCCGATCGGCACCCGCTGGACGCGCGGCGGGGAGGAGGCGGGGGACGTCCCGAAGAACCGGTCCAGCATCTCGGAGAACGGGTCGGGACCACCGAAGGAACCGAAGGAGGACATGGACATCGAAGCCGCCCTGGGGTGGGAGAAGGGGGTGCTGGACGGGCCCCCGACAGCCCCGGCCACTGGTCCTCAGTGGACCAACCGTCCCTGCGGCACGCAATGCGGCCCCGGGCCGTCAAGGCGCCGATCGGGTGACACCCCTCCCCCGCGCGCGCCTCCCGGCCGCTACACCTCCTCGACCAGCCGCTTCTCGAACCAGTGGTGGGCGTACGGCTCGTCGTTGAAGGCCGGGACCTCGGCGAAGCCGCAGGACAGGTACAGGCCCCGCGCCGCGTCGAGCGCCTTGTTGGTGTCCAGGCGCAGGACGTCGCACCCGTGCCGCCGGGCCCGCTCCGCCAGCTCGGTCAGGAAGCGGCGGCCGAGCCCCAGGCCCCGCGCGGCGGGCGCGACCCACATGCGCTTGATCTCGGCGGGGGCGCCGGGCGGCAGCTTGAGTCCCGCGCAGCCGACGGGCTCGCCGTGCGCCCTGGCGACCAGGAAGAGGCCGTGCGGCGGGCGCAGCCCGCCCGCGTCGGGCAGCAGGCTCAGCGCCGGGTCGAAGCCGGTGTCGAAGCGCTCCTGGAGTTCGGTGAAGTAGGAGCGCAGGCAGTAGCGGGCGTCCGGGTGGTCGGGGTCGACGGCGTCCAGGGTGACCGTCGCGGCGGTGAGCAGCCGGTCGACCTCCGCCATGGCGGCGACGAGGCGGGCGCGCTGCGCGGTGTTGAGCGGCTCAAGGAGGGAGCCGGCGAGCGCGTCGCTGCGCTGGTCGAGCCGGGCGCGTTCGGCGCGGCCCGCCCCGGTGAGCCGGACGGTGCGGACCCGTCGGTCCTCGGGCCGCGGCTCGACCGTGACCAGGCCGTCGGCCGTGAGGGCGCGCAGCAGGCGGCTGACGTACCCGGAGTCGAGCCCGAGGCGCTCGCGCAGCCGTCGTACGTCCTGGCCCCGCTCGCCGATCTCCCACAGCAGCCGGGCCTCGCCGACCGGCCGGTCACCGCCCAGGTAGTGGTCGTGGAGTACGCCCACGCGTTCGGTGACGGTGCGGTTGAACCGCCGCACCCGCTCGATCTGCCCCGTTTCCGGCTCCACCCGTCGACTCATTCTCTGACTCTAGTCAGAGAAAGGGCCGGGTGTCAGGCCCGCAGGAAGGCCAGGACCGCCAGCACGCGCCGGTGCCCCTCGGTGTCCACGGGCAGGTCGAGCTTGGTGAAGATGTTGCCGATGTGCTTGTTGACGGCCGCCTCGCTGATGAACAGGTGCTGCGCGAGGCCCGCGTTGGTGCGGCCCTCCGCGATCAGCGCGAGCACCTCGCGCTCCCGGGGGCTCAGCCGCTCCAGGGGGTCCTGGCGCAGCCGGACCAGCTGCGTGATGACCTCCGGGTCCACCACCGTCCCCCCGGCCGCGACGCGTTCGATCGCGGCCATGAAGTCGGTCACCGCGCTCACCCGCTCCTTGAGCAGGTACCCCACCCCCGCTCCGCCGCCCGAGTCGAGCAGGCGCAGGGCATAGGAGCGTTCGACGTACTGGCTGAGGACGAGCACGGGCAGACCGGGGAACTCCTCGCGCAGGAGCACCGCGACCCGCAGCCCGTCGTCGCCGAGCGTCGGCGGCATCCGTACGTCCGTGACGACGAGGTCCGGCCGTTCGGCGCGTACGGCATCGGCCAGGGCGTCGGCGTCGCCGACGGCGGCCACCACCTCGTGGCCGACCCGTTGCAACAGCCCCACGAGGCCCTCGCGCAACAGAACGGCATCCTCGGCCACGATCAGGCGAAGCGACACGGAACCTCCACATGCAGCAGGGTGGGACCACCGACCGGGCTGGACACGCGCATCCGGCCGTCGAGCGCCGTGACCCGGTCCGCGAGCCCGGTCACGCCGCTGCCCGCCTCCGGGTCGACCCCGCCGTGACCGTCGTCCGTGATGTCGAGGATCAACAGGTCCGCATGGTAACGCCCGCGCACCTGGGCGCTCGTGGCCCCGCTGTGCTTGGCGATGTTCGTCATGGCCTCGTTGATCAGGTAGTACATGGTCGTCTCCAGCTTCCTGGGCAGCCGTTCGGGCAGCCGCAGGTCCACCGTCACCGGGATCGGGAAGCGGCCCGCGTAGTCCTCGATCGCCGCGACGAGTCCGTGGTCGGCGAGGACGGGCGGGTTCAACCCCCTGATCAGGGAGCGCAGTTCCTGGTGAGCGGCGGAGAGCTGGCCCTCCGCCTGCGTGAGCAGCTCGGCCTGCGGGGAGCCCGCCGGGGTGTCCAGGCGCAGCAGGCCCAGCGTCATCCCCAGCGAGACGAGGCGCTGTTGGGCCCCGTCGTGCAGATCGCGCTCGATGCGCACCCGCTCGGCGTCGAAGGAGTCGAGCAGCCGCACCTGCGAGGCCCGCACCTCGCGCAGCTCCTCCCCGAGCTCCCGGTCGCGCGGGGCGAGGAAGGACCGGGCCATCGCGGCCCGCGCGCCCGCCCACGAGGTCACCGTGTAGGGCGAGGCGAGCAGCACGATCCCGCCGAACACCGCCCAGGGCCAGGTCGTCCCGTCCAGCGAGGCGAAGGTGACGGCGGGTACGCCGAAGGAGAAGCCGAGGACCAGCAGGTCCAGCCACCACAGCGCCGCGGCCGACAGGAGCGCGAACATCAACTCCCGCCAGGTCACCTGTTCCTTGAGCCGGGTGGCCACCCAGGCGCGCGCACCGGGCGCGTCCGGGGCCCGGTGCGGGTCGGGCAGCCGCTCCAGGTCCACGAGCCGCAGCCGGCGCCGCTCCACCGCGGCCACCACGGTGGCGGCCAGCACGGTGCCGACCAGCGGGGCCACACCGACGAGCACGACCAGCAGGACGAGGCCCGCGGCCAGGCCGGCGGCGAGGACGAGGACGGCCGCGGCGCCGACCACGACGCCTCCGCCGAGATAGGCCAGTGACCGCCAGGGCCAGCTGGAGGTCAGGAAGCTCATGGGGCGCTGCGCCATGGCCTGCCAGGCGGTTGTGGGACGCATGGGGCCACCGTAGTACGGCCGTTCGGGCATCGCGGTAGAGCTGCCTCTACCTCTGAAGTAGAGCGTGGATCAGTGCCCGGGACCCCTCCTGAGCAGTGGAATCGACCCATGACGACGACACAGCACACCCTGACTCCCCCGCCGCGGCCCGCCGCGGGAGACGCGGTCGAACTCCACGGCGTACGCAAGGTCCACGGGACCGGCGGACGCCGGGTCACCGCGCTGGACGACGTGTCCCTCACCTTCCCGCAGGGCACCTTCACCGCGATCATGGGCCCCTCCGGTTCCGGCAAGTCGACGCTGCTGCAGTGCGCGGCCGGGCTGGAGCAGCCCTCCGAGGGCCGGATCGTCCTCGCCGGCGTCGACATCGGCCGGCAGAACGAGAGGCAGCGCACCGAACTCCGCCGCGACCGCGTCGGGTTCGTCTTCCAGGCCTTCAACCTGGTGGAGTCCCTGACGGCGGCTCAGAACGTGGAACTGCCGTCCCGGTTCGCGGGCCGCAGGGTCGGCCGCGAGCAGGTCGCCGACGCGCTGGCCGCGGTCGGTCTGGCCGACCGCGCCGGGCACCGGCCCAGTGAGCTCTCCGGCGGCCAGCAGCAGCGCGTCGCCCTCGCCCGCGCCCTGGTGACCCGCCCCGCCGTCCTGTTCGCGGACGAGCCCACCGGCGCCCTGGACACCGTCACCTCCCGCGAGGTGCTGCGGATGATGCGGATGCTGGTGGACCAGGAGGGCCAGACCACGCTGATGGTCACGCACGACCCGGTGGCGGCGGCCGTGGCCGACGTCGTCGTCTTCCTCAAGGACGGCCGTCCGGCCGGCCGCATCGCGCTCGACCCCCACGCGGGCGACAGCGCCGCCGAGATCGCCGCCCACATGACCCGCCTGGAGGCGTGATGCTGATCCTCGCGAACGTCCGCGCACGCTGGTCCGGTTTCCTCGGGGCCTTCGTCGCCGTCCTGGTCGGCGTGGCCCTGATCACCACGACGCTCGTCATCTACGACTCCGCGCGGCCCACGGTCCAGCCCCGGTACGCGGGGACCGCCGCCCTCGCCCTGCCGGAGCAGGCCGTCGACGCCGACGGCAGCCCCGAGGACCGCATGCCCTGGAGCGGGGCCGAGGCCGCGCCGCTCCTCGCCGGGCTGAACAGGGTTCCGGGCGTCGCCGACGCGGTGGCGGACCGCTCCTTCTACGCCCAGGCCGTCCAGGACGGCAGGCCCGTCGCCGACGAGGGCGCTCTGGAGTCCGGGCACGGCTGGGGCAGCGCACGGATGGCGCCCTACCGGCTGGTCTCCGGCCGGGCCCCCGGCGGCGCCGACGAGGTCGTGGTGGACCGCGCCCTCGGCGCGGCCGTCGGCAGCGAACTGACCGTCAACATCACCCGGGGCCGCGCACGGTTCACCGTCGTCGGCACAGTGGACGGACCCGGCTACTACTTCAGCGACGCGTTCGCCGCGCGGCAGCAGCCCGGCGTGCGGGCCATCGCCCTGGTGCCCGACAAGGGCGCCGACACCGGCACGCTCGTCTCCGCCGCCCGGAAGGTGGTCGGCGACAAGGGCGAGGTGGTCTCCGGCGACGGGCGCGCCGAGCTCCAGCCGCAGTACATCGAGCACAAGCGTTTCCTGGGCGTCCAGCTCATCAGCGCCATGGCCGTCCTCAGCCTGTTCACCACGGTGTTCGTGGTCGCCTCCCTGCTGGTCCTCGCCACCGGGATGCGCCGCCGCGAGATCGGCCTGCTGCGGACCATCGGCGCCGCCCCCGCGCAGATCCGCCGCATGATCCTCGGCGAGGCCGCCGTGATCGGGCTGCTCGGCTCGCTCGCCGGCTGCGCGGCCGGCGTGGCCGCCGCGCCGCTGCTGCGGTCCGTACTCGACGATCTGGAGGTCGTCCCGCCGGACATGACGGTGAGCGTCGCCGCCTGGCCGCTGCTCACGGCCGCCGCGATCGGGGTCGGTGTCAGCGTGGCCGGTGCCTGGGCCGCCGCCCGCAAGGCCGCCCGGGTCGCGCCCATCGAGGCGCTGCTCGACACGCGCTCCGTCAACAAGGGCATGGGGCGCGGGCGTTGGATCGCCGGACTCGCCGTCCTCGGTCTCGGGGTGTTCCTCGCCGTCGGCACCGCCGTCTCCAGCGCCGACGACCGCATCAACATGGCGATCTTCGCCACGATGACGCTGATCGTCGCGGCGGCCCTCCTGACTCCCGTGTTCATCGGGCCCGTCGGCCGGTTCCTGACCGCGCCGTTCCAGCGGGGCGGCTCGGCGGGGCCCGTCCTGATCCGGGCCGAACTGGTCGCCAACCCCCGCCGCGCGGCCTCCCTGGCGGCCCCGGTGATCGCCGCCGTCGGCTTCGCGGTGCTGCTCAGCGGGATGGTGGAGACCATGCGCGTGGCGTATCCGGCGGGCGAGGCCCTGAAGGTCTCGGGGCAGACGATCGTCACCCCGGACGGCACACCGGGCAACACCGACGAGGTGGTCGCCGCCAACCCGGTGGGCAAGGCCGCCCTGCCGACCCGCGCGTTCGTGACCGGCGACGCGGCGGAGAAGGCGACCGTCCTGGACGTCCTGGGCAGCCGCGACAAGCGCTGGAACAAGCCGGGCGAGGCCGTGCTCGGCGAGCGCACCGCCACTGACCTGGGCCTGAAGAAGGGTCAGGACGTGCCGGTACGGTTCGCCGACGGCGCGCGGGTCACCCTGCGCGTCGGGGCGGTCCTGCCCGACGATCCGGCCCGCGGCGACTTCGTGGTCGCCCGTGACCTGGTGCGGGCCCACGACCCGGCCGCGCTCACCGACGACATCTTCGTGCCACGCGACGCCGAGGCCAGTGACGAGGTCCCCGGCACGGCCCTGCACGACGCCGCCGCGTACGCCCTGGCCGACTACGAGACCGACGCCCGGCTCACCGACAGCCTGGCCGCGATGCTCATCGTGATCGCCGTCGGCTACAGCGTCATCGCGGTCGCCAACAGCATGGCCATGGCCGCCCACGGCAGGCGCCAGGACTTCGAGGTGATGCGGTCCGCGGGCGGCACCGTCCGCAAGCTGCTCCTCTGCTCGGTCGGCGAGACCGCCCTGGTCGTCGCCATCGGCGCCGCCCTCGGCGTCCTCGTGACGCTGGCGCCGCTGGCGGGCATGGCCTCCGGCCTCTCCCAGGCCACGTCGTCGGACGTGGGCCTGCACCTGAACACCGGCATCGTGACCGCCGCGGTCCTCGGCACGCTGCTGGCCGCCGTACCGGCCGCGCTCGTGGTCAACGCCAGGACGATGCGGCGACGGGGTGCGTAGCGCGGCCGGTGGGTCCGGGCCCGGGTTCCGCTCAGGAACCGGGCCCGGACCCGTGTCAGGACAGCACCGTGATGTGACCGGGCGCGGGCAGGCGAGGCGCCGTGGCCGGCTCGTGGATGTCGGCCAGGGCCATGAACAGCAGGGCGACCGCGAGGGCGCCGGGGTCCGGGACGCCGAGCGCGTGGTCGCCGACGTAGCTGGCCCGGCCGCGCCGGGGCCGCAGGGACGCGGTGCCCAGGGCGCCCCGGATGGCCGCCTGGGCGGCTTCGGTGAGCGGCGCGTCGGCGTCGGGGTTCCCGGCGGCGGCGGCCAGGGACTCGGCGGCGGGCGCGAGCGCGTCGACCAGCGTGCAGTCGCCGGGCACCGCGCCGCCCACCCGGTGGATGGCGGCGTGCCCGGCCTCTGCGGCCCGCGCGAGCGCGTCGACCGAGGGCGCCGAGCCGTCGGCCCGCACGGCGGTGGCGAGCTGCTGGAAGAGGAGCCCGAACAGGGGGCCGCTGGTGCCGCCGACGTCGTCGAGGAACGCCTGGGCGAGGGCGGTCGTGCCGTCCAGGCCGCGCTCGTCGGCCAGCTTCACCGCGCGTCGTACGCCGCCCGCGAGGTTGTCGCCGAAGTCGCCGTCACCCACGAGCTGGTCGAGCTTGGTGAGGTTGTCGCGCACCTGCGTGACGGTGAGCGCGTACCGGTCGAGGAGCGTGCGGTCGCCCTCCGAACCCGGCGTACGGACCGGGGAGTCCACCGGCTCCTGCGCGGCGGGCGCCGGGTGGTCGGGGGCGAGGGAGGGGCGGGGCAGGACGAGCGGCGTCCGGGTCGGGGCCAGCCACAGGTCGGCCCAGCCGTCCTCCAGCCGGGTGAGGGTGAGGGAGAAGCCCGCCATGTCGAGGGCCGCGGTGAAGGTGCCCGGGACGGTGAGGACCGGCCGGATGCCGCGGGCGGTGAGCTCGTCGTGCAGCAGGACGCCGATGGCGTTCAGCTCCAGCTCGGTGGTGGCGCCCAGGCCGTTGACGAGGGCGAGCACCTCGCCGGGCCCCTCGGGCAGGGCGTCGAGCAGGTCGTCGGTCATGCGCCTGACCAGGTCGCCGACGGCCGGGCGGGCGATGGTGCGGGTGCCGCGCTCGCCGTGGATGCCGACGCCGTAGTCCAGGGTGCCCTCGTCCAGCGTGAACGCGGGGGCCAGGGTGGTGGGCGAGGTCTGCGCGCGGGCGGCGACGGCGATGCTGCGCGAGCGGGCCACGACGCGCCGTCCCAGGTCGGCGAGCTCCTCCAGCGTCGCCCCCTGGTCGGCGGCCGCGCCCAGGAGCTTCTCGACGACGACCGTGGCGGCGGTGCCCCGGCGGCCGGTCGCGGCGTCCGCGCTGTCGGTGGCCAGATCGTCGTCGACGAGCACGGTGGCGACGGGAATCCCGTCGTGGCGCAGGCGCTCCGCCGCGATCTGGAAGTTGATCACGTCGCCCGTGTAGTTCTTGACGATGTGCAGGACGCCGCCGCTCTTGGCGGCCGCCGCGCTCGCCTCGTAGATCTGCCGGTTGTGCGGGGAGGCGAAGACCTCGCCGGGACAGACGGCGTCCAGGCCGCCGCGGCCCAGGAGCCCGGTGTGCAGGGGTTCGTGGCCGGAGCCGCCGCCGGAGACCAGGGCGACCGTGCGGGCCGGGTCCGCGTCGCGCGCCCGCAGGTACAGCGGGCTCGGATGCACCTCGATCATGCCGGAGTGCGCTAGGGCCAGACCGCGGGCGGCGGTCAGCACGGGGTCGGTCTCCGGCAGGAAGTGGCTCATCGGGCTCTCCGTGGGTGTGCGGCTGACGGACGTGCGCACCCGGGCGGCGTACGACGTGTACGGGCCGTCGAGGCGCGGCTGACCTGGCCACCCGTGGGTCGTGACGACCGTGGCGGGCGGCGGCGGGCCCACCATGGCCGTCCGCCGCGCCCCAAGGTCGGCACCGTCTGCTACCGGCACTCCGGCGTTCCGGTCGCCGTTCCCGTGTGCGAGGCTGACACCCTGCCCCGGCCCGGCCGGTGATCCGCGAAGGGCACGCGGCGCTCTCCTGACGGCCACCCCATCTTTGCGAGGTCTTTACTCTTGCTGGACGCGCGACGCGAGGATCTCGGGCGGATGCTGCGTGCCTGGCGGATGGCGCGGGACCCCGGCCTGCTGCCGGACCCCGTCCCCTTCCGGGGCCACCGCAGCTATCTCACCCAGCTCGACATGGCCCTCCTGCTCGGCGTCTCCGAGCGCTGGTACCGCGCCCTGGAGCGGGGCGAGGACCGCGGATACGCGCGCGAGATGATCGCGGGCGTGGTGCGGATCCTGGATCTCTCGCCCCGGCAGGCGACCGCCCTGTACCGGGGCACCGGCCACCAGCCGCCCCGGCACCGGGCCGACGGCGCCCGGCCCGACGCGGCGCTGCTGGATCTGCTGCACCAGCAGCGCCGGGTGAGCTGGATCTGCGACCAGGCCTGGGACGTGGTCGCGGCCAACACCGTGGCGGCGCGCCACTGCCCCTGGCTGATGCGTCCGGAGGCGAACACCATGACCTGGGCGTTCTCCGCCGAGGCGCGGTATCAGCTGCGCGACTGGGACACGAAGTGGGCCGTGCCGCTGCTGGGCCAGCTGCGCCTGGCGTGGCAGCGCTGGCCGGACAACGACCGCCTGGACGAGGTGGTGCGCACCGTGCGGCGCGAGCCGGGCGTCGCCGAGCTGTGGGAGGGCACGGCCGGTGTGCCGGGCGACGTCGACGACGCGGCGCGCCCGATGTACTTCCCGCTCGTCGCGCCGGACCCGCTCGACGTGCGCGTGACGACGTACGGCCGCTTCGGCGACACGGCGCTGCGCTGGGTCGTCCTCAGCCCCGTGGACCCGGCGGTCACCTTCCCTTGAGGGCCCAGCGGGACGCGTCCTCCGACACGTCCTCGCGCCGCCGCCCGTACCGGGCCCGCAGGAGGAGCAGTACGGCCCCGAGGACGAGACCCGCACCGGCGTACCCGAGGACCATGTCCTTCTCGGCGGGCGACTCCCGCACGTGGGCGTCACCGTCCTGCGACACCCAGATGCGGGCGCCGGAGATGTCGCTCGTCCCCTCGCCCTCCTCGTCCCACACGCCGTCCTCGGGCACGCCCGCGATGGGCCCGCGCACGCCGCGGCCCGCCGGATCCCGCCAGCCGAAGCGGCCGAAGTCGTCCCCGTCGGTGACGGTCGCCCAGTAGCCGGCCCGATAGGTCTGCGTGGCGATCAGCGCATGCCGCAGGGGCAGGGCGAAGGCGACCAGTGCCACGGCCCCCAGAACGACGGCGACCACGGCACCGGCCCGGCTCCGTCGCGCACCCGGACGACGTTCTCGCACGACATCCCCCCGGATGTGCTCGGCCCTGCGCGCGCGGTTCGGCGAAGGCACGGACGACGGTCTCCACGGCGGTGGCGACGGTGGCCCGCACCGGATCGTCCGGGCGACGCACACAGTACCGTCGCCGCCCATGACTGAACCGGCGCGCCCGCCCAAGGCATCGCCCCGCCGGTCGAGGGGCGCGGGTCAGCCCGGCAGCCCCGCCAGCCACCCCGTCAGGATCCGGTTGACCTCGGCGGGCCGTTCCTGCTGGACCCAGTGGCCGCAGCCGTCGAGGAGGTGGGTCGCGGTCAGGGCCGGCAGGGTTTCGGGGAACGCCATGATCGCGTCGGCCAGCCAGGTCGTGGAGGCGTCCAGGGCACCGCCGACGAACAGGGACGGCTGGGTGAGCGGGGCGCCCTCGAAGCGGGGCGTGAGGTCGGTCCAGTCGCGGTCCATGCAGCGGTAGCGGTTGAGCGCGCCGGTCAGGCCGGTCCGCTCGAACTCCCCTGCGTAGACGTCGAGATCGGCCGGGTCGAGCCAGCCGGGCAGGCGGCCCGTGGGGAAGTGTTCGCGCAGGGTGCCGCCCGGTCCCGTGACGTGCGGGGCGGGGGCGTCGGGGCCGGGCATGGTGTCCCCGGACAGCGCGGCGTAGAACCCGGCGAGCCAGCCGCGTACGTCGGGCTCGATCTCGGCCTCGGCCCGGCCGGGTTCCTGGAAGTAGGAGACGTAGAACTCGCCGCCCGCCCCTCCGTCCGCTCCCCCGCCCATCCGGGCGAAGACCTCACCGGGGCGCGGTCCGCCCGGCGGCGTGTAGGGGACGCCCAGCAGGGCGGCCGCGCGGAAGACGTCCGGCCTGACCAGCGCGGAGTGCGCGGCGATCGTCGCGCCCCAGTCGTGCCCGACGACCACCGCCCTCTCCTCGCCGAGCGCCCGCACCACGGCGGTGTTGTCCTCGACCAGGTCGAGCATCCGGTACGCCGCCACGTCGTCGGGCCCGGTGGAGCGGCCGTAGCCGCGTACGTCCACGGCGACCGCGCGGTAGCCCGCCGCCGCGAGGGCGGGCAGTTGGTGGCGCCAGGAGTACCAGGTCTCGGGGAAGCCGTGCACCAGCAGGACCAGGGGGCCCGTGCCCTGTTCCACCGCGTGGATCCGGCCCGCGGGCGAGGGGATCAGGTGGTGGGTGCGGTCGGCTGCGGGGGACGAGGTCGCGGGCATGGCCCCTCCTGGTGTGCTCGGGTGGCGGCTGTGGCCCGAGCATGCGGCGCGGCGCGCGACGCGGGCCACGTCTGTTGCCGTTCCGGCAAATCGGCGGCGGCCCACGGTCAGCTGACGGTGTCGCACCGTCGGTGTCGCACCGTCACCCGTCGTTCAGGACGTCCACCAGGACGCGCACATGGCCGTGCGGGAGGTCCTTGGTGGCGGTGAGCAGGGTGAGGCGGCCCGTGCGGGCCAGGCCACGGAGTCGGTCGAGTTCCTCGGCACGGCCGGGGTCCGTGAGTTCCTGCCGGTACCGCTCGGCGAACTCCTCGAAGAGGGCGGGATCATGGCCGTACCAGCGGCGCAGCTCGTTCGAGGGCGCGACGTCCTTGTCCCACGACTCCAGTCCGGCCCGCTCCTTGGAGACGCCGCGCGGCCACAGCCGGTCGACGAGGACGCGGGCGCCGTCGTCAGGCGCGGCGGGGTCGTAGACACGCTTGACCTGGATGTCGAGGGAACGACTTGTCGTCATGTCGGCATTCTCCGCCCGCGGGCTCGCGCTTTCGGTTCGAGGGCTCGTGCATTCCGCCCGCGGGCACGAGATCTCCGTCATTCCGCCCGCGGGCACGAGATCTCCGTTCGGGCTCACCGCTGCGTCGCGTGACCCGTTCGGGCCAGCAGCGCGGGCCGCCGCCCCTGTGCCCTGGTCCAGTGAGGCCATGACGGGACGGATCGGCAGGATCGACCGACGGTGGTTCGAACGGGTGGCGGCGGCACGGCTGCCCGGCGCGCAGCAGGTGCTGCCGCCGCTCAGCTCCGCGGCGAATCACGGACGGCTGTGGTTCGGCTGCGCCGCGGCGCTCGCCCTGGCCGGCGGTCCGGCCGCGCGGCGGGCCGCCGGCCGTGGCGTGGCCGCCCTCGCGCTGGCCTCGCTGACCACGAACGCGGTCGCCAAGTACGCGGTGCGCCGGCACCGCCCGGTGCTCGACACCGTGCCCCTGATGCGGCGCCTGGCGAAGACGCCGTGGACGTCGTCGTTCCCGTCCGGGCACGCGGCGTCCGCGGCGGCGTTCGCCACGGGCGTGGCCCTGGAGTCGACCCGCTACGGCGCCCTCGTGGCGCCCGTCGCCGCGGCCGTGGCGTTCTCACGGGTGTACGTGGGCGTCCACTACCCCGGCGACGTCCTGGCGGGCTGCGTGCTCGGCGCGGCAGCCGCCGCGGTGACCTGCCACTGGTGGCCGCCGCGCCCCTCGCCCGCCCACAGCGGGCACACCCGCGTCGCGGCGCCCGCGCTGCCCGAGGGCGAGGGCCTGGTCGTGGTTGTGAACCCCGGCTCCGGCAAGGGCGTCCCCGTGCTCGTACCCCCGCATCGGCATCTGGCGCAGCTGCTGCCGAAGGCCGAGGTCGTGGTGTCCGGTCCCGGGGACGACCTCGGCGAGCTCCTCGACAAGGCGGCGGCGCGGACGGCCGGGTCCGGCGGGGTGCTCGGGGTCTGCGGCGGCGACGGCACGGTGAACGCCGCCGCCCGGCGCGCGGCGGCGGCCGGTCTGCCGCTCGCGGTGTTCCCCGGCGGCACCCTCAACCACTTCTCCCTGGACGTGGGCGCGGCCACCTTCGAGGACACCGCGCACGCCGTGCGGACCGGGCAGGCCGTGCGGGTCGACCTGGCGCGGATCCGCGACGGCGAGGGCGCCGACGTGGCCGGTTTCGTGAACACCTTCAGCATCGGGCTCTACCCGGAACTGGTGCGCAGGCGCGAGAAGCTGGAGGGCCGCATCGGCAAGTGGCCCGCCGCGGCGGTGGCCCTGACCGCCGTGCTGCGGAGCGCGGCGCCGCTGCGGATCAGGCTCGACGGCCACGACCGCGTGCTGTGGCTGCTGTTCGCGGGCAACGGCCGCTATCTGCCGGACGGCGTCGCCCCCTCGCACCGGGCCCGGCTCGACGACGGGCTCCTGGACGTCCGCACGGTCGACGCGCGGGCACGCCTGGCCCGTACCCGGCTCGCGCTCGGCGCCCTGACCGGCACGCTGCGCACGTCGCGGGTGCTGACCACCGAGCGCGTGGAGCAGCTGCGGATCAGCGGCCTGGAGAGCGTGCCCGATCTCGCGTACGACGGGGAGACCTCGCCCGCGCCGAACACGCTGCTCCTCGACAAGCGGCCGGGTGCGCTGACCGTGTACGCGCCCGCCGAGGCACAGGACGAGTTCGCCCAGTGGGCGGTGGCGGCCGCGGCTAGCCGGGGCGGGCGGGTGTCGTAGGAGACCGAAGCGAGCAGGAGCCGTGCCGTAGAGTGACCAGATGATCGATCATCACACATCACTGCCCGGAGAGCCGACATGACCGCCGACGTACCGCCACGCATCCCCTCCGTACCGGCCCCCGTGGCCCGCGTCCCGCTCAGCGACCAGGTCAGGAACTTCGTCCTCGAAGGCCTCCTGAACGGCCGGTGGCAGCCCGGGGACCGGATCGTGGAGCGCCGCGTCGGACTCGAACTGGGCGTCAGCCAGACGCCGATCCGCGAGGCACTGCGGGATCTGCAGGCCATGCAGCTGGTCGAGTCGATCCCGAACAAGGGCATGCGCGTCAAGGAGCTGACGCCGGCCCAGCTCACCGAGGTCTACCCCGTGCGGGCCGCCCTGGAGAAGCTCGCCGCCGAGCTCGCGGTGCACCGCATGGCCGGTGACGTCTCCGCGCTGGAGCACCATCTGCGAAGACTGCGGGAGCTGGCGGACGCGGACGACATCGACGGCCAGATCGAGCACGGCGTGGCGTTCCACCGGGAGATCGTCCGGGCGGCGGGCAACCAGGTGCTGCTGCGCAACTGGGAGTCCCTGGCCATCGAGTTGTGGACCCGGCTCTCCCTGAAGTGGCTGCGCACCGAGCCGCACGAGAACGCCTGCGACCACGAGGCGATCGTCGAGGCGTTCCGCCGCCAGGACGCGTACGTGGGACGCCTGGTGCAGCTGCACGTCCTGGGGTATGCCTCGGCGGCCAAGTGACACCTCCGCCACCGCGCGCCCCATCCCCCCATCCCCCCATCATCAAATGATCGATCATCACTCATTACCGCGAAGTAACTGTTGACTGCACGCATCCACGGCTCCTAGATTCTGAATCACGGAACCGAGATTCCACATAACGGAACTCGTGGGTACGCGAAAGGGGATCACCCGTGTCCCAGCTCGACCAACTTCCCGACCAGGACCCGACCGAGGTCGCCGAGTGGCGTGAGTCGCTGGACGCCGCCGCCCGGTTCGGCGGCCCCGACCGCGCCGCGCACCTGCTGCGCCGCCTCGCCGAACACGCCCTGCGGACCGGGATCGACCTCCCGCCCCTGCTGGAGACGCCGTACGTCAACACGATCCCCACCGCCGACGAGCCGGCCTTCCCCGGTGACGAGGCGATGGAGGCCCGCATCACCGCCTGGAACCGCTGGAACGCCGCCGCGATGGTCACGCGCGGCAACCAGCGCGGGGGCCTCGGCGGGCACATGGCGACATTCGCCTCGGCGGCCTGGCTCTACGAGGTGGGCTTCCAGCACTTCTTCCGCGGCAAGGAGGCCGACGGGTCCGGCGACCAGCTCTACGTCCAGGGGCACGCGTCGCCCGGCGTCTACGCCCGCGCGTTCCTCGAAGGGCGCCTGAGCGAGGGCCAGTTGGACCGCTTCCGGCAGGAGGCGGGCGGCGCCGGGCTGCCGTCCTACCCGCACCCGCGGCGGCTGCCCTGGCTGTGGGAGTTCCCCACCGTGTCGATGGGCCTCGGCCCTCTGTCGGCCATCTACCAGGCGCGGTTCAACCGCTACCTGGAGCACCGCGGCATCAAGGACACCTCCGGCTCCCGCGTCTGGGCGTTCCTCGGCGACGGCGAGATGGACGAGCCCGAGGCCACCGCGGCGCTCGCGCTCGCCGCGCGCGAGCGGCTCGACAACCTCACCTTCGTCGTCAACTGCAACCTCCAGCGCCTGGACGGACCCGTCCGCGGCAACTTCAAGATCGTGCAGGAGCTGGAGCGCCAGTTCCGCGCGGCCGGCTGGAACGTCGTGAAGTCGCTGTGGGGTTCGGCCTGGGACCAGTTGCTCGCCGAGGACCGCGACGGGGCGCTCGTACGGCATCTGGGGCGCGTCCCCGACGGACAGTTCCAGACCTTCGCCGCCCGCGACGGCGCGTACATCAGGGAGCGCTTCCTCGGCGCGGACCCCGCACTGCGCCCGCTGGCCGACCGGCTCACCGACGCGCGCCTGGAGGAGATCGTCGGCACCTCGCGCGGCGGCCACGAGCCGCGGAAGGTGTACGCCGCCTACCGCGCCGCCGTCGAGCACGAGGGCGCGCCGACCGTCGTCCTCGTCCAGACCGTCAAGGGCTGGACGCTCGGCCCCGGCTTCGAGTCGCGCAACGCCAACCACCAGATGAAGAAGCTCTCGGGCAAGGAGTTCCGCGCGATGCGGGACCTGCTCGAACTCCCCATCCCCGACAGCGCGTTGACCGACGAGCTGGTGCCGTACGCGCACCCAGGGAAGGACTCCCCCGAGGTCGCCTATCTGCGCGAGCGGCGCGCCGCGCTCGGCGGACCCGCGCCCGCCCGCCGGATCGTCGCGAAGCCGCTGCCCGCCACGGGCTCCGCCGTCGCCGACAAGGCCTTCGCCGCGCTGAAGAAGGGCTCGGGCAGCCAGGAGATCGCCACGACCATGGCGTTCGTACGGCTGGTCAAGGAGCTGATGCGGGACAAGGAGACCGGCAGGCGCTGGGTGCCGATCGTCCCGGACGAGGCGCGCACGTTCGGCATGGAGTCGCTCTTCCCGTCCGCCGGGATCTACTCGCCGCTCGGCCAGACCTACGACCCCGTCGACCGCGACCAACTCCTCTACTACAAGGAGGCGAAGGACGGCCAGATCCTCAACGAGGGCATCACGGAGGCCGGTTCGCTCGCCTCACTGACGGCGGCGGCGACTTCGTACGCGACACACGCCGAGCCGATGATCCCCTTCTACATCTTCTACTCGATGTTCGGCTGGCAGCGGACGGCGGATCAGTTCTGGGCACTGGGCGACCAGTTGGGCCGGGGCTTCGTGATCGGGGCGACCGCGGGGCGCACCACGATGACGGGCGAGGGCCTCCAGCACGCCGACGGCCACTCGCACCTGATCGCCTCGACCAACCCGGCCGCGATCAGCTACGACCCCGCGTTCGCCTACGAGGTCGCGGTGATCGTCGAGGACGGGCTGCGCCGCATGTTCGGCCCCGACGCGGAGGACGTCTTCTACTACCTGACCGTCTACAACGAGACGAAGGTCCAGCCGCCGATGCCGCCCGGCGACGGCGTTCAGGAGGGCATCCTGCGCGGCCTGTACCGCTACCAGGAGGCGCCGGAGCCCGCCGCCGACGCCCCGCGCCTGCAACTCCTGGCGTCCGGCACGGCGATCCACTGGGCCCTCGATGCGCAGCGACTGCTGCGGGACGACTGGGGCGTCGCCGCGGACGTCTGGTCGGCGCCCTCGTGGACCGAGCTGCGCAGGGACGCGCTGGAGTGCGACGCCGCGAACCTCGCCGCCGCGTCCCACGGGACGACGGGCAGCGACCGGATTCCGTACGTCACCCGCGCCCTCGCGGGCGCGCCCGGCCCGGTCGTCGCGGTGAGCGACTGGATGCGTGCCGTGCCGGACCAGATCCGGCCGTGGGTCGAGCAGGACTGGACGTCCATCGGCACGGACGGCTACGGCCTCTCCGACAGCCGTGAGAACGCCCGCCGTCACTTCGGCGTCGACGCGCCCTCGATCGCGGTCGCCGCCCTTTCCGCCCTGGCCCGCCGGGGCGACGTCAAGCCGGAGACGGTACGGGAGGCAGCCGGGCGCTACGGCCTCTAGCCGCCGCGCGGAGGAAGGACCCGCGGGCCGGGGCGCGAGCGCACGGCCGCCCCCGCCCGCGCTCCCACCGGCACACTCTTGCGCGCGACGCGGGGCGTTCACTTCAATGCGGCCTATGGCAGTCCCTCGTACACCAGCGCAGCAGCACGAAGACCCCGCCGCCCCGGGGCTGCCGCCGACGGCCTGGGCGGTGCTCGGGCTGCTCTCCTTCCCCGGGGAGCGGACCGGGTACGAGCTGAAGAAGTGGGCCGACGCCTCGCTCCGCTTCTTCTACTGGTCGCCCGCCATCAGCCAGATCTACGCCGAACTGCGCCGCCTGGAAGCCCTCGGCTACGCGACCTCGCGCCGCTCGGGACCCGACGCGCCCCGCACCAAGCGGTCCTACGCCATCACCGACGAGGGCCGCGCGGCGCTCGCCGCCTGGGCGGACGGCGGCCAGGACGCGGGTCCCGCCGTCCTCAAGCACCCGCTGCTGCTGCGGGTCTGGCTCGGTCATCTGACCGGACCGGACCATCTGCGGGCGCTGGTCGGCGAGCACATCGCGCGGACGAAGGGCGAGCTGAAGGAGGTCAGGGACGCGCTCTCGCGGGCGGACGGCGCCGAGGCCTGGTCCCATCCCGAGGTGGCGCTCCGCTGGAGCGAGCGGCGTCTGGAGGCGGAGGTCGAGCTGGCCGAGGCGATGCTCGACGACCTCGGCGAACTGGCCGCGCGCGAGGCCGCGGCTCCTCCCGTCAACCCGTGAAGGACGCGCCCACGGCCGGGTGACGTGGCTCGCCCCGGTCGGGCCCCGGGCGGTAGGACGGAGGGGGTCAACACTCCCCCGCCGTACGGAGCAGCGCACCCGTGAGCACCCGTGCCGTCCTTGTCGCCGCCCTCATCACCGGGCTCCTCCTCGGCATCGTGGGAGCCAGAGCGGACGACTCCGGTCACTCCCGTCCGAGCGGTTCCCTCATCGGGACGGGCCATTAGGCTGCGACATTGCCGCGTGGTTTCCTCCGTCCTCACCGCGCGGCCGCCGAGCCGCCGTCGACGGAAGCGAGTGAATCTTGAACTTCCTCACCATCGGTCATCGCGGGGTCATGGGTGTCGAGCCCGAGAACACCCTCCGTTCCTTCATCGCCGCGCAAGCCGCGGGCCTCGATGTCATCGAGCTGGATCTGCATCTGAGCAAGGACGGCGCCCTCGTCGTCATGCACGACGCCGACGTGGCCCGTACGACCGACGGGAAGGGGCCGATCGCCGAGAAGACCCTCGCCGAACTGCGGGAGCTGGACGCGGGGCGCGGCGAGCGCATCCCCGTCTTCGAAGAGGTCCTCGACGCCGTCAGCGCGCCGCTGCAGGCCGAGATCAAGGACGTCGCGGCCGCGCGCGCCCTCGCCGAGGTCATGCACCGCCGCGATCTGGTCTCCCGGGTGGAGGTGATCTCCTTCCACGACGAGGCCGTCGCGGAGATCGCACGCCTGGTGCCCGGCGTGCGCACCGCGCTCGTCGCGAGCCGCTACGGCACGGACGTCGTGGAGCGCGCCACGGCCGCCGGCGCCACCACGCTCGTCCTGAACATCCGGCGCCTGACGCTGGAGATCGTCGAGCACGCCAGGAAGGCCGACCTGAGGATCATCGGCTGGGTGGTCAACACCCAGGATGACCTGCGGCTGGTGCGGGCGCTCCAGCTGGACGGGGCGACCACGGACTTCCCGGAGATCAAGCGGACGGGTCGCTTCACGGCCTAGCGCCCGCCCGCGGTCCGGCGCGTCAGCCCTGGTCGAGCTCCTTGACCAGCAGCTCGAACCGGAGGCCGTCGCGCTGCGGAATGCCGAAGCGCTCGTTGCCGTACGGGAAGGGCGTCGACTCTCCCGTACGGCGGTAGCCGCGCCGCTCGTACCAGGCGATGAGGTCCTCGCGGGCGTTGATCACGGTCATGCGCATCTCGGCGGCGCCCCACGTCTCGCGCGCGATCCGCTCCGCCTCGGCGATGATCACCTTGCCGAGGCCCTCGCCCTGGAGCGCCGGGCTCACCGCGAACATCCCGAAGTAGGCGTGGTCCCCGCGGTGTTCGAGCTGGCAGCAGGCCACGAGATCGCCGTCCCGCTCCACGGCGAGCAGCCGGCTCCCGGCCTTCTCGATGACCGCGGCGACCTCCTGCGGGTCGGTGCGCTGGCCCTCCAGGATGTCCGCCTCGGTGGTCCAGCCGGTCCGGCTCGAGTCCCCGCGGTAGGCCGACTCGACCAGCGTGACGAGCGCGTCGACGTCGGCGGTGGTCGCGTCGCGGAAGGCGAGCTCACGGGGCGCGGGGTGCAGGGCGGTGTCCATGGACGGTCTTCTCCGTTCTCCGCGCGGTCCCGGCGCGGTTTGTTCCTCCGCCGAGCCTAACCCCCGGCTAGGGTGCGGCCGCATGGTGCACGTACTGAGCAGCAGGACCCTCCTTCGCCCCGCCGACCCCGAGCGTTCCCGCGTCTTCTACGGCCGGACGCTGGGTCTGGCCGTCTACCGCGAGTTCGGCACGGGCCCCGAGCGCGGCACCGTCTACTTCCTCGGCGGCGGCTTCCTGGAGGTCTCCGGCCGCTCGGACGCCCCGCCTCCGCCCGGTCTCCGGCTGTGGCTCCAGGTCGCGGACGTCCGAGCGGCCCACGAGGAGCTCGCGGAGCGCGGCGTGGAGGTGCTGCGGCCGCCGGTCAGGGAGCCGTGGGGGCTGGTGGAGATGTGGATCGCCGATCCGGACGGCCTGGAGATCGTCCTGGTGGAGGTCCCGCACGACCACCCGATCCGCTACCGGCCCGGCATCTGACCGTTTCGGACGGGTGTCCGACGGCCGCCGCCGTGCCAGCATGAGGGGCCTTCGTCGAGCCCTTCTGGAGGCACTCCCGTGACCGACCTCGACAGCCAGACCGGGTACTGGGACGCCGTCGCGGCCACCAAGACGTTCACGCATCCGCTGTACGCGCCGTGGCTCGCGGGCGTGGGCCGGGGCGCCGCCGTCCTCGACTACGGCTGCGGATACGGCCGCACCCTGGAGACCCTGGCGGCCCACGGTTTCCGGAACCTCTCGGGCGTCGACACGTCCGCGGGGATGATCGAACGGGCCCGCGCCCTGCACCCCTCGCGCCGCTTCGACGTCCTGGCCGCGCCGCCCGCGACGGGCCGCCCCGCCGCGAGCGCCGACCTGGTCGTCCTGTTCGCGGTGCTGACCTGTGTGCCCCGCGCCGACGCCCAGCGGCGGCTGGTCGCCGAACTGGACCGGGTGCTCGGGCCCGGCGGGCTGCTGTACGTCAGCGACTACCTGCTCCAGGACGACGCACGCAACCGCGAGCGGTACGCGCGCTTCGCCGAACGGCCCGGCGACCACGCCCACGGCGTCTTCGAGACCTCCGACGGCGCGGTCTGCCGTCACCACACCGAGGAGCACCTGCGCGCGCTGCTGGCGGGCTTCGAGCAGGTCGACAGCCGGCGCGTCACGGTGTCCACGATGAACGGGCACGAGGCGGCCGGGGCGCAGTTCCTGGTCCGCAAGCCGCTCGTGCCCCTCGGGTGAGCGGGCGGCTCAGGGCGACGGCGGGGCCGGGGGCCTGAGCACCACGGTGCGCACGGTGTGCCGCTCGATCCGCTCGCGGGAGTACAGCAGCGGGAAGGCGCCGTCGGCCGCCCAGTCCTCGAACAGGTCGGCGTAGTGCGGGCTGCGGGGGTCCCCGGACTGGCCCGGGGAGTTCATCGCCACCGACTCGTCCCAGGCGCGGGCCCGACGGCCGCCCACGGCGGGGTGGTCGCGAGCGTGTACACGTCGAGGACGTCGTCGGGGATGACGGACAGGTCGAGGCCTTCGGGGACGCGCAGCCGGTGCGGGGCGGGTTCGCGGCGGCGGCGCAGCTCCTCGACGGCCGGGCCGTGATCGCGCAGGGTGAGGGCGCGGGCGACCTCGTCGTGGAGGTTGTAGTGCAGGCCGTGGCTGCGGAGCCGGTCGCGCGCGGCGTTGAAGCCCTGGGCGAGGAACAGGTCGTCCTGCGAGGCGGCGTACAGGTGGGGGACGCCCCACTCGTCGACGAGGATCTCCACGGGCTCGGCGAGTCCGGGCACCTCGAACTCCGTCGTCACCGGCCTTCGCGTACGTGAGGGAATCGGGCCGCCGCGTCCGCTGCCCGTACCGCGGTGCCGGACCGGGCGGCACCCGCACGACCGCCAGCGGAGCGGGACACGGTGCTCCTTCGGGTTCATGTCACAGGAGGTGGGGGCAGCGCCGTCACACGTCCGGCTCGTACCGCCCGTCGACCGCGGTCCAGCCGCCGTCGACGGTCAGCACGGCGCCGGTGACGTAGGTGGCCGCGTCGGACACGAGATAGGCGACGGCCCCGGCGATCTCCTCGGGCCCCGCCCACCGCTGGAGCGCGGAGGCCTGGGCGTAGGCCTCGTACCAGGCGGGGTCGGCGGCGATCTGGTCGGTGAGCGGGGTCCGTACGACGCCGGGAGCGATCGCGTTGAACCGCACCCCGCGCGGCCCCCACTCCGCGGCGGCGGTCCTCAGCAGCTGGACGAGTCCGGCCTTGGACGCGGCGTACACGCTCTGCCCCGGCTCGACCTGGAAGGCCCGCATCGAGGCGAACCCGACGACGCTGCCGCGCCCGCGCTCGGCCATGCCGGGGGCGACGGCCTGCACGAGCGTGAGGTAGGCGCGCAGGTTGAGCGCGACGACCCGGTCGAAGTCCGCGAGGCTGTAGTCGGCGATGCGCTTGCGCACGTTGACCCCGACGGTGACGACGAGGCCGTCGAGCGGGCCCCAGGCCGCGACGGCGTCCCGCACGGCGTCGGGGTCCAGGACGTCGAGGGGGTACGGGGTGGCGGTGCCGGACGCGCGGCCCGGCGCGGGCCGCTCGGCCGCGGCGAGCCGGGCCGTCTGCCCGGCTCCGGTCCCGTCGCGGTCCGCGACGATCACTTCGGCGCCCTGCGCGGCCAGCGCGCGGACGGCCTCACGGCCGATCCCGCTCGCACCGCCCACGACGGCGATCCGACGCCCGTCCAGACGGAACAGATCGGCGTACTTCACGGGTGTCTCCACGCTCTTGTGCCTCTCTCTGGTCTCTGCCGGAGGGGTCGGCGGACCCCGGCACGGGCTGCGCTCGCTCGTCGGACGCGGGCCGCCGGTCAGCCCGTGCGCATGACCGCCATCCGTGTCACCGTCAGCTCCTCGATCGCGAAGCGCGGGCCCTCGCGGCCGATGCCCGAGTCCTTCACGCCGCCATAGGGGGCGATGTCGCTGCGGTAGCCGGGGACTTCGTTGAAGACGACGCCACCCGCCTCCAGCGCCTCCACGGCGCGGAACGCGGTGCCCAGGTCACGGGTGAAGACCGCCGCGTGCAGGCCGTAGCGGCTCGCGTTGACGGCCTCGTACGCCGTCTCCAGATCCGGCACCGCCCGCAGGCAGACCACCGGGCCGAAGACCTCCTCGTCCCAGGCGGGCTCCCCGTCCGGCACGCCCGCGAGCAGCGTCGGCGCCAGACAGCGGCCGGCGCGGGTGCCCCCGGCGACCACCCGGGCACCCGCCGCGCGCGCCCGCGCGACCCACTCCAGGACGCGGTCGGTGGCCGCCTCGTCGATGAGCGCGGCCACCCGCGTGGCCGGATCGCGCGGATCGCCGACCCGTACGTCCGGCAGCAGCTCGGCGATCTTCTTCTCCAAAGCCGCGGCGACCGCGTCGACGGCGACGACCCGCTGGACGGAGATGCAGGCCTGGCCCGAGGCGTAGTAGCCGCCGCGCACCACCGCGTCCGCCGCAGCGTCGAGGTCGGCGTCCGCCGCGACGACCAGCGCCGCGTTGGAGCCCAGTTCGAGGACGACCTTGCGGGGCGCGGCGTCGCGCGCGATGCGGTGGCCGACGGCGGCCGAGCCGGTGAAGGAGACCGCGGCGACGTCCGGGTGGGTGGTGAGCGCGCGGCCCACCGTCTCGTCCCCGGTGACCAGTTGGACGGCCCCGGCGGGCGCGCCCGCGGCGGCCAGGCGCTCGCGGACGAGGTGGACGAGGCGCAGCGTGGCGAGCGGTGTCGCGGGCGCGGGCTTGACGATCACCGGGCAGCCCGCGGCGAGGGCCGGCGCGACCTTGTGGGAGGCCAGCAGGACGGGGTAGTTGAAGCCCGCGATGCCGACAACGACACCGACGGGCCGCCGGGTCCAGAACCCGAAGAGCCCCTCACCGGCCGGCTGGACGTCCAACGGCACTGTCTCGCCGCGCACATGGGCCACCTCGTCGGCGGCGGCCTGCCAGGTGGCGACGGCGCGCCGCATCTCCACCTCGCAGTCGACGCGCGGCTTGCCGGTCTCCAGGACGAGCAGGTCGGCGTACGCGGGCAGCGCGTCGGCGAGTTCCGCGGCGACCTCGGCGAGCACGCGGCGCCGTACGTGCGCGGGGAGCGCGCCGACCTGCCCGCGCAGGCCCGCCGCGTGCGCGACGGCGCGCCGCGCGAGCGTCTCGTCGCCGACGGGTGCCTCGCCGATCCCGCTGCCGTCGTACGGAAAGGTGACGGGCGCGCGGCCGGGCGCCGGGACCCAGCCGTCGCCGACGGGGAGCCCCTGCGGGTACGTCATCGGGCGCCCCCGGCGAGGAACGCGCGGGCGGCGGCCGCGTAGACGCGCGCGTACTCCCCGATCTCGCGCACCTCGACGTACTCGTCCTTCTGGTGGGCGATCCACTTGCCGCCGGGGCCGTAGACGACGGTGGGCAGACCGGCGTCGCGGGTGAGGATCGTGCCGTCCGTGGTGCCGGGCACGGCCCCGAACGGCGGTTCCTCCCCGTGGACCCGGCGGTGCGCGTCGACCAGGGCGGTCACCACGGGGTGGTCGTCGGCGACCTCGACGGCGGGCCGGTCGTCGACGACGGTCAGGCCGACGGAGACACCGACCCCGCAGGCCGCCCTCTCGGCCGACTCGCTTACGCGGGCGATGAGTTCGGCGTGGTCGGTGCCGGGCACGGTGCGCACGTCGACGCCGACGACGACGTGCGCGGGGATGACGTTGAGCTGGTCGGGGTCGCCGCCGAGCAGCACGGTCGGCGTGACGGTGACGCTTCCGGCGTGCGGGTGCGTGCCGTAGCGCTCCTGGGCCCACTCCTGGACGGCGGCGAGCGCGTCGACGACGCGGGCACCGGCCACGACGGGGTTCCTGGCCTCCTGCGGCATCGCGCCGTGGGCCATCACGCCGTGCAGGTCGAGCCGGAGCCGGATGCCGCCACGAGCCGAGGTGCACACCTCGTACCCCTCGGGCTCGCACACGATGACGGCGTCCACCTCCCGCGCGAGCGGCGACGCGGCGAACGCCTTCGCGCCGAGCATCAGCCCCTCCTCGTCGCAGAGCACGCCGACGACGACGCGGCCGGGGAAGGGTCCGGCGAGCTGGAGGGCGCGCACGGCGTGGATCATGGCGGCGACACCGGACTTCATGTCGGCCGCGCCGCGCCCCCACAGCTTCCCGTCGCGGATCTCCGCGCCGTACGGATCGACGCTCCAGTCGGCCGGATCGCCCTCGGTGACGACGTCGACGTGCCCCTCGAACATCAGCGTCGGCCCGGCCCCTCCCCCGCCCTCGACGACGGCGACGGTGTTGGGCCGCCCCGGGGCGACCTCCACGACGTCGTAGGTCCAGCCGAACGCGTCGAAGAGGCGCTGGACGAGGAGGGCGGCGGGCTGTTCGACCTCGGCCGCTCCGGCGGCGTTCACGGTGCGCAGCCGCACCAGGTCCTGGGTGAGGGCGATCGCGGCTTCGGTGTCGACGGCGGGGACGGTCGGGGGTGCGGTGGCCATGGAGGACCTCCAAGTCGTCCTGCTGAGTGCGGCGTTCACGGCCTGCTGGTCAGCTGGTCGGACCAGTCGAACTCCCGCACTCTGCCCGCACGTTCAGCCCCGGGTCAACCGTCGGATCTTGGTCGCCCGCACCGACCGGCAACCGTGGAGAGGGCCATGACCGCCGACGACGATCTCTTCCGGCCGGTCACGCCCGTGCGCGCCCATCAGCGGGTGGCGGAGCAGATCGAGGAGCGCATCCTCAGCGGTGAACTCCCGCCGCGCGCACGGATTCCCGGGGAGCGCGAGCTCGTCCGGCGGTTCGGCGCGGGCCGCTCCACGGTCCGCGAGGCGCTGCGCGTGCCGCAGTCGGCGGGCCTGGTCCGCTCCCGCCCAAGGGATCCGCTCGGCGCCGAGGTGCTCGGCGTCTCGCCGGACGACCTGAGCCGCGCCCTGGGCCGCCTCACCCAATCCCGCGTGGCCTCGCTCGGCGAACCGGTGCAGTTCCGCATGGTGCTGGACGCGGGGACCAGCCGCCTCGCGGCGCGGCTGCACACGCCGGAGGACGTCGTACGGATGCGGGAATCGCCCACCACCGCGAGGTCCTGGCCGCGATCGAGGCGGGCGACGGCACGGGGGCGGCCCGCCTGGCCCGGGAGGCGCTGCACGAGCACTACGCGGACCATGTGGAGCCGGAGGCAAGGGGGTTGCTGTCGGCGGCGGTGGCGGACGGCTGGGCCAACCGGACCCCGGCCGGGGATCCCGGGTCGGCCGCGAGGGTGTCGCTCAGCCCCGCCGCACCCCCATCCGCCCCTCCAGCTGCGCCAGCAACTCCCCCAGCAGTCCGCTCAGTCGGCCCTGGCCCTCGCCGTCGAGCACCGACAGCACCACCGTCTCGTACGCGAGTTGCTCCGGCAGGATCGCGTCGACGAGGTCGCGGCCCGCTTCGGTCAGGCGGACGTGCGCCACGCGGCGGTCGCGGGCGTCGGCGCGGCGGTCGACCAGCTCGCGCTCCTGGAGCTGCTTGAGCCGCTTGGTGACCGCGGCCCCTGAGGAGAAGGTCTCGCGGGCCAGCTCACCGGGCGTCAGCTCGTGACCGGTGCGGCGCAACGCGCCGAGCAGGTCGAACTCGGCGCGCGTGAGCCCCGCCCGGCGCAGCGGGGCGTCCTCGGCCTGCTGGAGGAGGGCCGCGCAGCGGTTGATGCGGCCGATGACCTCCATCGGCCCGGTGTCGATGTCGGGGCGCACCGTCTGCCACTGCCGCACCACCGCGGCCACGGTGTCCCCACCGGGGCCCGCCACCGGACCGTTCACTTCGCTCATGCTCGTGCGCCCTCCCAGGCGTCGGCGGCCCCCGCGCGGGGCCGCGTCCCCTGACCGTTCTCACCGCTCCGTCGTCGGACCGTCGCCGCGAGCGTACGGTGTCCGGCGCGTTCGGCGTCGACCACCCGCTGCTCGGGCAGGGCGCGCTGCCACCATTCCCCGGCCGCCGCGTCGGCGCTGGCGCGCAGGTCGACGAGGGCTGCGGTGAGCCGGCGCCGCGCCGGTTCGACCGCGCCCGCGCCCGCGAGGCCGGCCTCGGCCTGCTCCCTGGCCCGGTCGGTGGCCACGATGGCGCGTTCGATGTGGTCGGCGGCGCGCCGGTTGGTGACGAGGACGGCGGCGACGATCCCGAGCACGGCGCCGACGAGGGTGTCGACGACCCGTTCGAGGATCAGCTCGCCGGGCTGCTGGAACCGCGCGAACTCGGTGACGAGCAGCGCCATCGGCGTCACGCAGACGCTGCCGAGCCAGTAGTTCCTGGTGATCAGCGCCTCCGCACCGAAGGCGAGGACGAGGCAGCTGACGATGAGTTCGGCGTGCCCGAGGTGCGCGAAGGGGGCGATGGCGGCGAAGGCGAGCACGCCGACGAGGTTGCCGACCACGCGCTGCACGCCCCGGTTCCAGGTGAGGGTGACGTTCGCCTGATAGAGGGAGGCGGCGGTGACCAGCGCCCAGTAGGGGCGACCGATGCCGAGCGCGAGGGAACCGTACCCGGCGAGGGCGCAGCCGACGGCGGTGCGCAGCCCGACGGGCAGCAGCGGGGAGCCGGGGCCGACGCGCCGCCACAGCGACACCTTCGGCGCGGCGAGTTCGGCCTCCACTCCGAGGAGTTCGTCCGCCTCTTCGGGGCGTACGTCGCCGGGGCGCGGGACGGCGCCCGTGCCCCGCAGCCCTGCGGCCCAGGCGCGCAGCGCGGCGGGGTCCGCGGCGCCGGGTGCCGCGAGGGCCTCCTCGGCGCGCACGACGAGCCGGGCCAGGGCGCGCCGGGCGGCGGCGCCACGGGTCCCGGTGGCGAGCAGCGACTGCCAGGCGGCGTGCACCGCTGCGGCCGCGGCGGCACGCGCCCGCTCGGCGGCGGCGCGGGAGGCACCGGCGTCGGAGGCACCGGCGTCGGAGGCACCGGCAGCAGACGCGTCGGCTCGCGCGGTGTCGGCGTACGCGGCTGCGGCGTGGAGGGCGCGGGCGGTGGCCCGGCGCTCGGGCCCGTGCGGCCGCACCAGCGCGGGCGCCATGCCGACCAGCCAGGCGACGGCTCCGCCGGCGAGGGTCAGCGCGAGATGGCCGGGGACCTGGCCGAGGCTCTGCGGGGCGAAGAGGCTCGCGGAGCTGATGAAGGTGAAGATCAGGTGGCCGGGCGGCCCGATGCGGGTGGCGTCGCAGAGCGTCTTCTGCGCGGCGGCGAGCAGCGCGCCGACCGCGACGAGGATCACGGCGGAGCCGGTGAGCGAGGCGGTGACCAGGGCGACGGCGATGCTCGCGGTCATCCCGGCGACGACCCAGGCCAGGGCGCGCGCACGGGCGGCGTAGGGGAGGTTGTGGGCGTACAGGGCGCAGAACGTTCCGGCCATCGTGTACATCACGAGGTCGAGCCGCCCGAGGGCGAGCAGCGTGAGGTTCGGTATCGCGGTGGCCACGACCACGCTGCCGGCGGGCTTGAACCAGATGTCGGACGGCTTGACCGGGCGCAGCACACCGGCCAGCGGGAGCCGGCGGACGCGCGGGGGGCGCGCGGGCGCGGGCGACGGGGAGGCGGACGACGAGGACGGTGGCGTGCTGCTCATACGGAAAGGTTAGCAAGTGTTTTACCTGCAAAAGATCTGAACCCGGGACACGCCCCGGCAGGCGCGCCCCACTCCCCCGTGCTCCCCGTGCACCCCCATGCGCTCGCGTACGACCCCACGCCCCCGGGCATCGACCCGAGGACACCGTCGACAGGGGGAGGTACGCGGTGCATGGACCGGCGCAGGCCGCCTGGCTGCTCGTCGCGCTCTGCACGGCGACCGGGGCCTACTGCCTGCTGAGGATGCGCAGCCGGATCGAGGAGCAGCGCCGCACGGCCGGCGGCGAGGCGCTCATGGGGTTCGGGATGGCGGTGATGGCCGTGCCCGCCGCGGTGGTCGCGCCCCCGCGCTGGGCCTGGTGCGTCTATGCCGCGGTGTTCGGCGCGGCCGCGCTGCACGCCGTGTGGGCGGCCCGCGCGGACCGCCACCACCTGCACCATCTGATCGGCGCGGCCGCGATGGTCTACATGGCGGTGGCGATGCTCACGGCTCCCGGTTCGCAC
This sequence comes from Streptomyces sp. NPDC052114, assembly GCF_040680155.1. NCBI lineage: Bacteria > Bacillati > Actinomycetota > Actinomycetes > Kitasatosporales > Streptomycetaceae > Streptomyces > Streptomyces sp. NPDC052114. The sequence goes on along the minus strand of NZ_JBFAWC010000006.1, from coordinate 291,659 downwards.
GCGGGGCACGGCGGCAGCGCGGGCAGCCCGGCGCTCACCGGCCCGCTCCTGCTCTACTTCGCCGGATACGTCCTGTGGTCGGGCGCCCGGCTCGCCCCGCGCGCGGTCGCCTCGACGGCGGGCGGCCCGCCCGCGCCCGGCCCGGTCACGGGCGGTCCCGGGCCCGGGTGGGGGGACCGCCCCGAGGTGGCACTGGCGTGCCGCCTGTCGATGGGGATCGGGATGCTCGCGATGCTGCTGACGCTGTAGTCGCGCAGGCGGCGCACCGGGGGCGCGGCTCAGCGCCCGAGCAGCGCCGAGAGCCCGATGAGACCGTCGATCTGCCAGTCCGCGGCGTCGGCGACGGCCTCGTCCTCGGCCCACAGGTGCCCCCACGGCCCGCGCCGGATGTGTGCCGTGCGCAGCCCCGCCTGTCGCGCGGGGAAGATGTCGTGGGCGGGGTGGTCGCCGACGTGCAGCGTCTCGCGGGGCCCGGCCTGGGCCGCTTCGAGCAGCCGCGTGAAGTAGGCGGGGTCCGGCTTGGCCACGCCCCAGTCCCCGGACGTGACGATCAGGTCGGCGGGCAGGTCGAGGTCGCGCAGGAGCTCGGCGGCGCGCGAGGTCCCGTTCCCCGCGACGACGACGCGGACGCCGAGGCGCTGCAGATTGCCGAGCGCGGGCCGCACGTCCGGGTAGAGGTCGGTCTCGTCCAGGTGCTCGCCGCGCCCCGCCGCCTCGCGCGCGTGGTACGCGGAGGCGACGTCCATGTCCGGGCTGATGAGCCGCAGGGCGTCGGCGGCGTCCCCGCCCCGCGCGACGACCGTGCCGACGAGCGCGGAGACGGTGTGCCGCGGCACCTGCAGCCAGTCCGCCCAGGAGGCCCAGTGACGGTCGTCTTTGGTGAGGGTCTCCCCCACGTCGAACACGATGGTCTCGATCATCACCAGCACATTACGGCGTATCCCGGGCACGAACGGCGGTCGTCACCCGTACGTGCAGCACGGTCGTGTCGCACGCGCGGGACAGCCGTGCGTGCGCGGTCCGGGCCCGTGCCCGCCGCCGGGCGCCCCTCGCCGGCCCTGGAGTACACCCGCACAGTCCGCGCGTCACACCTGTTCCGGCCGTGGCGTCCGTCACTTGCGCGGACAGGCCATACCCTCCGCCCGCCCGGCCCTCATAGGCTGGGCGGCATGATGGTCCCCGTCGCGCTGTTGCTGCTGGGCGCCCTGACCGCCGTCGTCGCCCCCCGCATGCTCGCACGGGCCGACTGGCCGGAGCGCGAACCCGTGGTCGCGCTGTGGGCTTGGCAGTGCGTGGTGGCGGGGGTGCTGCTCTGCTGCGCGCTCTCCATGACCCTGAGCGCCGCCGCCGCGTGGCAGGCCGTGCGCGGCCACGTCTTCGCGCCCGCGCCGCACGCCGTGGTCGAGGCGTACGCCCTGCAGGCCCCCGGGCCCTGGGCGGCGGCCACCGCGGTGACGCTGGCCCTGGGCGGGATGTGGACCGCCGCGATGCTGACGCGCGAGATCGCGCGGGCGCGGGCCCGACGGGCCGCGCGACGGGCCGAACTCCAGGTGCGCGCCCCGCTGTTGCCCGGCGAGGAGCCGGGCGCGGACCGTCTCGTGGTCCTCGAGGGGGAGCGCCCCGACGCCTGGTGGCTGCCGGGCCAGGCCCCCCAACTGGTCATCACCACGGCCGCGTTGCGCCGCCTGAAGGGCCGTCAGCTCGACGCGGTCCTCGCGCACGAGCAGGGCCACGCGAAGGCGCGGCACGACTGGCTGCTGCACTGCTCGGGCGCGCTGGCGGCCGGCTTCCCGCAGATGCGGATGTTCGCGGCGTTCCGGGACGAGATGCACCGCCTGGTCGAGCTCGCCGCCGACGACGTCGCCTCGCGCCGCTTCGGCCGCCTCACGATCGCCCTGGCCCTGGTCGAACTGAACGAGGACCGCGGCGTGTTCGGCCCCTGCCCGACCCCGCAGGCCCACGTCCCGCAGCGCGTGCACCGGCTGCTCGCGGCCCGGCCGCGCCTGACCGCCGGGCGCCGACTGCGCCTGACGGCGACCGCCGCGCTCGTCCCGGTGATCCCCGTCCTGGTCACCTTCGTGCCGGGCCTGCGCGCGCTGGGCTGACGCCCGCGCGCCGCGCCCGGGAACCCCGGGATGGCCGCGGCCCCGCCCCGTCGGCGAGGATCACCACATGGACACCGCACCCCCCGACTCCCCGCCCCGTCCGCCCGGCACCCGCGCCGCGCTCACCGCCGCGGTCCTGTGCGTGCCGTCCTGCCTGCTGCTCCTCCTGGTCGCGCTGGAGTGGAGCCCCCTCTTCTCGCTCGACGGCGACATCGCGCGCACGACCCACCGCTGGGCGGTGGGCGACCCGGACGCCACGCACGCCGCCAAGATCCTCACCGACTGGTTCTGGGATCCCTGGACGATGCGGGCGCTGTGCGCGGTGGCGGTGATCTGGCTCGCGGTACGCGGCGCGCGGTGGCTCGCGCTGTGGGTGGCCGGTGCCTGCGTGCTGGGTTCGGTGGTGCAGCAGTCCCTCAAGGCGGCGTTCGACCGGCCCCGGCCCCAGTGGCCCGACCCCGTGGACTCCGCGCACTACGCGGCCTTCCCCTCCGGCCACGCGATGACGGCCGCCGTCGTCTGCGGCCTGCTCCTGTGGCTGCTGCGCGTCCACGGCGTGGGCCCGCTCCTGTGGCGCACGGCGGTGGCCCTCGCGGTGGTCTCCGTCGTCGGGGTCGGCCTGACGCGGATCTGGCTCGGCGTGCACTGGCCGTCCGACGTCCTGGGCGGCTGGCTGCTGGGCGCCCTGGTGGTGGCGCTGGCCGTGGCGACGTACGCGTACGGCCCCGGACGGCGCGCCACGGGCCGCACTTGACCCCGCGTCGGCCGGTCGCGGAGGATCCTGGGCATGACGATCAAGGGCGTGCTCTTCGACTTCTCCGGGACCCTGTTCCGCATCGAGCCGACCGAGTCCTGGCTGCGGGCCGTGCTCGACGATCTCCAAGTCGCGCTCCCAGAGGACGACTTGAGCCGAACCGCCGAGGCCCTGGAGCGGGCGGGCGCGCTGCCCGGCGGGGCCTCGCCCGTCGCCGTCCCTGCGCACCTCGCCGACCTGTGGGCCACCCGTGACGAGAGCGCCGAGCTGCACCGCGCCGCGTACACGGGTCTCGCCCGTGAGGTGCCGCTGCCCGACCCCCGGCTGCACGACGCGCTGTACGAGCGGCACATGAGCCCGCGCGCGTGGAGCCCGTACGGCGACGCGGCGCGGGTCCTGTCCGGGCTGCGCGAGCGGGGCGTCGGCGTCGGGGTGGTCAGCAACATCGGCTGGGACCTGCGGCCCGTCTTCCGCGCCCACGGGCTCGATCCCTACGTCGACGCGTACGTCCTGTCGTACGAGCACGGCATCCAGAAGCCCGATCCGCGGCTGTTCGCGGTGGCCTGTGAGGCGCTCGGGACCGATCCGCGGGACGTCCTCATGGTGGGCGACGACCGGCGGGCCGACGGCGGCGCGGCGGGCCTCGGCTGCGCGGTGCACTTCGTCGACCACCTGCCGCCCGCCGCGCGCCCGGACGCCCTGGAGCCGGTCCTCGACCTCGTCAGGTGACGGTCCTGCCGTCCTCGGACGCGTCGTCCGAGGACTCGGGCCGGCCGGACGGGTCGCAGGGCCCGGCGTGATCGCAGAACGGCTGGTTGCCGCTGCGGCCGCAGCCGCACAGCGTCACCCGTGTCTCGCGCGACTCCGCCCCGCCCTCGACGGACAGCCGTAGCTCGCCCCGCACGACGATCCGGCCGTCCGGGAACCGCCGCACGGTCGTCTCCGGGCCCGCCGTCTCGGTGGCGCCGTCGGCCCGCTCGTACTGGAGCGCGCCGGACGGGCAGCGCCTGACGACCTCGGCGACCTCGTCCGCGGGCGCCGCGTCCGGCAGGATCCAGGGCCGCCGGGCCGTGTCGAAGACCCGCGGCAGACCGCGCACGCACTCGGCCGCGTGGATGCAGCGCCCGGCGTCGAAGGTGACGGTGATGGCGTTTCCCCGGTAGGGCCTGCCTCGTTCGGCTCCCATGGCGGGCTCCTCAGTACGGCGCGGGAATCATGACTGGTATCCCTCGACCTCGTCGGCCGGGCGGACCCGCGCGTCGTCGGGGTTCTCGCCGAACTCGGCCTTGGCGCGCCGCTGGCGCAGCAGGTCCCAGCACTGGTCGAGCTCACGCTCCAGGGCGCCGAGCCGGGCGTGCTCCGTGGGCTCGTCGATCTCGCCCGCGGCCAGCGCGTCGCGCAGCTTCTTCTCGTCCTCGACCATGGCCGTGATCCGGGACAGGATCTGCTCTTGGTCCATGTCAGCAAGCCTCCTCGGCCCCCCGGCCCACTCTAGGGAGGGCGGGCCGGATCGGCGAGGAGAGCGGCCGGTCGGACCGCGCCGAACCGCCTGCGAGCAGGCAACACTCCCCCGCGGTGTTGCCTGCCCGAGGCCGTCGTGTCCCGAACGGGACCCGTACGGGCCCCTTGGACGGGACTCGCTGAGTATATTGGCTCGGAGCCAGTCAACGCAGGAGTTATTCAGGATGTCCCCGCGTAGCCCGTCGGTGAATGAAGAGCTGCGCAGGCGTTCCCGGGAGCGGCTGCTGCAGGCCACGGTGGAGTTGGTCGGCGAGCGCGGCTACGAGGCCACGACGCTCGGCGACATCGCGGACCGCGCGGGCGCGGCCCGCGGCCTGGTGTCGTACTACTTCCCCGGCAAGCGGCAGCTGCTCCAGTCGGCGGTGCACCGGCTGATGCACCGCACGCTGGAGGCGGGCCTGGAACGGGAGCCGCGCACCGAGGACGGCCGCGAGCGCCTCGCGCGTGCCATCGACGCGATCCTGGGCCTGGCCCGCGACGAACCACTGCTCATGCGCACGCACATGGCGGGCATCCTGCAGGCCGAGGGCTTCGTGCAGTGCCCCGAGCAGCAGCGGCTGGCCGAGCTGCTGCGGGACACGGTGGTGCGTTACGGATCGACGGACGTCGACCGGGACTATCCGCTGCTGCGGGCGCTGCTGATGGGCACGGTCGTCGCCCTGCTCATCCCGGGGGCGCCGATGCCGCTGGGGACGCTGCGGGCCGAGCTGTTCCAGCGCTACGACCTCGACTGGAAGCTGGGGGTCCCGCCGGGCGACACGCCACCCGACGGGACCTGCGGGGCCGACCGGCCGGCCAGGCGGCTCAGCGGCCGGTCGAGCGACTAGTCGAAGTAGTCCGGCTGGGTCTGGACGTTGAGCTCATGCAGGCGGACCTTCCGCCCGGGGTCCGTGCGCTTGTCGTTGATCTTCAGTACGTCGAGTCCCTGGTTGATCTCGTTCGAGTAGACCAGGCCGTTGTAGTAGTACGCCGACCAGGAACCCGAGACGGTGATCTTGTCGGTGGTGTGCGGACCGCGGTCGAAGTAGCCGATCTCCTTGGGCCGGGTGGAGTCGGTGAAGTCCCAGACGGAGACGCCGCCCTGGTACCAGGCCTGCACCATGAGGTCCTTGCCCTTGACCGGGATCAGCGAGCCGTTGTGGGCCACGCAGTTCTCGGTCGCGCCCTGGTGGCGCGGGATCTTGAAGTAGCTCCGGAAGACGAGCTTGCGCTTGTCGCCCTTGCCCTTGATGTCGTAGATGCCGTTGGCGCCGCGCTCGGGGCCGGTGGCCGCGTCGCAGGTGGCGGCGCTGCCGCCGCCCAGCTCGTCGGTGAAGACGACCTTGTTCGCCTTCTGGTTGAAGGTCGCCGAGTGCCAGAACGCGAAGTTCTTGTTGTCCTGGACCTGGTCGATGACCTTCGGGTGCTCGGGGTCCTTGATCGAGAACAGGATGCCGTCGCCCATGCAGGCGCCGGCCGCGAGGTCCTCGGAGGGCAGCACGGTGAGGTCGTGGCAGCCGGTGGTCTTCTGGACGCCCGGGTTGGTGGGCCCGCCCGGGTTGCCGCCGCCGTCGGGGCCCTCACCGGGGAAGAGCACGGGGAAGCCCACGACCGCGGCCTTCTCGGGGGCCTTGCGCGGCACCTTGATGACGGAGATGCCGTCGTGCGGCGGCTGGCAGTCGGGGAACGTCGCGCTCGGGGAGTACGAGGAGACGTACACGTAGACGTTCTTGCGCTCCGGCACCAGCGTGTGCGTGTGGGAGCCGCAGGCCGTCTCGACCGCCGAGACGTACTTGGGGTTCGCCTTGTCGCTGATGTCGAAGATCTTCATGCCCTCCCACGAGGACTTCTCCGTCGCGGGCTGGGAGGTGCTGTTGCAGGAGTTGTCGCTGCGCGAGGAGTCCGTCGACAGGAAGAGCAGGTTGCCCGAGACGGAGACGTCGTTCTGCGATCCGGGGCACAGGACCTGCGAAACCGTCCTGGGCGCCTTGGGGTTGCTGATGTCGTAGATGCGGAAGCCGTCGTAGTTGCCGGCGAAGGCGTACTTCCCCTGGAAGGCGATGTCCGTGTTCAGGCCGGGCAGCGCGTCCTTGGGGACGTTGGCCAGGTGCTCGATGTTGTCCGAGCGGTCGATCTCGCCGGGCGCGGGGATGTCGCCGCGCCCGATGGCGTCCTTCGTCTGCTTCTCTTCGCTCTTGGATACGCCCTGAGGGGCTGCGGGCGAGTCGCCGGGGTCGGGGATCGCTCCCGCGGGCGCGGCGGTGAGCAGCGCGGCGAGCAGTCCCGCCGCCGCCACGCCGACTCCCAGGCGTCTGCGCCGAGTTCGGGGGTTGTTCAGGGTCACTGCGTCCTCCCTTGTCGCCGTTCGCAGTGGAACGGATCGCGTCCACCGGCAGTATCGTGCCCGTCATGCACAGATCAATAGGGTGCAACAAACTCGTCATACGGCCGTCCTGTCACCGCAGCCCCGCCGCGTGCTAGGACAACCCTCGGAACACCCGCGTGTCACAGGAGGTCGCAGTGCTCAACCGTCGTACGTCCGCCGCCACCGCGCTCATGACGACAGCCGTCCTCCTGCTCGGGGGCTGCGACTCCGACGCGGGCGGTGACGGCGGATCCGACGCGGGGCACAAGGCCTCGCCGGGGCCCTCGGTGATCGCGCCCGGCAAGCCGGGCGAGGCCGCGGAGACGCTGTCCGCGCAGGACGCCGCCGAGCAGCGGGCCGACGACGACACGCCCAACTCGGCCGACTTCACCTACACGCAGATGATGATCGTGCACCACGGACAGGCCCTGAAGATGACCGAACTGGCCCCGAAGCGGGCCGAATCCAGCCGCGTCAAGCGGCTCGCGTCGCGCATCAGCGCCGCGCAGGGGCCGGAGATCGGTGCGATGAAGGGCTGGCTGAAGAACCACGGCGGGCCGCGCGAACACGCCGGACACGACCACGGGACGATGCCCGGCATGGCGACGGACGCACAGCTGAAGCAGTTGCGCGCCGCGAAGGGCAAGGCCTTCGACGAGCTCTTCCTCAAGCTGATGATCACGCACCACAACGGCGCGATCACCATGGCCACGGAGGTCCTCTCGGACGGCAACAACGTCCAGGTGGAGGAGATGGCGAACGACGTGGTGGCACAGCAGTCGAGCGAGATCGGCCGGATGCGGGAGATGGACTGAGGGCCGCGCGCCGGACCGGGGAGCGGCCGTCCGCCGCGCCCCGGGGCCGTCGGCCTTCGCTACCTGCGGTGGTGGCGCGGCGTCAGATAGCCCGCGTCGCGCGCGCCCGCGATCAGCCTGAGCGACTTGCGGCGGCTGCGCCCGGTCGCGCACATCACGGCGAGCACCGGGTCGCGCCCCTCGTCCTGCGCGGCGCGGTAGGTGTCGGCGACGGCGCGGCGCCCCGCGTTGCCGCGCGGCAGGGCCGGGCGGGCCCGGCGCGTGGCGACGGGCTCCCGGGAGGAGCCGTCGAAGCCGTCGGAGGGGCTGCCGGAGAAGGCGTCAGGCCGTGAGCTCGGCGGGTCGGTCTCACCCTGCGCGTACTGCTCCGCGACGACCGGCCAGGCGTCGTGCGGCGGGCGCTCGGCCTTGTCGGCTCGCGTGACGAGGCCGTCGAGGAAGAGCAGGGGCTCGGCGCGCGGGGGATCGACGGGCACGTGGCCCTGCGCCGCCACGGCGAGGACGTCGAGCGCCGCGCCGTCCGCGAAGGTCAGGCGGACGTGGCACCAGGGCGGAAGGACGTCGCCGGGCGCGGCGGGGCCGTATCCCTGGGACTCCCCGCCCGGCCAGACCGTGACGGCACCATCCGGCTGATAGTGATCAGAAACGTCAAAATATGAGCTATCCCTCACAAGCGCACGCTATCCGTGCAATCGCATTTGAACAGGAACGGCGCGCTCAGGCGTACGGAGGTCTCCCCCGACCACCGCATACCCCTGACAGCGCGACCCCGTGGTGCGATCCTGGGACCGTCCCGGGCCCGTCTCGCGGAGGGAGCACCACGTGCTGCAGGTCGCCGTCGTCGGAGCGGGTCCCAGCGGGGTGTACGCCGCGCAGACCCTCGTCCAGCAGGACCGGGTGCCGGACGTGCGGGTCGATGTGCTCGACCGCCTCCCCTGCCCGTACGGCCTGGTCCGCTACGGCGTCGCGCCGGACCACGAGAAGATCAAGTCCTTGCAGAACAACCTGCGTACGGTCCTGGAGCACGAGCGGGTGCGCTTCCTCGGCGGCGTCGAGATCGGCCCCGGCACCGTGCCACCGGAGCGGCTGCTCGGCCTCTACCACGCGGTCGTCTACTGCGTCGGCGCGGCGGCGGACCGCCGGCTCGGGGTGCCCGGCGAGGACCTGCCCGGCAGCCATTCGGCGACCGAGTTCGTCTCCTGGTACAGCGCGCACCCGGACGCGTTGACGGACGGCTTCGCGCAGGACGGCTTCGTGCGGGGCGTGGAGTCCGCCGCCGTCATCGGCGTCGGGAACGTCGCGGTGGACGTCGCCCGCATGCTGGCCCGGGGCGTCTCCGAGTTGCTGCCCACCGACATGCCGGACGCGGCGCTCGGCGTGCTCGCGGACAGCCGGGTGCGCGAGGTGCAGATGGTGGGGCGGCGCGGGCCCTCGCAGGCCCGGTTCACCACCAAGGAGCTGCGGGAGCTCGGCTCGCTCCCGGACACCGAAGTCCTGGTGGACCCGGCGGAGTTGGCCCTCGACCCCGCGTACGCCGACCCCTCGGGGCTGCCCGCCGCGAGCCGCCGCAACGTGGAGGTGCTGCGCGGCTGGGCCGAGCGCCCCGCCCGGGACCTGGCGCGCCGGATCAGACTGCGCTTCTTCCTGCGTCCCGTCTCCCTGACGGCGGGCCCCGCGGGCCGGGTCGCCGGGGTGCGGTTCGAGCGCACGGTGCCGGACGGCAGGGGCGGGGTGACGGGTACGGGGCGGTACGAGGACATCGCGGCCCAGTTGGTGCTGCGCTCGGTCGGCTATCGCGGAGTCCCTCTGGAGGGGCTGCCGTTCGACCCGGACCGGGGCACGGTGCCGCACGCCGCGGGCCGGGTGCTGCGCGACGGCGTGCCGTCCCCCGGCGAGTACGTGGCCGGGTGGATCAAGCGCGGCCCGACCGGCGTCATCGGCACCAATCGCCCGTGCGCGAAGGAGACGGTGCTCTCCCTGCTCGACGACGCCCCCGCCCTCGTACGGAGGGAGCTTTCGTCCGATCCGCTGACCGGGCTCAGGGCCCTGGGGCAGGCGCCCGTGGAGTGGTCGGGATGGCTGGCGATCGAGCGGGCGGAGGCGGAGCTGGGGCGCTCGCTGGGGCGGGGCGTGGTGAAGATCCCGGACTGGCCGGGGCTGCGGGCCGCCGCGCGGGGCGCGGCGGGCTGATCCGACGGGTCGCGGCGGGTCGATCAGACGGGTCGGCGGCCGGTCAGCCGTCGGCGCCGGGCGGGTCCACCTGGCGCACGGCCGCGGCGAGGACGCTGTCGAGCAGGCCGGGGAAGAGCGCGTCCAGGTCGGCACGGCGCAGCACGTTCAGCTTGGTCGTGCCGCGGTAGATCTGCCGGATGACACCGCTCTCGCGCAGCACGCGGAAGTGGTGCGTCAGCGTGGACTTGGTGACGGGCAGGTCGAAGTGCGAACAGGAGAGCCCGTCCGCGCCCTCCTCCCGGGCCAGGTCACGCACCACCCGCAGCCGCAGCGGGTCGGCCAGGGCGTGCAGCACGCCCTCCAGCCGGATCTCCTGCGGCTCGGGGTGGGCGAGCGTCCTGCTGCTCGCGCTGCCGGTCGCGGCGGCGGTCGTCATGGCGGCTCCACTTCGTCCTGTGTTCCTGAGGCGGCGTCCCTGATCCTCATCGTCATTGTACGAGAGCCATCGTAGTTTGACATTTTCCGTACTACGGGGTCTATCGTACGAGCAGCACTTCAGCCCTGACGATTGGGAGGCCGCCGTGAGCGCGCTGTTCGAGCCCTGCACCCTGCGATCGCTGACGATCCCCAACCGGGTCTGGATGCCTCCGATGTGCCAGTACTCGGCGGCGCCCGAGGGGCCCGAGACGGGCGCCCCGCGGGACTGGCACTTCGCGCACTACGCGGCCCGTGCCGCCGGCGGCACGGGCCTGATCGTCGTCGAGGCCACCGCCGTCAGCCCCGAGGGCCGCATCAGCCCGTACGACCTGGGCATCTGGAACGACACGCAGGTACGGGCGTTCCGCCGCATCACGGACTTCCTGCGGAGCCAGGACACCGTGCCGGCGATCCAGCTCGCCCACGCGGGCCGCAAGGCGTCGACCGACCGGCCCTGGAAGGGCGGCGCCCCGGTCGGCCCCGACGCGCACGGCTGGCAGCCGCTCGCGCCCAGCGCCGTCGCCTTCGACGAGCGCCACCCCGTGCCGACGGAGCTCACCGTCGAGCAGATCCGCGAGGTCGTCACGGAGTTCGCCGACGCCGCGCGGCGCGCGCTGGACGCCGGCTTCGACGTCGCCGAGATCCACGGCGCGCACGGCTACCTGATCGGCGAGTTCCTCTCCCCGCACAGCAACAAGCGCACCGACGCGTACGGCGGCCCGTACGAGAACCGCACCCGCTTCGCACTCGAAGTCGTCGACGCGGTGCGGGCCGTGTGGCCCGAGGACAAGCCGCTGTTCTTCCGCATCTCCGCCACCGACTGGCTGGAGGAGGCGGGCTGGACCGTCGACGACACCGTGCGCTTCGCCCGCACCCTCAAGGAGCACGGCGTCGACCTGCTGGACGTCTCCACGGGCGGCAACGCGGCGGGGGTCAAGATCCCCGTCGGCCCCGGCTACCAAGTCCCTTTCGCGGCACGGGTGAAGGCCGAGACGGACCTTCCGGTCGCCGCCGTCGGCCTGATCACCGACGTGGAACAGGCGGAGAAGATCCTCGCCAACGGCGAGGCGGACGCCGTCCTGCTCGGCCGGGAACTGCTGCGCGACCCCTCCTGGGCGCGGCGCGCCGCGCGTGAGCTGGGCGGCGAGGTGCACGTGCCGGACCAGTACCACCGGTCCGTCTGAGGGAACGGCACGCCGCGTCGGGCGCCGCGCCCTCGACGCGGCGCCCGTCCGCGTACCCGGCACGCCGCCCGTCCGCGCGCCCGGCGCGGCGGCGGCGCTACCCCTCGGCCCCGGGGGTGATGAAGCCCGACTCGTACGCCGCGATCACGGCCTGCACGCGGTCGCGTGCGCCGAGCTTCGCCAGCACCGCGCTGACGTGCGTCTTCACCGTCTCGGTGCCCAGGTGCAGTTCGGCCGCCACCTCCGCGTTCGTCAGGCCGCGCGCGACGCACCGCAGGACCTCGCCCTCGCGGCCGGTGAGCGCGGCCTTCGCGAAGGCGTCGCGCGCCGAGGCGTTGCCGTGCGCGGCGGCGAAGGAGCGCAGCGCGGGCGGGAACAGCAGCGAATCGCCCTCGGCGACGATCCGCACCGCGTGCACGATCTCGGTGGGCCTCGCGCGCTTGAGCAGGAACCCGTCGGCGCCGGCGCGCAGCGCACCGTAGACGTACTCGTCCTCCTCGAACGTGGTGATGACGAGGATCTTCGGCGGGTCGGCGACCGTCCGCAGGACGGCCCGGGTCGCCTCGATGCCGTCCATCAGCGGCATGCGCACGTCCATGGCGACGACGTCCGGCCTCAGCTTCCCGACCAGGGGGATGACGGCCGCGCCGTCCGCCGCCTCGCCGACGACCTCGATGTCGGGCTGCGCCTCCAGGATGGCGCGCAGCCCGGCGCGCACGAGCGCGTCGTCGTCGACGAGCAGAACGGTGATCGGCATGCCGGTCACTGTAACGGCAGGGTGACGCGGGCCTCGCGGGAGTCACGATCCGCCTGGGGCGCGGGAGTTGCCTCCCCCGCGCGGGGGAGGACGTTCCCTCGGCCGGGGGAAGCGGCCCCTCCCCCGCGAACGGCAGGCTCGTCACCATGACAGCCATCGAAGTGAAGGACCTGAGCAAGGTCTACGGACGGGTGCACGCGGTCGACCGCCTCACCTTCTCCGTCCGGCCGGGCCGGGTCACCGGGTTCCTGGGGCCCAACGGCGCGGGCAAGTCCACCACCATGCGTCTGATGCTCGGCCTCGACCGCCCGAGTGCGGGCACCGCGACCATCGGCGGCCGCCCGTTCACGCGGCTCGACGAACCGCTGCGGCACGTCGGCGCGCTCCTGGACGCGCAGGCACCGCACGGGTCCCGGACCGCCCGCGGTCATCTTCTGGCTCTCGCGGCAAGCAACCGCATCCCCGGCCGACGCGTGGACGAGGTCCTCGAACTGACCGGCATCGCGAAGGCGGCGTCCCGCCGCGTGAAGACGTTCTCGCTCGGCATGCGCCAGCGGCTCGGCATCGCCGCGGCCCTGCTCGGCGACCCCCGGGTACTGCTGCTCGACGAGCCGTCGAACGGCCTCGACCCCGAGGGCATCATCTGGATCCGCGAGCTGCTGCGCACCCTCGCGAAGGAGGGCCGCACCGTGCTCGTCTCCAGCCATCTCATGGGCGAGACGGCGTCGTTCGCGGACCATCTGATCGTCCTGGGCAGGGGCAGGCTGCTGGCGGACACGTCGACGAAGGACTTCATCGCCGCGCGTGTGACACCGCGCGCCCGCGTCCGTACGACGGAACCCGCGCGGCTGCGGGAGGCGCTGGTGCGGCACGGCCACACCCCCGTCGCAGCGGACGGCGGGCGCCTGCTGATCGACGGCGCCGAGACCGATGCCGTCGGCCACCTCGCCGCCCGGGAGGGCATCGTGCTCCTCGAACTCGCCTCCGAGGAGGCCACGTTGGAGCAGGCCTACCTCGATCTCACCGCTTCCGCCACGGAATTCTCCGCACCCGCCCCGCAGGAGGCCTGACCATGTCCACCGCCGCCGTACTCCGCTCCGAGTGGATCAAGATCAGGACCCTGCGCGGGGCCGTGTGGTCACTGCTGGCCGTGTTCCTGCTGACGGCCGGATTCGCCGTGGCGGCCAATGCGGCGACCGGCGACTCCGAGGCGGACAGCGCCGACTTCGACGCACTGTTCACCGTCTTCCTCGGCCTCGACCTCGGTCAGATCGCGGCCATCTCCTTCGGCACGGCGGCCATGTCGGCCGAGTACCAGGGCGGCGCCATCCGCGCGTCGCTGACGGCGGTGCCGAACCGGGGCCTGTTCTACGCGGCCAAGCTCGCGAACGTGGCGGGACTCGCGCTGGCGATGGGCCTGGTGACGACGTTCGTGTCGTTCCTCGGCGGCAGCGCCTTCCTCGGCGACTCGGCCCTGGGCCCCGGCGACCCGGCCGCGCTGCGCGCCTGCCTGGGCGGGGCCGTCTACCTCGCCCTGATGGCCCTCTTCGCCGCCGGCCTCACGGCGGTCCTGCGCAGCGGCCTCGCCGTGCTGAGCATCCTGATCCCGTTCATCCTGATCGTCTCCATGGTCCTTGGTGAGACGTCCGGCTCCGTCGCGGACTACCTCCCCGACCGCGCGGGCCAGCAGGTCCTGTACGCCGACCCGCCGAGCGGCCTGGCCCCGTGGACGGGCCTCGGGATCACGGCCCTGTGGACGGGGGCGGCGCTCCTGGCGGGGTGGTGGTCGCTCCGGCGGAGGGACGCGTAGGGCGCGGGGCACTCGGGCGACGGCGCTACCGGGGGACGACGCGGTCGGACGCGGACCACGATCTTCCCCCTGCGGTGAGGACCGCTGCACTCGTTGTCAGCGATCCGCTCGCGCCCCTACAGTGAGAGGGCGCGAGGCCTCTTGGGGGCAACGTCTCAGCCGTTGCCCGCCATGTCGCTTCGTGACCGCGGCCTCTTGAGGGAACAAGGCGGCCGCCCAGCCCGTGCCGAGCAGCACCTGTGTGGTTCGAGGTCTCAACGAAGCCTTCGGTCGTCCGAAGGGCGCAGTCGGCGGGCACTGCGTCATGACAGGTGTCCGCCTGCCTTCGTTGGGATCTTCGCTCCCGGCGGAGTCCTCTCGGATGCGGCGGCTCGACCGTCCCCGGGAGGCGGTATGTGGGCCGTGCTGGAGCAAGTGGCCGTCGCGACGCCGATGATCTTTCTCTACGTCGTCGGACTCTTCGTCGTGATGATCCTGCTGTCACTCGTCATCAGCCTGCGCCGGGCGGACGCGGCGGAACGGCCGGAGATCATCCGCGCGTTGGCCGACCTGATGGCGTTCTGGAAGAAGCGCTGACACCCCGCCGCTCCCCGCGGTCTACTCACGCCCGCACGACGTCTTGGCCAGTGCCTCGAACTCGTCGTCGGTGGGCTTGTACTGCTGTTCGTAGCCCGCCACGCGCTCCGTGATGCTCGGGAAGTACGTGTGGAAGGCCATCGCCCACTCGGTGTCGAGGAAGCGCTTCAGGGCGTCGTTCAGCCGGCGGCAGTCCGCTTCGTGGCCCTCGCGCAGACCGATGCCGTAGAACTGCTTCTTCTTGACGGTGATGTTCCTGACCACCTTGACGTGTTTGCGGTAGCGCGGATCCCGCTCGAACCCCTCCAGGATGATCTTGTCGGTCCAGACCGCGCCGAAGTTGCCGCGGATCAGCTCCTTCACGCAGGACTTGTAGCTGTTGCGGAGCTCGGCCACCACGTTCGGGCCCAGCGCGTCGCGCACCGCCTTCTTCGCCTTGGCGTCCTTCTCGCTCTCGGGGTCACCCGTGGAGCCGCGCACGCTGCAGACCCGCTTGCCGTCGACGTCCGCAAGGCGCTTGATCCCTTTCTCCTTCTCGCGGACCAGCACTCCTTGATAGGTCTTGAGATAGGGCGCCGTGAAGTCGATCTCCTTGTCGCGAGGCGCGGTGATGGAGTACGTGGCCACCACCAGGTCCATGCTCCCCTCCGTCAGCACCTTCTCGCGGTTGCGGGACTGGACGTCCCAGTCCGCCGCCTTGAAGTCAAGGTCCGTGCTGAGGAACTGCACCAACTGCGCCTCGAACCCCGCGAAGTCGTCCTCCTCCTCGCTGCGCGTGCTGAATCCCGGTTGGCCCTTCTTCACCGCGACGTTGACCGTCTTCTTGTCGAACAGCGACTTCCCGGCGTCGGCGTCCTTCCCGTCCTTACGCGTCGGGGCCTTGTCGGCCGCCCGGTCCTCGCCGCCTCCGCCGCCGCACGCGGCCAGGACCAGGGCCGACAGGCACGCGGCGGTGACGAGGCGCGCGCGGGAAGACGCCCGGCGGGCTGCTGACGGCACTGTGCGGGGCATGACGCCCTCCTTCGGCTACCGGCGGTACTCCGCCTTCTTGAGCGTGAGTTTGACCCGGCAGTCGGCGTTGCCGACGAGCTGGATGTCGACCGAGACGTCGGGGCCCGGGTCGTCGAGCCTCAGGGTGGGGGTGAGCGTCTTCTCCAGCGGGACGGAGTGCGCCTTCTCGATGTCCCCGCCCTGGAAGCTCAGCTTTCCCATGCCCAGACACGGTGACTCCCCCGCCGCGATCTGCCTCGCGGTGAACGTCGCCTTCAGCTCGTCGTGGGAGCCCGGGTCACGGGCCACGACCAGCCGCGCCGTCGCCCCGGCGCCCACCATGTCGCCCTTCAGGCGCGCGTCGCCCAGAACGTCGTCGGGCTGCGCCGCCCGCACCCACCACAGGATCGCCCCGGCGACCACCGCGACGAAGAACGCGGCGAGGAACGTCAGCAGATGCTGCGTCACTTCCTGGCGCTCTTCGCGGCGCGCGAAGAACGTCATGGCGGCGGAGACGTACGCGATGAAGCCGCCCCCGGCGACGGTCAGCGCGGTCGCCGAGTCACCGATGACCGCGAAGACGATCAGGGCGACCATCACGACGAGATGCACGAGGAACAGCACCGCGAAGTAGCGACGGCCCTCGGGATCGGGCGCTTGGCCTCCCGCGTCCGCCCCGCGCTCCCGCGCCGGACCGCTGCCCGTCGCAAGGGGCTTCGACCGTGCGGCCACGTGGCGCCACCTCCCCGCGCGCGAGATACGTGTGGACGGAAAGGATGCCACAGAGGGTGATGGGATGGACCTCAACGTGCGTATGCCAGCGGGGAGTTCCGCTGCGGGCGTATCCAGAGGGATTCGGATGCGGGCGTATCCAGCGGGATTCGGACCGGTTGCCGCGGAAGGGGTTCTTACGGGACGTCTGCCCACGAGAGCACCCTCCGCGGGAGCACCTCTCACAGGAGGGCCTCGCGGAGGGCGGGCCTCTACTCCGGGACGGCCGCCAGAGTGAAGGAATGGCCCGCGGGATCGGAGTACGTGCGGGAGTCCCGCGGCCCGTTGGTGTCCTTGGTGTCGACCGGCCGCGCGCCGGGTACCCGTGGTACCCCGCACAAAAAGCCCGTGCGGCACGGTGCACGTGCGGGGGACCATGCCCCGATGAGACCGAACCCGGGCGAAGTTCTGCACTTTTCCGAGGACCCGTCCATCAGCGTGTTCCACCCGCACGTCGCCGGCACGGCGCGACAGCGCGAGCCGTACGTCTGGGCCGTCGACGCCGCGAACTCCCCCTCGTACTGGTTTCCCCGGCAGTGCCCGCGCGCCATGGCCTGGGTCACCGCCACGACCACCGCGGCGGACCGCCGCGCCGTGCTCGGTGCGGGGCGCGAACGGCGGGTGCACGCCGTCGAGTACGCCTGGGCCGAACGCTTCCTGACCGCCCGGCTCTACGCGTACCGGCTGCCCGCGGCCGACTTCGAGCCGTTCGGCGGGCCCGATCCGCACGCCTGGGTCGCGACACGGAGCGTGACTCCGCTCGGCCCGCCCGAGCCCGTGACCGACCTCCTCGCCCTGCATCAGGAGGCCGACATCCAACTGCGGTTCGTCAACGACCTCTGGGAGTTCTGGGACGCCGTCACCGCCGGCGGACTCGGCTTCAGCGGCATCCGGCTGCACAACGCCGCGCCGCCGCCCGGGCCCGCCTCCGCCCCCGCGCCCACCCCCTGATTCCGGGGCCGGAGACGGATTGTCAGACCCCTCACCTACTGTGATCGACATGGAAAGCAGGAGGTCTGGGAGGGGTCCTGTCATGGGCTGGGTCGAGACGGCGGGCGGGTACGCGGTCACCCTGGACGGCACGCGGGTGCTGTGCAGGAATTCCGCGGGGCGCACGCTGAAGCAGGTCCCCGCGAAGCTGCGCGAGGACGCCGAGGTGGTGCGGCTGCGCCAGCTCGCCGAGTGGCTGGAGCGGCACGAGCGGGAGTGTCGGGCGCAGGTGGACACCTGGCTGGTGCGCTCACTCCCCGTGCCCGCCGGGCTGCTCGCCCGGGTCTGGCCCGACGCGGCCTGGCAGGGGGCGCTGCGGGACCTGGTGGTGGCGCCGGTGGGGGCCGACGGCGAAGCCGACACCGAGCGCGCCGGGTTCCTGCGGGACGCCGACCCCGAGCGGGGCCTCGGCATCGTCGACCTGGACGGCGACTCGGTGCGGCTGGACGCCGAGCAGGTGCTGATCCCGCACCCGGTGCTCCTCGAAGACCTGGAGGACCTGCGGGAGTTCGCCGCCGAGCTGGCCGTCGAGCAGGGCCTGGACCAGCTGTTCCGCGAGGTGTGGCCGCGCCCGGACGACATCGACGGGGCGGCGCAGGAGTGGGGGGCGTACGCCAACGCCAAGTTCGAGGAGCTGCGCCACGCGACCACCCGCGCGGGGTCGTACGGATACCGCGTGCGCGGAGGTTACGCGGTGTGCCCGCTGACGGAGGACGGCCGCGCGCTGGAGGCGGCGTACTGGCTGGGGGACGACTACCCCGAGAGCGAGGCGTACACGGGCGGCCTGGAGTGGCGGGCCGCGGGAGGACGCCGGGTGCCGCTCGGCGAGGTGGGTCCTGTGGCCTGGTCGGAGGGCGTCCGCATGGCCGCCCTCATCCACGCGGGGCGCGTGGCCAAGAGCGAGCACGACGAGGACGGGGTGGAGCTGTGAGCACGGAACTGAAGCTGCTGGAGGCGGGCGCGGTGCTGCCGCCGGCCGGGGACGGCGCGGCCGGGGACACGCTCACCGCGCGGGCGTACACACACCCGGTGCTCGAAGGCCGCACGGTGGTGCGCCTGGTGCCGGAGGCGATCGGCCCCGCCGAGGACCTCGCCCTGGAGTACCTGGGCTTCGGCGCCGACGCGACGACGACGGTCGGGCGGGTGCAGCGCCAGTCGCTCGGCTTCCCTGCCTGGGCCCTGGTCAACGACCCGGCGAACGGCCGGCACGCGCTCGCCGTGGTCAAGGAGATGGAGCGCCTCGGGCGGCTGGTCGGCAGCAAGCCCGGCCACGCCAAGGAGGGCTTCGACGAGATCGGGGACCGCCTCGACCGCTCCGTGCCGCACTTCCTGCCGACGTACTACGAACAGGTCGCCCGGCTGTTCCTGGCGGCCGAGTCCGGCCAGCACGCCTCGGTGTTCTTCGGCAAGGCCCGCGCGGCCGAGCAGCGGCACGGCCTCGCGATCGACGAGGAGCGGCTGCGGGAGGTGTTCCTGGAGTTCGCGGGCGCGGGCGCGCTCAGCGGCAAGGTGCTGCGCGAGCACGCCAAGGGACTCGCGGCACGGCTGTCGGGCCAGGAGGCGTACGACCAGTTCAGGACGTTGTCGCTGCAGCGCTGCGCGGCGGGCATCGCCCCGTACGCCGGAATGCTGGAGGACCTGCGCCGCCTCGCGAAGAACGCGGGGCTCACGGCCCGCGCCGAGGAGTGCTCACTGCTCGCGGAGATCATCCACTCGGGCTCGATGACGCGCGCGGCCGGCAGCTTCTGGAAGTCCGCGCTGCCCGCGCTCGCCGAGCTCGCCGAGGCCGATCCGGCCGTGCGGCAGCGGCTGTTGACGCTGCTGCCGACCGCCGGGGGCGACTCCGCGGAGTCCTTCGACGAGGCCTGGCTCGCGCTCCTCGACCGGTGCGGGGCGATCGCGCTGCTCCTGGACGGATCGGCGAGCGCCGCGGAATGGCTGAGCGCGTGGGCGCGGCACCGGCAGCGCGGCTGGCGGGAGTCGAGCCGCCTCGCCGCGGAACTGACGCTGGTGGAGCGGCTCGCGCCGCGGCTGATCGAGGACGGCACGCCGGTGCGGATCGTCGTCGACCGCGGCTGGCGCTGCGAGGTGGACCTCGATCTCCTCGACAGCGCGCTCGCGGCCGGGGTGCCGGTCGCCACCCCGCCGAAGGAGGCGGAGAGCCTGGAGCTCCAGCACTGGCTGCTGGACGACAGCCCGGGGCGCAGGGATCTGACGGCGCTGGCCTCTGACCCCCGGTTCAGGACGCTGCTGCGGGCGGGGGTGGAGAGTCTGTCGAGCGTCGACGGGCCCGGCGCGGTGCCCTCGGCGCGGCTGGAGCGGGCCGCGGAGCACCCCGCGCTGCGCACGGCCATCGCGGACTGGCTCGCGCACCGCGCCGCGGATCTCGACCGGCCCGTCGGACTGCCGGGCCTGGACACGCTGGTGCGGAACGTCACGCGGTTCTCCAAGCCCGCCGTCCTCGCCACCGCGCCGGACGCGGTGGAGCGGATCGTGTCCTTCGATCCGGCGCCGGTCCTCGGCCGGACCCTGCGGACGGGCATCGTCGACGAGCTGGGCTGGCCCGCGCTGGAGGAGGCGCTCGGCACGCTCGGCGGCGTCAACAAGATGGCGGCCGGACAGCAGCAGTGGCCCCATCTCGCCGACCAGTGGTACAAGGCCGCCGACGCCTGGCCCGCGCTGATCGTCCGGGTCGGCCCCCAGGTCGCGCTCGCCGGTCCCGAAGGCCTCCTGGACCAGCGCACGCTGGCCCTGCCGGCGAAGTCCCCGGGACACGGCGAGCCGACGGTCCGGTTCGTCGACGGGCAGTGGCTGATCGCGTCGGGGTACGGCAACGACCGGCGCGCGGTGTGGTCCGGCAGCCCCGCCGATGTCTTCAAGCCGACTGGTCTCCAGGACAGTTGGTACGACGCGGGCACGGTGTCGTTGGCGCTCCCCGACGGCAGCCGCTGCTACGGCGGGCGGCCGGTGCACGCCGGGGACACCGCCTTCGCGGAACTGCGCCGTGAGATCGCCTCGGACGGCGTCTCCCACTGGGTGCTGCACGAAGGACGGTGGCACGAGTACGACCCCGCGACCGCGCGCCGCGGCCGTGCCTCCGTACCCGCGTTCTTCGACGCGGCCCTCGTCGGCAGTGGTCCGGGCACAAGCCTGGACGAGGGGAACTGCCGACTGCTGCCCGTGCAGGCGGGCCTTGAGGGCTCGCCGTTCGGCAGCAAGGACGGGCTGCTCGGCTGGTGGGTGACCCTGGACGAGAAGTCCGGGGCCCGCACGGCCTGTTCCGTCGACGGTACGCGCGGGCCCGCGACGACGGACGGCCTGCCGACCGCGCCCCTGCGTCTGCCCGCGGGATCGGTGCTCCACCCGGTGCGGCTCGGCTGGAACCAGTCGGTGATCGAGCTGCGGGACGTGGACGGCATGGCCGTCGCCCGGGTGCAGATCGGCGACCGGGGCAGCGCGTATGCGGCGGGCACCCGTTTCGTGCCGCCGCTCTGGTACTGGCACGCGCTGCGGCCGCGCGACGAGCGGGGCTCCGAGGCGCTGCGCGCGGTGACCGACGCGGACGCGGCGGCCCTGCTGGCCGCCGTCCAGGGCGGCGAGAGCGCCGAGGCGGCCGTGGCGCGGCTGCTGCCCGCGGTCACGGACGAGGCGCTCGCCCGGGGTGTGGCCGGGCTCGTCGAGGAGACCGCGCGCTGCGCCAAGCGGATCGGCGTCCTCGCCGAGCGGGCCCGCCGGCTCGGCGACGCACGGGAGGACGACGCCGGGGCCCGTGTCCGGCACGCGTTCGACGGCGCGCTGCGCGAGGCCGCCGAGGGCCTGACGGGACCACAGCACTTCTACGGCACGTACCGCTACTACGGCCGGGGCGACCAGTCCACCACCGCGATCGAGCAACTGGCGGCGCTGGGACGGGCCCTGGGCACCGATGCGCCCGCCGGCAAGGTGAAGCTGTCCGACACCGCCGTGGCCTGGCTGACGCTCACCGGCCCCGGCATGGTGGCGCTCGGCCTGCGGGCCGCCTCACCGACGACGGACGACGCGCACCGGGCCGCCCTCCTGGAACTCCTCGACACCGTGCTCCAGGTGCGGGCCGACGACGGCGCGGTGCTGGTCGACCCGCGCGGACGCCTGCGTGCGGTGGAGCTCAAGACGTCCCACAAGGCCAGCCCCGAGCGGCTCGGCGAGGTCCTCGTCGACGGGGCACGGCGCATGCTGATCGTGTCGTGCCTGCGGGTGGAGGGCGACAACGCGTTCTGGAGTGGCATCGAGTACGACCCGTCGGGCGCCTTCGGCGCGTGGGACGACCTCGCCCTCACCGCCTCCCATGTGTACGGCTCCGCGGCGGACCCGTGCCGGGCGCCCGCGCTGCGGCGGCTCGTCGCGCTGGTGCGGGAGCGGGGAGCGCTGCCCTACCGTCCGGAGCAGGCGGTGGAGTTCGCCGAGCGCGTCGGGGTGAACCCGGTGGCCGGAGCCCTGCTGCTGCTCGGCCTGCCGGGTCTGCAGGGGTACGGCAGGGAGACCCTGCTCTCCGCCGAACTGCTGAAGCCGCTGGGCGCCAAGAGCGCCGAGGCCAAGGCGGCGCGGGGTGCGCTGCACGACCTGCCGCTCGCCCAGCGGCAGATGTTCACGGCTGCCCTCGTGCCCCTCGCCCCGGAGCGCGTCGAGGAGTTGTGGACCACCGGCTTCACCCTGGACGACGTCGCCGAGCTGTGGCTCTCGGCCCGCGGCAGGCACCGCGTCGCCCCGCCCGAGCTGATCGCCCAGGCCGTCGCGGAGATCGGCCCCGGCCCCATCCTCGACCATGTGCTCAACCCCGAGACCCGTCCCGAACTGACCGGGCGCACCGAGCAGACACTCGACGACACCCTGGGGCCGGAGGATCGCGAGGCCCTGCTCCAGGGCAGCGCCCTGGCTCCGTACGTGAACATGCTGAGCTGGCTGGCCTACCGCCTGCCGTACGGCGATCCCCTGCGCGCCGTGCTGCCCGAGACCCTGCGGATCCTGCGGGAGCGGCTCGCCGACCCGGGCCTCCTCCTCGACCTGCGGGTGAGCTGGGGCACGGACGGCAAGACGACCGGAGGACGCGTGCGGGAGGCCTTCGGACTGCCGCCGCGCGGCGGGGAGGACGACCGCGGCCTGGTCGAGGCGGGCCCCGCCCTGGTCCTCGCGCCGATGCGGCACCGCGCCGAGTGGGACGCGGTGTGGGTACGCCCCGAGGCGCTGCTGCCCGGGGCGGAGCAGGGCGGCACGGACCATCCGGCGCTGACGCTCCTGTCCGGTCTCGTGGCGCACAGCGACCCTCTGCGGGCCCTGCGGACGCTGGTCGGCGAGGAGTTCGAGGTGCTCCTCACCGCCGACGGGCCCGCGGGGGCCCCGCAGCATCCGCTGATCGGCGCACCGGACGTCGTCGCGGCGGCGGTGGACCGGTTCGGCCTCTCGGAGGACGCGGCGGTGATCTATCTGATGCTGCTCGCGCTGCCCGACCCGACGGACCGCCGCCAGGCGGCCTGGACGGGCTGGAAGCCGGCCCGGCTCAAGAAGGCCCGTGCCGAACTGGCCGGCACGGACCTGGTGGTGGAGGCCAAGCGGTCCCGCGCGGGCCGCTCGCTCTTCCTGCCCGGCGGCTGGGTCGACCGCAAGTCCCCCTATCTGCCGGTGGAGACCTGGAAGGTCCCGCTCCTGCCGGAGACGAACGGCAGCTTCCAGGTGCCGGACCGCCCGGTGCCCGAGCTGTACGCGCGGGCGTGGCAGCGGGTCGTCGACGGCGACGGTCCGGGCTACGAGGAGTTCAAGGAGCGGAGCGGCCGCAGGGGAGGCAGGCGATGACGGGCCGGCGGACGGAGAAGGGACGAGGGGCCATGGGTGCGGGGCACACGGCGCGGCAGATGGAGCTGCCCGAGGACCGTTACGCGCAGGAGCTGGAGTTCCTCGCCGCATACGACGAGGGGCCGCGGCCGCCCGGCTGGCGGCTGACGCCGCGCGCGGTGGTGCTGTTCGTCTGCGGTTCGGACGGCGAGGAGCTGCGCGACGGCGCGGGGCGGGCGCTGGCCGTGACACGGAAGTTCGTGGGGGACCGGCAGCTCGTGGAGCGCTGTGTGGTGACGCTCGCGGGCGAGCGCGGGCTGCTGCTCGTGGGCGAGCCCGGCACCGCCAAGTCGATGCTGTCGGAGCTGCTGGCCGCGGCCGTGTGCGGCACCAGCGCGCTCACCGTGCAGGGCACCGCGGGCACCACGGAGGACCAGCTGCGCTACGGCTGGAACTACGCGATGCTCCTGGCCAAGGGTCCCAGCCGCGAGGCCCTCGTCCCCTCGCCGGTGCTCACCGCGATGGCGCGGGGTGCGGTGGCCAGGGTCGAGGAGGTCACCCGGTGCCTGCCCGAGGTGCAGGACTCCCTCGTGTCGCTGCTCTCGGAACGCCGCATCTCCGTACCGGAGTTGGCGGGTCAGGAGGGCGCGGACGGCACGGTGCACGCGGTGCCCGGCTTCACCCTCATCGCCACGGCCAACCTCCGCGACCGGGGTGTCTCCGAGATGTCCGCCGCCCTCAAGCGGCGGTTCAACTTCGAGACGGTCGGCCCGATCGGCGACCTGGCCGCCGAGACGGATCTCGTGCGGCGCCAGGCCACGGCGGCCCTCGCCCGTTCCGGTGCCGCCTTCTCGGTGGACGACACCGTCCTGGAGGCGCTGGTCACCGCCTTCCGTGATCTGCGCTCGGGGCGCAGCGCCGAGGGCTGGGAGGTGGAGCGGCCCTCGACGGTCATGTCGACGGCGGAGGCGGTGCAGGTCGCCACGTCCATGGGGATCGGCGCCGCGTATCTCGGGGACGGCCGGGACGTCGTGCGGACGCTGCCGGGCCATCTGCTCGGCACCGTGCGCAAGGACGACCCCGCCGACCACGCGCGGCTGCTCGGCTACTGGGACGGCCCGGTGCGGCGGCGCGCGGAAAGCGGTGCGGGGCTGTGGCGGACGCTGTGGGAGCTGCGCGATGACCTCGGGTGAGGGGGCTTCGGAGACTGGGGTGGCCACTTCTGACGCCGGGGCAGACGCTTCGGGTGGGGAGATCGCCGCGGAGGCGGCACTCATCGAAGCGGGCGGCCCCGGGGACGCGCTCGCCGAGCTGGCCGGGTGCCGTGCTCCGTTCCTGATCGGGGTGCGGCACCACTCCCCCGCGCTGGCCGCCGCGATGCCCGGACTGCTGGCGGCCGTGGATCCCGAGGTGCTGCTCGTGGAGCTGCCCGAGGAGTTCGCGCCATGGCTGGAGCACCTCGGGGATCCGGCGACCGTGCCGCCGGTGGCGCTGGCGGGCAGTGGTGAGGCGGGCGGACTCGTCTTCCTGCCGTTCGCGGAGTTCTCGCCGGAGCTGGCGGCGATCCGCTGGGCGCGGGAGGCGGGGGTGCCGGTCGTGCCGTTCGATCTGCCGCTGGCCCAGCGGGAGTTGACGGAAGAGCGGGACGACGAACGGGAAGGGACACAGGGGCGGACCGAAGAGCGGGAAGCAACGCAGAGCCGGGCCGACGAATCACCTGCCGCCCTGCCCCCGTTCTCGTCACCGTCCCCGGTTTCGGGGCGCCTGGTCTCCGCGCTCCGCGCGCGGGCCGGGCTGCGCGCGGAGGACGACCTGTGGGACCGCCTCGTCGAGTCGGCCGCGCCCGGCGGCACGGCGGAGGCGCTGCGCAGGGCGGCGCTGCTGGTCGGCTGGGCGCTGCGGACGGACGGCGGGGAGGTGACGGCGTACGACCTGGCCCGTGAGGCGCACATGCGGCGCCGCCTCGCGGAGCACGCGGGGCGGCGATCGGTGGCGGTGGTCGGGGCGTTCCACGCACCGGCGTTGACCGGGCCGGACGACGACGGTTCGTCCACCGCTGGGCCCATGGGTACGGGGACCGGAGAGCGGAGGCACGAGAAGCACGCGAAGCAAGAGCCCGGCGAGCAGGTGACCACATCCCTCGTGCCGTACTCGTATCCGCTCCTGGACGAGCGCTCCGGGTATCCGGCGGGAATCCGTGACCCGGAGTGGCAGCGGGGGGTGTTCCGGGCGGGCGGGGACGCCGGACGGATCGACGAGCTGCTGACCGTCACGGCCGTGCGCGTCTGCGCCGCGATCCGTGCGGCCGGTCACCCCAGCGGGCCCGCGGACGCGCGCGAGGTGGTCCGGGTCGCCCGGGACCTGGCCGCACTGCGCGGCCTGCCCGCGCCGGGGCGCGGCGAGCTGGTCGAGGCCGTACAAACCGTGCTGACGCAGGGGCAGTTGCTCGGACGCGGGCGGGTCGTGGCGGCGGCCATGGAACAGGTCCTCGTCGGGGACCGGCGGGGGCGGCTCGCGCCGGGGACGCCCCGGTCGGGGCTCGGGCCCGCCGTGGAGGCACTGCTCGGCGAGCTGCGGCTGCCGGATCCCGACGCGCCCGCACGGCGCGAGCTGCGGCTCGACCCGCACCGCTCCGAGCTGGACCGTCGGCGCGAGATCCTGCTGCGCCGCCTCGCGGTCTGCCATGTGCCGTACGGCGAGGAGGGCGAGGTCGCCGGGGTCGGCGAGGCCGCCGCGCTCACCACGCGCTGGACCGTGGAGTGGTCGCCGTCGACGGCGGCCATGCTGGATGCCGCGGGCGTCCACGGCGTCACCCTGGAGCAGGCCACGGCCGGCCTGCTGCGCCGACGCCACGCGAACGACGTGCGCCACGGCGGACCTACGGCGGCGCAGGTGCTCTCGGGCCTCGCGGACGCCGCGCACTGCGCGCTCCCCGGGCTGGCCGGTGAACGGCTCGGGCAGATCGCCGAGTTGCTGCCCGCCTCCGGAACCCTGCCCGAACTGCTCGATGGGATCGACCTGTTGAGCGGCATCGAGGCGGGCCGGTGGCCGGGCCTTCCGCCGAACTGGCGGGCCGACGAGGTGGCCGACGCGCGCGAGGAGCTCGGCGCGGCCGGGGCGCGGGCGCTCGACGGGCTGGCCGGATCCACCGACGTGGCCGACGCCCGCGCGCTGGTGGACCTCGCCGTGCGGGCCGGTGACGGGGGCGGCGGTCTGCGGCTCGCCGCTGCCCTGGCCCGCCTGGACGCGGAGGGCACACCGCTGATCCGGGGCGCGGCGGGCACCGCGCGGGTGCTGCTCGGACAGGGGGACGCGGCGGAGTTCGGTGTCCGGCTCGCGTCCCGCGTGGACGGCGCGGAGACGCCCCGACTGCGCGCGGACCTCTCCTCGTTCCTCCAGGGCGCGCTGGTCGCGGCGGGATCACTCCTGGAGACGGGCCGCGCACTGGACCCCCTGCTCGAACGGGTCGAGGCCCTCGGCGACCGTGCCTTCCTCGACCGGCTGCCCGCGCTCCGCGGCGGCTTCGACACGCTCTCCCCCGCCGCCCGCGCACGGATGCTCACGGCGGTCGAGGACCGCACGGGCCTCTCCGCGGACGAGCTCCCGGCGGCCGTGGGCGACCCGGCGCTCCTCGCGCGGCTCGCGGAGGCGGACCTGGCAGGGCGGGAGGCGCTGACGGCGGCGGGCCTGATCGACGGGGCGGCGGGGACGTACGCGGAGACAGCGAGCACCATCGACGGGACGGCGGGAACGTACGCGGAGACAGCGGCCCCCGCCCTCTCGGACACCGCTTCTCCTGGGGCAGCCGCACCTTCCGCGGACACCGCATCCCCCTCACCCGTCACTCCCCCCTCGGACACCTCGGCCTCGGGCTCACCCTCATCCGCACTCGGCGCCCACGAGCGCTGGCGGCTCCTGCTCGGCAGGGGGCGCGGCCTTGACGGGCGGGCGGGGCGACTCGCCGTCGCGCTCGACGAGCTGTACGGGAGCGGGCGCGGGGAGGGCTCCCGCGGTGAGTACGGCTCCCGGGGCGGGAGCGGGCGCGGCGGCGGTACGGAGGCGCCGTACCCCGATGTGCGCGGCTGGTCGGAGGAGCTGGCCGCGCTGTTCGGCCCCGGAGTACGGGAAGAGGTGCTCGCCGCGGCGGCCGACGCGGGGCGGATCGACGCGGCCATGGAGCTGGACCCCGCGACGGCGCGGCCCTCGGTCGAGCTGCTGCGCACCGTCCTGTCGTACGCGGGAGGCCTGCCCGAGAGCCGGCTCGCCCTGCTGCGTCCGCTGGTGGCGCGGCTGGTGAAGGAGCTGACGGAGGCGCTGGCCAACCGCATGCGTCCCGCGGTGACCGGGTTCGCGCACCCCCGGCCCACGTCCCGGCCCGGCGGCCCGCTGGACCTCGCGCGCACGCTGCGCGCCAATCTGTCGACCGCGCGCCGGGATCCCGTGACGGGAGCGGTCACGGTGCTGCCGGAGCGGCCCGTGTTCCGCACGCGTTCGCGCAAGTCGGCGGACTGGCGGCTCGTGCTGGTCGTCGACGTGTCGGGGTCGATGGAGGCATCGACGATCTGGTCGGCGCTCACCGCGTCCGTGCTCGCCGGGGTGCCCGCGCTCAGTACGCACTTCGTGGCCTTCTCCACGGAAGTCCTCGACCTCACCGACCAGGTGGACGATCCGCTCGGCCTGCTCCTGGAGGTGCGGGTCGGCGGCGGCACCAGCATCGCGCGCGGGCTGCGGCACGCCCGGTCCCTGGTGACCGTGCCGTCGCGCACGCTGGTGGTGCTGATCAGCGACTTCGAGGAGGGCGGGGGCGTCGGACCACTGCTGTCCGAGGTGCGGGCGCTGGTCGACGCGGGCTGTCACGTACTGGGGTGCGCCTCGCTCGACGACGAAGGACGGCCGCGCTACTCGGCCGGTGTGGCGGGGCGGCTGGTGGCCGCGGGCATGCCGGTGGCGGCCCTCAGCCCGCTGGAGCTGGCCCGTTGGGTCGGCGAACGCATGGGAGGGACGACCCGATGACGACAGCGCCCGCGCTGCCTCCGGTGACCGCCGACGTGGCGGCCACCGCACTCGATCCACTGCCGGCACGGCTGCGCAAGCGTGTCGACGGGGCGGTGGCCAAGGCCGAGGCCTGGCCGGTCGACGTCACCCGGGGCGAGGACGGCGTCGTGGTCCGCGCGGTGATCAGTGTCGACGACGACACGGCGGTGACCCTGAGCGCCACGCACGGTGTCGTCGCGGCGGCGGACGACGCGACGTGCACGTGTCTGCTGGCGCCCGCGTGTCTGCACCGGGCGGCGGTGCTGTTGCGGGCGCCGCTGGCACAGGAGCGGGAGGCGCCGCCGGCGGTGGAGCCAGGAACTGCGCCGGCGGAGGAGCCAGGAGCGGCGCCCGGCCCCGGGGAGGAGGCGCCCTCCCCGGGCCCCGAAGCGTCAACCTCCGGGCAGACGACGCCAACCACGCCCTCCCGCGAACCCGAACCAGCACCAGCACCAGCACCTACCGCCACTCCCACCACCACCCCCATCTCCCCCTCCCCCTCCACCCCCACACCCCTCACCCCACCCCAATCCACCGCCGCCCACACCCTCTGGGCCGCCACCGCCGACGTCCTGGTCGCCGGGGTGGGCGGTGCCGGTGCCGTGCATCGCGCGCGGCTGCTGCACGCGGCGCACGCGGCCCGGCTCCTCGGGCTGCACCGCTCCTCCGCGGCGGCGGTCCGCGTGGCGCGGCGGCTCGGCGAGGCCGCCGCCGACGATCCGGGGTTCCGGCTCGCCGAGCTGGCCGGGGAACTCACGGAACTGCTGCACGTACTGCGCGGGTTGCGGGCGACGGGGACCGCGGACCCCGCCCTCGTCGGGACCGTGCGCCGCGCCTACCGGCCCGAGCGGCCGCTGCGGCTGCACGGCCTGTTCACCGAGCCGGTGGTCACCGCGTCCGGCTACGCGGGAGCGGTGGCCCACGCGCTCGCCCCGGACGGGCGGCTGCGCACCCTGTCCGACGTCGCGCCCGGCGGCCCCGACCGCGTCCGGCAGGCGACGGGTTCCGTCGTCCCCGGCGGCTGCTCGCTCTCCCTGCGCGAACTGGGCGAGGGCGGCGGCGTGATCCTCACCGCGCCCACCGTCTCCGCGGACGGCCGCGTCGGCGCGGGCGGCACGGTGCGTTCCGTCACGGCCAAGGGCGCCGACTGGGACGAGGACCCTCTCGACGCGCTCTGGCAGCGGGCGCCGCACGTGCAACTCGCCGACGCACTGGCGTGGTTGAGCCTGCCCGTCGACGAGCGGACGTCCGCCGGCGGAGATCTCGTCTTCCTCCGGGGGACGCTCACCCCGGCCGGTCTCGCCGTCACCGGCGGCCCCACCCTGCGCCTGCTCGCCCCGGACGAGCGGCCGGAGCTGCCGTACGCGGAGAACCTGCGTCTCCTCATGGGGTGGTCCGGCCTGTCGATACGTGTCGTGGCCCGCGTCGCGCCGGACCGGCCGGGCGGCGTGCTCGCCCTGGCCGCCACCTGGCCGGGCAGGGACGGCCTGCCGTTCCGCGTCGACCTGGGCCTGCGCCGCCTCGACCGCACCCACCTCCCCGCGCGAACCCACGCGCCCCCGCCCCCGCACCCGGACCCGGAGGCGTCGCCCGCACAGCCGGTCGGCGACGTGCCCGCGCTCCCCATGGAGCTGGGCCTGCTCCGCCGTGCCGTGGACCGTGCGGTGGCGGGCGGCCGGGCGGTCGCCGCGACGGACACGGACGGTGAACTCCCGCGCCGCCTGCGGGCGGTGGGCCTGGGGACGGGAGCGCTGTGCGCCCGGCGCCTCGCGGACACGGCGGCCGACCGCACCCACGACGTGCTCGGCCGACTGCGCCCCGCCGACCCCGACGCGTACGCCGAGGCCTGGCTCGCGGCCTCGCTCTACGCGACGGCGGCCACCGCCTCCCTGCTCACCGCCGCCTGGACGCCCCCCTCATGGACGCCTCCTGCATGAACGCCCACGGCCTGAACGCATCCCGCAGGGCGCCTACTTCATCCACTCCGCCTCGTACTTCGCGTAGGTCCCGTCGTGCGTCGCCAGATGCGTGAACTGGTCGACGTACTCCTTGAAGTCGTCGTCCCCGCGCGGCGTCGCGTACGCCTTCTCCGAGAAGGTGAAGGGCTTGTCGGGGTGGAGCGAGCACAGTTCGGGGTGGATCTTCGACTGGTAGAGCGTCTCGCTCGCGTCCGTCATCATCACGTCCGCGCGCCCGTCGATGATCTCCTGGAAGATCGTCGTGTTCTCCGGGTGGAGCTTGATCGTGGCCTTCTTGATGTGGGCACGGGCGAACTGCTCGTTCGTGCCGCCGGGGTTGACGACGACGGTCGTGCCCGGCCTGTCGATGTCCGCGAGTGCGCCCGCCCCGAACTTCTCCTTGTCGGCGCAGCGCACGATCGGCGTCTTGCCGTCCTCGCGGGTCGGCTCGCTGAAGTACACCTGCCGGGCGCGCGGCAGGGTGATCGAGACGCCGCCGACGCCGATGTCGCAGCGGCGCGCGGCGACGTCCTTGGTGAGGTTCGCCCAGGTGGTGGCCACGAACTTCGGCTTGGCGTCGAGGCTCTCGGCGAGGTCGTGCGCCATCGTGATGTCCACGCCGCTGTACGTCCCGTCGGCGGGGTCCAGCTTGGTGAACGGGGCGTAGTCGCCGGTCGTGCAGACCTTGAGGACGCCCTTCTTCGGGACGGTGTCCAGGAGGCTTCCGTGGTGCCGGTCCGGCCGCTCGTCCGGCCGCCGCGCCGCGTCGGGCGAGGCCGGCGCGGCGGCGGTGACGGCGAGCAGACAGACCAGGGCGGACAGGGTGGCGGCACGCTTCACGGGGGCTCCTCTGCGCTACGGGCGGCTCGAAGGGATCACCTTCGCAGACCCGTTCCCGCCGCTGAACCCCCTTCTCACGGAGCGAGCGGCGCCAGTCGCGCGGGCGTGAGGTCCGGCGCCTCGCCGTCGTACGCGTCGGCGTCGAACGGGTACATCGGGCGCTCGACCCGGTGGTGTCCGAGCCGGGGCAGGTCCTGGTCGACGCCGCCGGGCGTGAGGGCGAGGAGCCAGTCGGCCGCCATGTCGTGGAGCTCCGGCTCCAGATAGCCGATCTTCACGACGACGAGGTCGTACGTACGCGGGTCGATGCCGAGGCCGCCCTCGCGCGGGCCCATGAAGTCCGCGAGGGTGTGGAACGGCTTGCGGCGCTCGACGAGGATCACGGTGAGGCCGCCGGTGCGCACGGCCGCCATGTCGACGCCGCGGTCGTACGCGCCGCCCTCCGCGCGGTCCTTCTGGTCGGTGGCGCGCTGCAACGCGACGACGGTGCCCGTGAGTTCGTACGGTCCGCCGTGGTTCGCGTCGACCTTGCCGCCGACGCTCAGCGTCACCTCGGCGCCCACGCCCGCCTCGAAGCAGCGGGCGACGGCGACGGGGTCGGTGATGCCGGGGTGGACGGCGCTGACGCGCCCGGCGCGGATCGCGTCGTTCTCCAGGAGCCTGCCCAGCATGTACGCGAGGTCGCCCGCGCCGCCGGCCGTCGGGTTGTCGCCCGAGTCGCTGATGAGGAAGGGACGCCTGTCCGAGGCCACGGCCCTTTCGATGCACTCATCGGCGTCGCCCGTCGGACCGACGAAGACGAAGTCGTGGCGGGCGTCCCAGTAGCGGCGGGCGAGCTTCTCGGCCTCGGCGGCGGCGCGTTCGGCGTCGTCGCCGGTGACGACGATGGCGGCCTGGCAGCGCGGTTCGTCGGCCCAGGCGTAACCGACCCACATCGCGGCGTCGAGGATGCCGGGCAGCTTCTCGATCTCGGCGAGCGAGGCGTAGAGGGACTTGGCGGGCTCCAGGCGGGTGCTGGTCTTCTCACCGGGCAGCAGGACGGGGACCTGGACCCAGGCCCGGTGCGGGCGGGTGCCGTCCAGGAGAGAGCGCACGAGGTTGCGGGCCGCGCGTTCGCGGGTCTCCCAGGCGTCCTCGTGCGGGGCGAGGCGGTGGGCGGTGAGCAGGTCGACCGGCTCGGCGAAGCGGCGCGAGACGTTGCCGTGCAGGTCCATGGCGGTGGAGATCATCGGGCGTCCGGTGCCGTCCGGGGTGCCGACGGAGTCGAGGGCGGCGCGGACCGCCTCGGTCAGATCGGCCTCGGCGTCGGTGAGGCCGATGACGCTCATCGCGCCGTGGATGTCGTACACGAGGCCGTCGAGGGGGCCCGCTTCGCGTATGCGGGTGACCAGTTCGTCCTTGAGGACCAGATACGACTCCGCCTCCACCGGACCGCCGGGCAGGGAGGTCGCGTGCAGCAGGGGCACCCATTCGACGGTGTCGGCGAGGTCGGAGTCCGGCTGGGTCCAGGTGTAGCGGCTGAGGAGGTCCCGGCCGCGCGTCTGGCGGAAGTCGTCCGTGGTGGAGCGGTGCGGGCAGAACGTGGACGACTCGATGCCGATGCCGCCGATGCCGATGCGCAGGCGGCGGGGGTGCGCGGAGGGGGTCATGCGGGTGCACTCTCTTCCTGGGGTGCGGGGGCGGTCGGGAGGTGGCGGCGCAGCGCGGTGAGGCCCGCGCCGAGCAGGCCCGCGTCGACGCCCGTCACGGTGGTGGTGATCTCCAGGTCGGCGGTGGCGACGGGCAGGCAGCGCTCGTAGAGCACGCCGCGCACGGCGGCGACGAGCGGTTCGGCCGTCGCGAGGACGCCGCCGAGGGCCACGGCCTGGGGGTTGAAGAAGTTGACGACGACGGACAGGACGGTGCCGATGTGCCGTCCCGCGGTGCGCACCAGGGTGGTGGCCTGCGGGTCGCCGTCCGCCACGAGCCGCAGCAGATCGGTGGTGTCGCCGACCGCGACGCCCTGCTGGGCCAGTTCGCGGATGAGGGCGGCGCCGCTGGCGACGGTCTCCAGGCAGCCGATGTTGCCGCAGCTGCACGGCCGGTCGCCGGCGGCCTCGACGCGGACGTGGCTGATGTCGCCCGCGCTGCCGTTGGCCCCGTCGTGCGGGCGGCCCGCGGAGATGATGCCGCTGCCGATGCCGCGCCCGGCCTTGACGACGACGAGGTGCTCCAGGGCGGGGCGGGCGACGCGGTGTTCGCCGACGGCCATCATCGTGGCGTCGTTGTCGACGGTGACGGGGATGCCGAGGCGCTCGGCGAGGACGTCACGCAGGGGGTAGCGGTGCCAGCCCGGCATGCGGGACGGGCTCAGGACGCGGCCGGTGGAGGGCTCCACGGGGCCGGGGAAGGCGACGCCGAACGCGCGCACCGTGCGGCCCTCGGCGCGCTGGCGCTCGACGATCTCCTCGACCTGGCCGCAGAGCCAGTCGACGGCGGACTCGGGGCCGGCGGTGATGTCGTGCGGCAGGTCGACGGCGTCGGAGACGGCGCCCCCGAGGTCGACCACGCCGAGCCGCGCGTGATGGCTGCCGAGGTCGGCGGCCAGTGCGACGCCGCCGTGCGCGGCCACCCGCAGCAGGCGCGGCCTGCGCCCGCCGCGCGAGGCGCCCTCGCCGGACTCGGTGAGCAGCCCGGCCTCGACGAGTTCCTGTACGCGCAGGGAGACCGTGGAGGGGGCGAGGCCCAGCTCGCGCACGAGGTCGGCCCGGGACGTGGCCGCGCCCGAGGAGACCAGGTGCACGATGTGCTGCGCCGAACCTGGTTCGCCGAGTGGTGTTCCGGCCATGCCGCCCCCATTTACTTCGAAGCTTTCGTTCGAGAACGGCATGAACTCTAGATCCGGTCGAACCAAGTTGGCTAGCCCCGCCCGATTTTCCAGTTCTTGCCGAATGAAGCTATTGACTTGTTTTTCACCTCCGGCCTAGCGTTCGGGCGCCACCCCGTCGTTCTCCTGTTCGGGGCCGGCCCCGTACCCCTTGGAGGCCCATCGCCATGCGCTCACTCAGGTCCGCGGCGGCAGCGCTGCTCGTCCTCGCGGCGGCCCTCACCGG
Source organism: Streptomyces sp. NPDC052114 (assembly GCF_040680155.1). Lineage (NCBI taxonomy): Bacteria > Bacillati > Actinomycetota > Actinomycetes > Kitasatosporales > Streptomycetaceae > Streptomyces > Streptomyces sp. NPDC052114. The sequence continues at coordinate 257,664 of NZ_JBFAWC010000006.1, read as the reverse complement.
CTGCACGCGTGAGGGCGGCCGCATCGACATGGGGCCCACCGGCGGCACCCCCGTCGAGGGCGGCACGGCGACCATGGCCCTGCCGCCGGCCGCGACGCCCAACTGGATCTTCCCGATCGGCGCGCCGGGCTACGGCGGCTCGTACAACTACGGGATCCAGTCGCTGCTGTTCATGCCGGTGTACGACGCCGTGCAGGACAAGGAGAAGGGCGAGCTGACCACGCACGGGCCCAGCACGCTCGGCCTCGCGCCCGAGTACAGCGACGGCAACAAGACCGTGACGATCCCGCTGCGCGACGGCGTCACGTGGTCCGACGGCACGCCGGTCACCGCACGCGACCTGGAGTTCTGGTTCCACCTGGTCAAGGCCAACAAGGCGGACTGGGGCAGCTACTCGGTCGGGACGATGCCGGACAACGTCGAGCGGTTCGAGACGCCGGACGACCACACCGTGCGGCTGCGCCTGACCCGCGCGTACAACCCGGACTGGTTCACCGCCAACCAGCTCACCCTGATGCGGGCGCTGCCCCAGCACGCCTGGGGCGCGAAGACCGACGGCGGGAAGGTCGGCGACTGGGACCGCACCACCGAGGGGGCCAAGGCGGTCTTCGCGCGGCTCACCCGGCATGCCAAGAGCCTCGGCTCGTACGGCTCCGACCCGCTCTGGAAGACCGTCAACGGCCCCTGGAAGCTGGCGGGCTGGCGGGACAACGGCCAGGTGACGATCGTGCCGAACGAGAAGTTCACCGGCCCGGCGTCGGAGCGCCCGCACCTCGACAAGGTGGTCTTCAAGCCGTTCACGACGGCCGACTCCGAGTACAACGTGCTGCGTTCGGGCGGCGTCGACTACGGCTACATCCCGCCGTCGGTGATGGCGCAGAGGGAGAAGTTCGAGGACAAGGGCTACCGCGTCGATCCGTGGGAGGGCTGGGCGGCGACGTACATCGTCTACAACTTCAACTCCACGCACGCGGGTCCCCTGATGAACCAGCTCTACATCCGCCAGGCCATGCAGCACCTCGTCGACCAGAAGGCGATGAGCGACGTCGTCTGGCAGGGCAGCGCCACCCCGACGCTGGGTCCGGTGCCGGTCACCCCGAAGAGCCAGTACCTGTCCAGGGCCATGGAGAAGAACCGCTACCCGTTCGACGTGGCGAAGGCCGAGCGGCTGCTGGCCGACCACGGCTGGCGCACGGACGACGGCACCGCGCGGTGCGTACGACCGGGCACGGGCAAGGACCGGTGCGGCGCGGGGATCGAGAAGAACGACCCGCTCGAACTCACCCTGCTCTCCCAGTCCGGCTCGACCGAGACGACGAACATGATGCAGGAGCTCAAGTCGTCGCTGTCCAAGGCCGGGATCCAACTGACCGTACGGCAGCAGCCGTTGAACTCCGTCCTCGGCAACTCCGTGCCCTGCGGGGCGAAGGACCCCGGCTGCGACTGGGACATGTCCTTCTTCGGGACGGCGGGCAGCTGGTACTACCCGCTCAACCCCAGCGGCGAGCTGCTCTTCTCGACCGGCGCCTCCGCCAACTTCGGCAACTACAGCGACAAGAAGGCCGACCGGATCATCAGGGGCGTGCAGTACTCCCCCGACATGAAGGCCGTGCACGCCTACGGCGAGTACCTCGCCGAGCAGCTGCCGGTGATGTGGATGCCCAACCCGGCGTACCAGGTCTCGGTGATCCGCAACGACCTGCGCGGCGTCACGCAGAACCCGACCGTCACCTTCGCGCCCCAGCACTGGTACTACGTCAAGAAGAAGGGAGCCGCGAAGTGACCGGCTTCTCCGGCTTTCTGGTCAAGCGACTCCTCCAGGCGATCGTCGTCCTCTTCCTGGTGTCGGTCATCGTCTTCGTGCTCCTGCACCTCCTGCCGGGCGGCCCCGCGCGCGCCATCCTCGGCCCGAAGGGCACCCCGCAGCAGATCGAGCACTTCAACCACCAGCAGGGATACGACCGTTCGCTGCCGACGCAGTACGCGATGTATCTGAAGCGGCTGCTCACGGGCGATCTCGGCGAGTCCTTCAAGCTCAACTCGCCGGTGTTCGACCTGCTGAAGCAGCGGCTGCCCAAGACGCTGCTCCTGACGGTCCTGTCCACCGCGCTCGCCGTGGTCATCGCGGTCCCGCTGGGCCTGCTCCAGGCCGTGCGGCGCGGCAAGGCCGCCGACTACGCCCTGACGGGCCTCGCCTTCCTGCTGTACGCGACGCCGGTGTTCTTCCTCGGCCTCATCATGATCATCCTGTTCGCGCAGGTCGTGCCGATCTTCCCGGCGGAGGCACCGCAGGGCGAGTCGATCGGTGAACTCCTCGGCGACTTCACCGGGTTGATCCTGCCGGTGGTCACCATGGCGTTCGGCATCGTCGCGATGTTCAGCCGCTACATGCGCTCGGCGGTCCTCGACAACCTCACCGAGGAGTACGTCCGCACGGCGATGGCCAAGGGCCAGTCGAGCCGCCGGATCATGGTCAGGCACGTCCTGCGCAACGCGCTGATCCCGCTGGCCACGCTCCTCGGCCTGTATCTGCCGACGCTGTTCAGCGGCGCCCTCGTCGTCGAGTCGATGTTCAACTACCCCGGCATGGGGCTGCTGTTCTGGAACGCGGCGCAGGGCTCCGACTTCCCCGTACTGCTCGGCGTGACGCTCGTCGTCGGTGTCGCCACCGTCGTCGGCTCGCTGCTCACCGACATCCTGTACGCCGTCCTCGACCCCCGGATACGGAGCGTGGCATGAGCACCGCCCTCACCCCTGTCGTCGCGCCCGGTCAGGAGGAGGCGGCGCGGGCCACGCCCTCGCTGGCCCGCCGCACCCTGCGGGTCTTCACCGGCAACAAGCTCGCCCTGACGGGCGTGGTGGTCCTGCTGCTCCTGCTGGCGTTCAGCTATCTGGGCCCCCTGGTGTACGACACGGAACAGGTCCACACCGACCTCTCCCGGGCGAACCTCCCGCCGGGCAGCCCCGGTCACCTCCTCGGCACCACCGACCTCGGCTACGACATGATCGGCCGTCTGATGGTCGCGGGGCGGACATCGCTCGAAATCGGCCTGGCGGCGGGCCTGCTGGCCACGCTGTTCGGCACCGTGTACGGCGCGGTCGCCGGCTACTTCGGCGGCTGGGTCGACGCCGCGATGATGCGGATCACCGACGCGGCGCTCGCCATCCCGGCGATGTTCCTGCTCGTGGTGGTCGCCGCGATCATCACGCCCAGCAAGGGCGTCCTCATCCTGATCATCGCGTCGGTGGCCTGGCTGTCGCCCGCCCGTCTGGTGCGCGGCGAGGCACTGTCGCTGCGCAACCGCGAGTACGTGCAGGCCATGCGGATGATGGGCGGCGGTGGCGCGCGGGCGGTCTTCAAGCACATCGTGCCGAACGCCGTCGGCACCGTCATCGTGAACGCGACCTTCCAGGTCGCCGACGCCATCCTCTACGTCAGCTATCTGGCCTTCCTCGGCCTCAGCATCCCGCCGCCGTCGGCCGACTGGGGCTCGATGCTCTCGGCCGGCATCACCTACACGCAGAACGGCTACTGGTGGCTGATCTTCCCGCCGGGCATCGCGATCGTGCTGGTCGTCGCCGCGTTCAACTTCATCGGTGACGGGCTGCGGGACGCGTTCGAAGTACGGCTGCGGAAGTAAGGGAGTACCGCGAAGATGACCGAGCCCCTGCTCACCATCGAAGACCTGCGCGTCGACATCGTCTCGCGCGAGCGCACCGTCCACGCCCTCGACGGCGTGTCCCTGTCGCTGGCGCCCGGCGAGGCCCTGGGCGTCGTCGGGGAGTCCGGCTGCGGCAAGACGATGACGGCGCTGAGCGTCCTCGGCCTGCTGCCGCCCGGCGGTGCCGTCACCGGCGGACGCGTCCTGTTCGACGGCACGGATCTGGCGACCGCCCCCGCGCCCGTCCTCCAGGACGTCCGGGGCAACACCATCGGCATGGTCTTCCAGGACCCGCTGACCTCCCTCAACCCGACGATGACGATCGGCGCGCAGGTGGCGGAGCCGCTGCTCCTGCACCGCCCCGGCATCGGGCGGAAGGAGGCCTGGGCGCGCGCCGAGGAGATGCTGCGCCTGGTCGGCATGCCGCAGCCCGCCGAGCGGATGAAGGCCTATCCGCACCAGCTGTCGGGCGGCATGCGCCAGCGCGTGGCGATCGCCATGGCGCTGGTCTGCGAGCCGAAGCTGCTGATCGCGGACGAGCCGACGACGGCCCTCGACGTGACGACGCAGCACCAGATCCTGGAGCTCGTCGACGAGCTGCGCGCCCGCCTCGGCATGGCGATGATCCTGGTCACGCACGACCTGGGCGTCATCGCCCACCGCGTGGACAAGGTCGCGGTCATGTACGCGGGGAAGGTCGCCGAGGAGTCCGACGTACGCGGCCTCTTCGCGCGCCCGCGCCACCGCTACACCGAGGCGCTGTTCGCCGCGCTGCCCGAGCGGGCCGCCGACCGCGGCACCGAGCTGCACACCATCCCCGGGCTGCCGCCGAATCTCGCGGCGCGCCCCACGGGCTGCCGTTTCGCGCCGCGCTGCTCCTTCGCCACGGACGAGTGCCGCGCCGAGGAGCCGCCGCTGGTGGACGACGCGACGCGGGGCGCGGAGCACCGCTTCGCGTGCTTCCACCCGGTGCCGGAGGAGGCCGCTTCCGAGGACGAGGTCGTGGTCCCGGCGGCCGTGCCCGCCGCCGGGAGCCCCGGTGACGTGCTCCTCGAACTCGACTCCCTGGTCAAGGAGTTCCCCCTCAAGGGCGGACCGTTCTCGCGGAGCCGGGGCACGGTCAGCGCGGTCGGCGGGGTGTCGCTCACCGTTCGCAAGGGCGAGACGTTCGGGATGGTCGGCGAGTCCGGCTGCGGCAAGACCACGCTCGGACGGATCGTCGCGGGCCTGGAGGAGCCGACCGGCGGCGCGGTGCGCTTCGAGGGCGCCGACCCGGCGACGATGTCCCGGGCCGAGCGGCGCGCCCACCGGCGCCGCGTCCAGCTGATGTTCCAGGACTCCACCGCCGCGATGGACCCCCGGATGCGGGTCGGCGAGATCCTGCGCGAGCCGCTGGTCATCCAGGGGGTGGGCAGCCGCGCCGAGCAGGAGGAGCTGGTCGCCGAACTCCTCGACGCGGTCGGTCTGCCGCGCGGCGCCGTGCACCGCTATCCGCACGAGTTCTCCGGCGGACAGCGCCAACGCCTCGGGCTGGCACGGGCGTTGACGCTCTCGCCCGATCTGGTGGTGGCCGACGAGCCGGTGTCCGCGCTCGACGTGTCCGTGCAGGCGCAGATCCTGAACCTGATGCGGGAGCTCCAGCGCGAGCGCGGACTGACCTATCTGTTCATCTCGCACGACCTGGCCGTCGTACGGCACCTGGCGGACACCGTCGGCGTGATGTACCTCGGCAAGCTCGTGGAGTCGGGCCCGGCCGAGCAGGTGTACGCGCATCCGCTGCACCCCTACACGCGCGGGCTCCTGGACACCGTCAACCTGCCCGACCCCGAGGCCGCCTCCGGCGCGGAACGCACACCGCTGGTGGGCGAGACCCCGTCGGCCGCGAAGCCCCCGTCGGGCTGCCGCTTCCGCACCCGCTGCCCCGTCGCGCAGGACGTGTGCGCCACCGCCGAGCCGCCCGTGAGCACGCCGAACGGCGCGGGACACCAGGTGGCCTGCCACTTCCCCCTGGCCGCGCCCGTGCCCGCGCCGGCCGTGTGACGCGGGCGGCGCGACGCCGACGGCGCGAGGCGGGCGGTGTGAGACTGGCGGGGTGAGACCGACACTCGCCGAAGCCCTCGCCCGTCGCCCGGTCGTGCTCGACGGCGGCCTCTCCAACCAGCTGGAGGCCGCCGGGCACGACCTGGGCGACGCCCTGTGGTCCGCGCGGCTGCTCGCCGACGATCCCGCGGCGATCGAGGCCGTGCACCGCACGTACTACGAGGCGGGCGCCGAGGTCGCGATCACCGCGAGCTATCAGGCGACGTACGACGGGTTCGCGCGGCACGGCATCGACGCGCGGCGCACCACCGAACTGCTGCGCCTGAGCGTGGAGCTGGCGCGCCGGGCGGGCGCCGGACCGGAACGCGACACCTGGGTGGCGGCGTCGGCCGGTCCCTATGGCGCGATGCTCGCCGACGGCTCCGAGTACCGGGGGCGGTACGGCCTCACGGTGGACGAGCTGGAGCGCTTCCACCGGCCGCGCCTGGAGACGCTCGCCGGGGCCGGGCCCGACGTCCTCGCCCTGGAGACGGTCCCCGACACCGACGAGGCGCGGGCGCTGCTGCGGGCGGTGCGCGGGCTCGGCGTCCCGGCCTGGCTGTCGTACAGCGTCGCGGGCACGCGCACCCGCGCGGGACAGCCCCTCGCGGAGGCCTTCGCGCTCGCCGCCGACGCGGACGAGGTGATCGCGGTGGGCGTGAACTGCTGCGATCCGCGCGACGCCGACGCGGCGGTGGCGCTGGCCGCGCGGATCACCGGCAAGCCCGTGGTCGTCTACCCCAACAGCGGGGAGCACTGGGACGCCGGGGCGCGCGCGTGGCGCGGACCGACGCGGTACTCGGGCGACCGGGTCGCGCGGTGGCGGGCCGCGGGGGCCCGGCTGATCGGCGGGTGCTGCCGGGTGGGTCCCGCGACCGTCGCCGAGGTCGCGGCGACGCTGGCAAAGGGCGGCCGCCCGAGCCCGGAGACACGGCGCTGACCTGCGATGACGCCGTCTCCAGGGGTGACTGTCAGTGCCGGGGTGCAGACTGGCCGGTACCTGAGACAACGACGTCCCGGAGGTGGCCGCCATGGCCGACATCATCCTGACCGTAGGCACGCGCAAGGGTCTGTTCATCGGCCGCAGGCGAGGGGGTGCATGGGAGTTCGACGACAGTCCGTACTTCAACGCGCAGGCGGTCTACTCCGTAGCGATCGACACCCGCGGCCCCGCCCCGCGCCTCCTCGTCGGCGGCGACAGCGCGCACTGGGGTCCGTCCGTCTTCCACTCCGACGACCTCGGGAAGACCTGGACGGAGCCCGCCAAGGCCGCCGTGAAGTTCCCGAAGGACACCGGGGCGTCGTTGGAGCGGGTGTGGCAGCTGCACCCGGCGGCGGCCGAGCCGGACGTGGTGTACGCGGGCACGGAGCCGGCCGCGCTGTACCGCTCGGAGGACCGCGGCGAGAGCTTCGCGCTCGTCCGCCCGCTGTGGGAGCACCCCACCCGCTCCAAGTGGGTGCCGGGCGGCGGCGGTGAGGGCCTGCACACCGTCCTGACCGACGCCCGCGACGCCCGCGCGGTGACGGTCGCGGTGTCCACGGCGGGGGTGTTCCGCACGCTCGACGGCGGCGCGAGCTGGTCCCCGTCGAACCGGGGCGTCTCGGCGGTGTTCCTGCCGGAGCCGAACCCGGAGTTCGGGCAGTGCGTCCACAAGGTCGCGCGGGACGCGGACGACCCGGACCGGCTGTACCTGCAGAACCACTGGGGCGTGTACCGCAGCGACGACGCGGGCGCGCACTGGACGGACATCGGCGAGGGGCTCCCGTCCACCTTCGGCTTCGCGGCGGTGGCCCACCCGCACCGCGGCGGCACGGCGTACGTCTTCCCCATCACCGCGGACAGCGACCGCGTCCCTGCCGACCGGCGGTGCCGCGTCTACCGCACGGCGGACGCGGGCAAGAGCTGGGAGCCGCTCAGCGCCGGCCTGCCCCAGGAGGACCACTACGGCACGGTGCTGCGGGACGCCCTGTGCAGCGACGACCTGGACCCGGCGGGCCTGTACTTCGGCAATCGCAACGGCGAGGTGTACGCGTCGGCGGACGACGGCGACAGCTGGCGGCAACTCGCCTCGCACCTGCCGGACGTGCTCTGCGTGCGGGCGGCGGCCATCGGTTGATCCGACCGGACGTTGCGGCAGTAGGGTGACGCCGTGGCACCACGACCCTTGCATGAAATCGTCGAACCGGGCTGGGCGAAGGCCCTGGAGCCGGTGGCCGAGCGGATCGCCTCGATGGGGGACTTCCTGCGCGCGGAGATCGCCGCAGGACGCACCTATCTCCCCTCGGGGGCGAACGTCCTGCGCGCCTTCCAGCAGCCCTTCGACGACGTCCGCGTCCTGATCGTCGGCCAGGACCCCTATCCCACGCCCGGCCACGCGGTGGGCCTGTCGTTCTCGGTCGCGCCCGAAGTGCGGCCGCTGCCCGGCAGCCTGATCAACATCTACCGCGAGATGAACAACGACCTGGGCCTGCCCCCGCCGTCGAACGGCGACCTCACGCCGTGGACGCAGCAGGGGGTGCTGCTGCTCAACAGGGCGCTCACCACGGCCCCGCGCAAGCCCGCCGCGCACCGCGGCAAGGGCTGGGAGGAGGTCACCGAGCAGGCCATCAAGGCGCTCGCGGCGCGCGGGAAGCCGCTGGTGTCGATCCTGTGGGGGCGTGACGCGCGCAATCTGCGCCCGCTGCTCGGGCAGTTGCCGTCGGTGGAGTCCTCGCACCCCTCCCCCATGTCGGCGGACCGCGGCTTCTTCGGCTCGCGCCCCTTCAGCCGGGCCAACGACCTGTTGGTCCAGCAGGGCGCGCAGCCGGTGGACTGGCGGCTGCCGTGACGGAGCACGGGGCCGGGGCACACGGGGAGTTCGTGCTCGGCGTCGACTCGGGCGGCTCGGGGCTGCGGGCCGCCCTGCGCGCACCGGGTCGGGCGGGCGCGGCACAGGCACCGCGCCCGCCCGACCCGGTGCGCTCCGCGGAGCCGGTGCGCACCGGCCCGCGCGGCATCGACGCCGACCACTTCATGGCGCAACTGCTGCCCATGACGGATGAGTTGCTGGAGCGGGCGGGCGGCGGGCGGATCACGGCCGTCGCCGTCGGCGCCGCGGGCCTCGCGACCCTCGGCGACGACCTGCGCGCCGCGCTGCCGTCCGCGCTCGGCCGGACCCTGGGCGTACGCCGCCTGGCGCTCGCGGCCGACGCAGTCACCGCCTACGCGGGTGCGCTCGGCGACCGTCCCGGCGCGGTCGTCGCCGCGGGCACCGGCATGATCGCCCTCGGTACGGACCTGACGGCCTGGCACCGCGCGGACGGCTGGGGGCATCTGCTCGGCGACTGCGGCAGTGGGGCCTGGATCGGCCGCGCCGGACTGGAGGCGGCGATGCGGGCGTACGACGGCAGACGCGGCGGTTCGCCTGCCCTGCTCGCCCGCGCGGAGAAGGTGTTCGGCCCCCTGGCGGGACTGCCGGGACAGCTCTATCCGCGCACGGACCGGCCCGCCGTTCTCGCGTCCTTCGCCCCCGAGGTGGCCGGTTGCGCGGCGGAGGACGAGGTGGCCGACGGCATCCTGCGGGACGCGGCCCGGCACATCGCCGAGGCGGCGGCCGCGGTCTGCCCGGACGCCGGGGAGTGCGAAGTGGCGTTCACCGGCGGCCTGTTGAAGCTGGGCGAGCCACTGCTCGCCCCGTTGCGCACGGAACTGGGGGCACAACTGCCGCACGCGCGACGGGTCCAGGCGGCCGGCGACCCGCTGGACGGCGCACTGCGCATAGCGGTCGATCTCGCCATGGACCGGCTGCGACTGCCGCATGACACGCGGATGCTCACCGTACATAAAGAAGGCGACAGTTGACCTCTACGTAACTCATCAGACAAAAGCGGACTTATACCTCCCACCTGCCCCCTCCCCGAACAGCGATGGCCCGCAAGCCAGTAGCATGCGGGCGCATGAGCTCCTCCACAGGGCCCGCATCCGGCCTGCCTGTACGAATGCCGCGCCCCCGTCAGCCGGGCCGGCACCGCCGTCCGGAGCCCGTAGCGGCTCCCGAGGGCGCGCCCGCACTGGTTCTCGCCGTACCGGGCGCCCCCAGCACCACCACGCGCAGCCTCGCCGAGGAGATCGTGAGCATCGCCCGCTCCGAGCTGCCCGGTCTCGACGCCAGAATCGGTTACGTCGACGGTGAGGAGGACGCCACCGTCACGTCCTTCCCCGAGTTCCCCTCGCTGCGGTCCGTGCTCGCGCACGCCGCCGCCCAGCGCACCGCCCGCTTCGAGCAGGCGCGCGCCGCCGGCGCCGAGGTCAGCGAGCCCGAGGGCCCCGTCGCCGTCGTCGTGCCGCTGCTCGCGGGCCCCGACAGCGCGCTGATGCGCCGTATCCGGCAGGCCGTCATGGACAGCCGTGCCCCCGCCGAGCTCACCGACGTCCTCGGCCCGCACCCGCTGCTCGCCGAGGCGCTGCACGTGCGCCTGTCGGAGGCCGGGCTCGCCCGCGCCGACCGCGCCCGCCTGTTCACCGTGGCGACCGCCGCGGACGGCATCGTGCTGGCCACGGTCGGCGGCGAGGAGGCCGTGCAGGCCGCCGGGATCACCGGCATGCTGCTGGCCGCGCGCCTCGCGGTGCCGGTGATGGCCGCCGCGCTCGACCAGGACGGCGCCATCGCGGCGACCGCCGAGCAGCTGCGCGGCTCCGGCTCCTCCCAGCTGGCGCTCGCCCCGTACCTGATCGGTCCGGAGCTGGACGCGGGCCTGCTCGACGCCGCCGCGAAGGAGGCGGGCTGCTCCGTCGCCGAGCCGCTCGGCCCCTACCCGGCGATCGGCAAGCTGGCGCTGTCCAAGTACACGACGACGCTGGGCATCACCCCGCAGCAGGCCTCGGGCACCGCGGTGCACTGAGCCCGCCCCGTCCGTACGCGTGTGGGCCCGCCCCCTGGTCAGGGGGCGGGCCCACACGCGTACAGAGACGTCCGTCAGCCGAAGATCACGCAGGAGGCCGCGGGCACCTCGATCGAGCCCGCCTTCCGCGGGATGCCCGTCTCCGCGTCTAGCGAGAACCAGGTGACGTCGCCGGAGCGTTCGTTGGCCGCGTACAGGCGCCGTCCGGCCGGGTCGACGGCCAGGTCGCGCGGCCAGTGCCCGCCGCACGGCACCGTCGCCGTCAGCCGCGGCGCGTCGCCCGCGTCGTCGAGGGCGAAGACGGAGAGGACGTCGGCGCCGCGCGTGGCGGTCCACAGGAACCGTCCGTCGGGCGCGACGACGACCTCCGAGGGGTAGGCGTCGCCGTCCGGGGCGTCCGCGAGGACCGGCACCTCGCCGAGCGGCTTGAGCGCGCCCTCCTCGGCGTCCCACGCGCAGACGGTGAGGGTGGGGGTCAGCTCGTTCAGGACGTAGGCGCGGTCGCCGCGCGGGTGGAACACCAGGTGGCGCGGGCCGGAGCCGGGGCGCAGCGCGACCTCGCGGTGCAGGGTGAGCGCGCCGTCCGTCAGAGCGCAGACGCGCACGGAGTCCGTGCCGAGGTCGACGCTGACCGCCCAGCGGCCGCTCGGGTCGGCGAGTACCTGGTGGGCGTGCGGGCCCTGCTGGCGCTGGGGGTGGGGGCCGGAGCCGGTGTGCCGCAGCGCGCTCGACGCGGCGGGCGCGAGGGTGCCGTCGGCACGCAGCGGTACGGCGGTGACGCTGCCCGAGCCGTAGTCGGCGGTCAGGACGTGGCCCGCGTGCAGGGCGAGGTGGGTGGGAGCCGAGCCGACCTGGACGGGCGGGGCCGTGAGCTCGGGCGTGCCGCCGGTGGTCCGGAACGCGGCAAGGGCGCCGTCGGACGTCTCGCTGACCACGTAGAGGGTGTCGCCCGTGGGCGAGAGCGCGAGGTAGGACGGGTCGGGGACCTCGTCCGTGGCGCCGAGGACGGTCAGCGCGCCGGTGTCGGCGTCGACGGACGCGGTGAGGACACCGGGTCCCCCGGCCGCCGTGAAGGATCCGATGTACGCCCGTCCGGCGTTCCCGACGACCACTGTTTGTCCCCTCTCGACCGGGGCGCCGCATGCGTGGCGCCGCTCGTGCGGCCGACGCTAGCAGTCGGTCTAGACCAACAGTTCGCCGGTGCACGCGCGGACCGCTCCGGCGCGAGGGCCCTGGCCGGCCGCGCGGCCGGGGCGGGTGTTCATGGGGCGGGGCGCCGGTTCACGGCCGGGCGTCCGGTCGATCGCGGTGCGCAGGCGGTGCAGTCCGCGACGGCTGTGGCTCTTGACGGTGCCCAGCGGCATCCCGGTCAGTTCGGCGATCTGCACCTGGGTGAGGTCGCCGTAGAAGGTCATGCACAGCACTTCGCGCTGGTGGCGCGGGAGCCGGGACAGCGCGTCGACCATGAGCAGCCGGTCCAGGACGCCGTCCGGCGACGGCGCCTCCGGGGCCGTCCCGGGTTCCGCGTGGGCGACGGAGTCGACGAGCGCCAGCCGCCTGGTGCGCGCGGCGAGCGCGTCGACGATCTTCCGCCGCGTGATGCCCACGATCCACGCCCCGAGCGGGCCCCGCTCGGGGTGGTAGCCGGCCCGGCCGCGCCAGGCGCCCAGGAAGACCTGCTGCGTCACGTCCTCGGCCTCGTGCGTGTCGCCGAGCGAGCGGGTGGCCATGGCGTGCACCAGCGTTCCCCAGCGGTCGTAGATCGCGGCGAACGCACGCGGATCGGCGGCGCGCAGGCCGCGCGCCAGTTCGTCCTCCCGGCCCGACGACGCGTCGGCCGGTGCGGCGAGGACGGTGGAGCCGTCGGTGGTGTGCATGACCGTTTCCTCCTGTCGTGCGCCCTGTGCGGCAACGAAGCCGGTGCCGTGGCCGCGCCGGTCACCGGGGTGGGCCGGTGGCGGCCGTGCGCAGTGCTCCCAGTCTTGCGACGCACAAACGACGCAAGCAACATGCGTCGTTTGTGCGTCGTAAGATGCCCGCATGAGTGGGGTCGAGCGCGACGGCGAGGACACGGACGGCGGTGCCCCGGAGGCCGGTGGGGCGCTGACGACGGGCGAGGTGGCGCGGCGCCTGGGCGTGGCACCCACCACGGTCCGCACCTGGGACCGCCGCTACGGCCTCGGGCCCTCCGCGCACACCGGCGGCAGGCACCGCCGCTGGACGCCCGCCGACATGGCCCGCCTGGAGCGCATGTGCGCCCTGACGGCGACCGGGCTGCCGCCCGCCGAGGCCGCGCGCCTGGCCCTCGACGACGCACGCCCGGACCCGGTCCCCGCCGCCGGGGACGGCGCCGCCCCGCCGGTGACGCGGCCGGTCCGGCGCCGGACCAGGGCCGGGAGCGGCCTCCGTCTCGGCGACGTACGCCAGGAGTGCAAGGGGATCGCGTACGCCGCGCTGCGCCTCGACGCACCCGCCCTGGAGAAGCTGCTGCGGACGGCGATCGCCGAGCACGGCCTGGTCACCGCGTGGACGCAGGTGATCATGCCGACCCTCCAGGCGGTCGGCCGCAAGTGGGAGAGCTCGGGCGAGAAGTACGTGGAGGTCGAGCACTTCCTGTCCTGGCACGTCTCCGGGGCGCTTCGGCGCAGCGCGCCGCACGAGGTCGCCGACCGGCCGGGCGCCGGCACGGTGCTCGCCTGCGTGCCGGGCGAGAACCACACGCTGCCCCTCGAAGCGCTGGCCGCCGCGCTCGGCGCGCGGGACATCCCCGTGCACATGTTCGGCGCCGCGCTCCCCGTCGAGTCGCTCATCGTCGCGGTCCGCAGGACGGGGCCCGCGGTCGTGGGGCTGTGGGCGCAGTCCCGCACCACGGCGAGCCGGCCCCTGGCGCAGCACGTGGCGGCGCTGGAGTGGGGGGTGCGGGGCGCCCGCCGACGGCCGGTCGTGCTGACGCTCGGGCCGGGCTGGACCGGCCAGGACGTGCCCGGCCTGCGCCGCCCTTCCGGACTGGCGGAGGCGGTCGCGGCGGTGGAGTCCGTCGTGGCGGCGTGACACCGGGCCGCACGGCACGGGTCGGCTCCGGCAGGAACACAGGTGGGAACACGCCGCATCCATCGGCGGCCCTCGTCCCGAAGAGAGGGTGGGCAAGGAGGCACCCTCAGTCCCACCAGCCCCCAGGGAACAAGGACAGGTGAACCGGTGGACCAAGGACGGACGCCGCCCGCCGCGCTGTCCGGCATCGTCGTCCTCGGCGGCGGCGCGGCCGGTCTCAGCCTCGCCCACCGCCTGACGCGGGCCGGTGTCCCCGACGTCACCGTGGTGGAGCCGCCCGACGGTCCCCCGCGTCCGCCCGAGCGCACCTGGTGCTTCTGGGACCGGGGCAGCGGCGACTACGACGAGGCGGTCACCGCGTCCTGGTCCCGGCTGCGCGTCCACGGCGCGGACGGCGAAGCGCTCACCGTCGACCCGAGCCCGCTGCGCTACCGCATGCTGCGCTCCGGCTCGTTCGAACGGCTCGTGCACGACCGGCTGACCCGGTCGCCCGGCGGCCGCGTGCTGCGCGCGACGGCGGGAGCGGTGCGCGACGTGCGCGGCGGCGCGGAGGTCGAGTGCACGGCACCGGACGGCAGCGGTCTGACGCTGCGCGCCCGCCAGGTGTTCGACTCACGTCCGCTGTCCGCCCCGCCACCGGCCAGGACGCTGCTGCACCAGCACTTCCGGGGCTGGTTCGTGCGCACCGAGGCCGACCGGTTCGATCCCTCGGTGGCCGATCTGATGGACTTCCGGGTGCCGCAGCCCCGCCAGGGCCTCGCCTTCGGGTACGTCCTCCCGCTGGCGCCCGACCGCGCGCTGGTCGAGTACACCGAGTTCTCCCGCACTCCGCTGACGACGGCGGCGTACGAGAGCGCGCTGGACTACTACACCCGCGACGTCCTGGGGCTCGGCGCGTTCGCCGTGGAGGCCGCCGAGCAGGGCGTCATCCCCATGACCGACGGGCGGTTCGCCGGACGGGTCGGGGACGCCGTCTTCCGCATCGGCACCGCGGGCGGGGCGACCCGTCCCTCGACGGGCTACACCTTCGCCGCCGTGCAGCGCCACAGCGGCGCCATCACCGACGCGCTGAACCGCGGGGACGCGACCGTGCCCGCCCCGCACGGGCGACGGGCCCTGGCCATGGACGCGGTGCTGCTGCGGGCCCTGGACACCGGGCGGATCAAGGGCCCCGACTTCTTCACCCGGCTGTTCCGCCGCGTCCCCGCGGAACGGCTGCTGCGCTTCCTCGACGGAGACACCTCCGCCTGGGAGGAGTTCGGCATCGGACTGCGCACACCCGTCGGCCCCATGCTCCTGACCGCCCTCGAACTGCCCTTCCTGCCCCGCCGCCCCGCACCACAGACCGGAAAGAGCCACCGATGACCCTCCTGCGCGACCACGAACTGGCCCGCGCCTTCGACCACGCCGCGCGCACGTACGACCTCCTGACGGGCCTCAACCCCGGCTACCGCACGGACCTGTACCGCTCCGCGCGCCGGCTGCGGCTGCCCGACGACGGGGCCGGCCTGCACGTGCTCGACCTGGGGTGCGGCACCGGTGCCTCCACACGCGCCCTGCTGCGCGCCGCCCCCCGGGCCTGGATCACCGCCGTCGACGCGTCCGCCGGCATGCTGCGGCGCGCCCTGGACAAGCCGTGGCCCGCGCGCGTGCGCTTCCTGCACCTGACGGCCGAGGAAGTGGCGGCGGCCGAATCGGGCCCCTTCGACGCGGTGTTCGCCGCCTATCTGTTCCGCAACGTCGCCGACCCGGACCGGGTCCTTGCGACGGTCCGCTCGCTGCTGCGGCCGGGCGGGCGGCTCGCCGTCCACGAGTACAGCCTGAGCGGCTCGGCCGTGCACCGCGCGCTGTGGACCGCCGTGTGCCAGGGAGTGATCATCCCGGCGGGCACGCTCGGCGGGGACCGGGCGCTGTACCAGCACCTGTGGCGCAGCGTCCTCGACTTCGACACGGCGCCCGCCTTCGCGGACCGCCTGGCGTGCGGGGGCTTCGCGGGCGTGCGCACGGTCCCCCTCGCCGGGTGGCAGACGGGACTGGCCCACACCTTCCTCGCCCGGAGCGACGCACCCGCCGACCGCTCCCCCGCGCTCGGCTTCCCGGTCGACGGCATGTCCGTCAACGGCGCCTCCGTCAATGGTTCGGCCGTCAACGGCTTCCCCTACGGCACGTCCTCCGGCACGACGGACTCCGGCCGGTGAGCGCCGCGCGCCACGGGGCGCGGCGGGGCCGCGACCGCAGGGCCGAGGTGCTGTTCCCCGCGCCCGGCCGGGACCGGTTCGAGGCGGGCAGGGCGCCGTCCGTGGCCGTGGTCGGCGGCGGGATCGCCGGTCTCGCCGCGGCCACCGGGCTGGCCGAGCGCGGCGCCCGGGTGACCCTCTACGAACGCCAGGAGTCACTCGGCGGGCGCCTGGCCGGTCACCGTACGCGGCTGGCCGACGGCTCTTCCGCGACGATGAGCCGGGGCTTCCACGCCTTCTTCCGCCAGTACTACAACCTGCGCGGCCTGCTGCGGCGCACCGACCCCGCCCTCGACCGCCTGGTGCCCCTGCCCGACTACCCCTTGCGGCACGTCAGCGGGCTGGCCGACAGCTTCGCGCGGGTGCCGCGGACACCGCCGTTCAGCGCGCTCGGCTTCGTCGCCCTGAGCCCCACCTTCGGCTGGCGCGACCTCGCCGCCATGGACCCCCGGGCGGCGCTGCCGCTCCTGGACGTCCGCGTACCCGACGTGTACGAGCGCTTCGACACGATGAGCGCCTCGGCCTTCCTGCATCGCGTCCGTTTCCCGGAGGCCGCTCACCACCTCGCGTTCGAGGTGTTCTCCCGCAGCTTCTTCGCCGACCCGCGGGAACTGTCCGCCGCGGAGCTGCTGCTCATGTTCCACATCTACTTCCTCGGCTCGTCCGAAGGGCTGCTCTTCGACGTGCCCAACGCCCCCTTCCCGCAGGCCCTTTGGGAGCCGCTCGGCGACTACCTCCAAGGCCTCGGCACGGTGGTGCGCGGCGGCACGCCCGTCCACGAGGTGCGTCCGCGCGACGCCGGGGGCGTGTCGGTGCGCACCGACACCGCCGACGACCGGCACGACGCGGTCGTCCTCGCACTCGACCCGGGCGCGCTGCGCCGCCTCGTCGAGTCGTCCCCGGACCTGGGCACCGCCACCTGGCGCGAGGACGTCGCGGCCCTGCGGACGGCGCCGCCGTTCCTCGTCTCGCGCCTGTGGCTCGACCGGCCGGTGCGGGCCGACCGCCCCGGCTTCCTCGGCACCAGCGGATACGACGGCCTGGACAACGTCAGCGTCCTGGACCGCTACGAGGACGAGGCCGCGCGCTGGGCGTCCCGGCACGGCGGCTCGGTGGTCGAACTGCACGCCTACGCCGTCGCCCCCGGCACCGAGCCGGAGAAGGTGCGCCGCACCCTCGTCGACCGGCTGCACCAGGTCTACCCGGAGACACGCGGGGCGCGTGTCGTCGACGCCCGGCACGAATGGCGCTCGGACTGCCCGCTCTTCCCGGTCGGCTCCCACCGGCGGCGCCCCACCGTGCGGACACCTCACCGACGGGTGGTCCTCGCGGGCGACGCGATCCGCTGCGACCTGCCGGTCGCCCTCATGGAACGCGCCGCCACCACCGGTTTCCTGGCCGCCAACGCCCTCCTCGGTGTCTGGGGCGTACGCGGCCAGGTGCTGTGGACGGTCCCCCGCTCGGGCCGGTCCGCCGTGCTGCGGGCGGTGAACGCCCTGGCGGGGCGCCCCGCGAACGCCTAGCGGGACCGGGCGGGTTCAGCCGGGGAAGCGCCCGGTGCTCCGCAACTGCCAGCGGCGCTCGGCGTACGCGAGGTCGTCGCGCCACAGGCGCCCGGCCGCGTGCCGGATCAGCGGGCGCAGCGCCCCGGCCGTGGCGCGCGCCAGCGCGAAGCCGCGCCGGTGCGAGGTGGCGAGGACCGCCTCGACGACGGCGGTTCTCGGCGCCGCGTCCGTGACTCCCGTCAGGGGCGTGGCGTGCGTCTCCACCACGGACGTCGCCCCTTCGCCGTCGGTGATGCGCATCAGGACCGTGCGGGGTTCGGGCGCGGTGAACTCGGCCCGGACCGGGACGACCAGGCGTCCGGCGACCCGGAAGGAGACGTCGACGACGAAGGCGTCGTCGTCCTCCTCCCCCTGCGGCTCGCGCACCACGGTCAGATCGACGAACGAGTACGGGTGGAACCACGAACCGTGCCAGGGGTCGAGGCGGTTGGCGACGATGTCCTGCGGCTCGCACCGCCCGACCGCGGTGAACACGGCGTCCACCGCGCCCTCCGTGTCCGGCCGCGCCGGGACCACGGGACGCTCGGTCGGTGCCTCGCCGCCGACCGCGTCGAGCCGCAGCCAGACCAGCACCCCGTCGTCGTGCACGGGATAGGGCTCCCAGCCGGCGAACGGGGCCGTGCCGCTGAGGGTCAGTCCGTGCCAGTGGCACACCAGGGTGCCGCACACCACGCGGCTGTCGCGCAGCGGTGCGCCCAGGTGGGGGCAGGCTCCCGGTCCCGCCCTCAGCTCACCCGTGTCCGCACGCCACAGGACCACCTCGGCGCCGCCCACCGTACGGCCGAACGGGCCTTCCTGGGCGCCCAGTCCACGGGACGAGCCGATCACGAACCAGTTGCCGGACGGGCGCGCGGACGCCCGCTTGAGCGCGTCGTCGATCAGTGCGGGGCGCGCCTGGCGCCACGTCGGTTCCTGGGCCGCCCAGGCGGGCCCGCGACGCCTGCGCAGAGGCGGGGTCCAGCCGGTGTCGTCCGCTGCGTCGGTCATTGTCCTTGTGCCTTCCAGCCGAGTGCCGCGCCGTGTTCCGTGGGGGCCGGGGGCAGGCCGCGCCCGCGCCACCGGACGTGGCACACCCGCACCGCCCCCGCCGCGGCGACAGCCGCGCGCCGCCGCCGGGAGACGATCGCGCGCCGGTGCAGCACGGCGTAGTCCTGCTCCGCGATCGCGTCGAGAATGCCGCTGTACAGGGTGAACGCCGTGCGGATGCAGGGCCGTACCCGCGGGTCGAGCAGGTCGATGCCCTGCTCGGCCGTCCGGTAGACGTCCCGGGTCAGGGCGTCGGCGGCGGCGAACGCCGCGCGGATCCGCGGATCGCGGCGCCCGGTGCGGCGGCTCCACTCCAGCAGGGGCCGGTCCACGCCGTGCGCGGCGAGCAGGTCCGCGGGGAGGTAGACGCGGCCCCGGTCGAGGTCCTCGCCCACGTCCCGCAGGAAGTTGGTGAGCTGGAAGGCGACCCCGAGGGCCGCCGCGTGCGGCTCGGCCTGCGCGCGCGGGACGACCGTGCCGAGGACCGGCAGCATCTGGAGTCCGATCACCGCGGCCGAGCCGTGCATGTAGGCGCGCAGGTCGGCGTAGGTCGGATAGTCGGTCACCGTGAGGTCGGCGCGCATCGAGGCGAGGAAGTCGGCGAACAGCACGGGCTCGATGGCGTAGCGGTCGGCGGTGTCGGCCACCGCGCGGACGACCGGTTCGTCCCCGTCCGCCGTGCGCAGCCCGCGCGCCAGGTCGCTTTCGAGGCGGCGCAGCTGCCGGTCGCGTTCGGCGGGTGTCTCGCGGCGGTCGAGGTCGTCGACGATGTCGTCCGCCCAGCGCGCGAAGCCGTACAGCGCGTGCACGGCCGAGCGGCGTTCCAGCGGCAGCAGCCGGGTGGCCAGGAAGTAGGTCCTGCCGTGGCGGGCGTTGAGGCGACGACAGCGGGTGTAGTCGGCGCGCAGCCCGGGATCGGTGATCGCGGCGGCGTCCAGTTCACGACGGGTCATCGGCACCTGCCGGGTTCGGGGCGGGGGCGACAGCGGCGGAGGGGGCGCGGCGCCGGGTGCCGGGGGTGGTCCCGGTGACGCGGGCGGCGGCGAGTTTGCCGCTGATGAGGACGGTCGGTACGCCGACTCCGGGGGTGGTCCCGCAGCCGGCGAGGACGACGTTGTCCACGCCGCGCAGGACGTTGCGCGGCCGGAAGGGCCCGGTCTGGGCGAAGGTGTGGGAGACGGAGAAGGGGCTGCCCGCCGCATGGCCCTGGGCGGCCCAGTCGAGCGGGGTGACCAGGTGCTCGGCGCGGATGCTGTCCCCGAATCCGTCGAGGCCCCGGCGCTCCAGCTCGGCGACCAGGGTGTCCCGGTAGCGCGGGCCCAGCTCGCTCCAGGCGGTCGCCGGGGGGCCGATGGCGGTGTTGGGGCAGGGGGCCAGGACGTAGTGGACGTGGTGGCCCGGTGGGGCGAGCGCGGGGTCGTGGGCCGTCGGGCGGGTGATCAGCAGGGACGGGTCGCTCATCAGGGCCCCGGTGCGGGTGAGTTCGTCGAAGGTGCGCTCCCAGGCCCCGCCGAAGGACAGCGTGTGGTGGGCGAGGCCGGGCCAGGTGCGGTCGGTGCCCACGTGCAGGACCACGGCGGACGGCGAGTGCCGCAGGGGCACCGGGCGGCGCGGTGTCCGCTCCAGGAGCCGGTGGGCGGTGGACAGTTCACAGGTCAGCACGGCGGCGTCGCAGCTGATCCGCTCCCCCGAGGTCAGGCGCACGGCCCGGACCCGGCCCGCCGACCGCTCCAGCGAGCTCACCTCGGTCGACCACCGCAGCTCGGCGCCGGCGTCGGCCGCGGCGTCGGCCATGGCCCGGGGCAGCGCGTGCATGCCGCCCTTGGGGAACCACACACCGGCGACGGTGTCCATGTACGCGATCACGGCGTAGGCCGCGAGGGCCCGTGCCGGGGCGACTCCGGCGTACAGGGCCTGGAAGGAGAAGACCCGCCGCAGCCGGTCGTCCGAGAGGAAGCGGCCGATGCGGCCGTCCAGCCGGCCGAAGCCGCCGAGCGCGGCCAGGCGCGCCAGGTCCGGGTGCAGGAGCTGGAGCGGCGAGTCGAAGTTCGTGTCGATGAAGCGCTTCATCTGCGCCTGGTAGAGGCGGGTGAGCCAGTCCCGCAGGCGCCGGTAGCCCGCCGCATCGGCCGGTCCGGCGAAGCGCCGCACCTCCGCCTCCATCGCGTCCGCGTCGGTGTGCACGTCGAGGGAGGTGCCGTCCGCGAAGCGGGCGCGGTAGGCGGGGTGAAGGGGGGTCAGGTCGACGCGGCGGGCGAGGCTGTCGCCGACGGCCGCGAAGGCCTCGTCGGCGAGGTGCGGCATCGTCAGCACGGTGGGGCCGGTGTCCATCCGGTACCCGTCGAGGTCGAGGCGCCCGGCCCGGCCGCCCGGTCCGGCGTCGCGTTCGACGAGCGTCACCCGGCGTCCCGCGCCCAGCAGATGGAGCGCGCAGGCGAGGCCGGAGAGCCCGGCGCCCACGACGACCACGTGGTCGGTGCGGCCCGGCACGGTCCTCATCCGAGTCCCTCCAGACGGTGCGGTGCCACACCCGACGCGCGGGCGACCAGGGCGGCGAACTCCTGTCGTACGCCGGGGTCCGCGCCGGTGCGCGCGAAGTGCCGCACGCCGTCGACCGCCAGGTCGGTGATCCTCGACTCGACCAGGGCCCGCGCCCCGGTCCGCTCCAGCGCCGCCCGCATCCGCTCCTCGGCGGCGGGCGACACGGGGACCGCGTCGGGGAGGAGCGCGGCGACGGACTCCTCGTCGCCGTCGGACTCGGCGAGCCGGACGGCGACGGCCAGCAGGTAGGTGAGTTTGCGCGACCGCAGGTCGTCGCCGACCGGTTTGCCGGTGAGCGCCGGATCGCCGAACGCGCCGAGCAGGTCGTCGTGGAGCTGGAAGGCGAGCCCCACGCACCGCCCGGCGGAGCTCAGCGCGCCCATGGTGTGCTCGTCGGCGCCGGTGAGGGCCGCGCCCAGGGCCAGCGGGCGCTCGACCGTGTACAGGGCGCTCTTGAGCGTGGCGATGGTGAGCGCCTCGTCGACGCCGGACGCGCCGGTGGCTTGCGCGTGGAGGTCGCGGTATTGCCCGGCGACCATCTCGTTGCGCATCGCGGCCCATTCGCGGTGCAGGCGGGCGCCGTACGGCGAGCCGAGCGCCGTCTCCGTCAGGAGGTCGTCCGCCCACACCAGCGCCAGGTCACCGGCGAGCACCGCGACGGACGTGCCGAACGAGCGCGCCGAGCCGGTCATGTGCGCGTCGCGGTGCAGCCGCGCCAGCTCCACGTGCATCGCCGACGCGCCCCTGCGCAGCGGCGATCCGTCCATCACGTCGTCGTGCACGAGGGCGCACGCCTGGACGAGTTCGAGCGCCGCGCCGGTCCGCAGCAGCGCCGTGGCGTCGCCCGAGCCGCCCGCGGCCCGCCAGCCGCACCAGGCGAAGGCGGTGCGAAGGCGCTTGCCGCCGCGCTCGGCGAACGCGGCGAGGCGGGCGGCCACGTCGCGTGCGAAGACCGGGTCCAGGGCGTACGCCCGGGAGAGCCGCAGTTCGAGGACGTGGCCCAGGACGTGCTCCACGGACGTGGCGGCGCCGCGGGCGGTGAGCGGATCGCCCCGGAGTCCCGCCGGTTCGGCCGGTGTCGGCCTGAGTCCAAGCATGTGCAACCCTTCCTCGCGCTCGGTCGCCTGCACACCTCTCCTTCCGCCGGGTGCGCCCGCGCGGATGCGCCCGGCTCACGGCGGCGCGTCACCGCGTGCGCGCTCCTGCCGGCGCACTTCCCCGATCCCCGTGAGCCGCTCCAGCTGGCGTACCGCCTGGACGGTGCGGTGGTTGCGGGCGAGCCGCTCCCGGTGGCGGTCGAGAAAGGCCCAGTACCCGGCGGTGTAGGGGCAGGCGTGCGCGCCGGTCCGTTCCGTCGGCTTGTGGACGCAGGGCCCGCACAGGTCGCTCATGCGGTGGATGTAGGCGCCGCCCGACGTGTACGGCTTGGTGGTCATCCGGCCGCCGTCGGCGTACTGGGACATGCCGACGACGTTGGGCACCATGACCCAGTCGTAGCCGTCCACGAAGCAGCGGTGGAACCAGTCCGTGACGGCGGCCGGGTCCCAGCCGCGTTGCAGCGCGTGACTGCCGAGGACCATGAGGCGCGGGATGTGGTGCGTCCATCCCGTGTCGCGCACCTGGGCGAGCACGGTGCTCAGGCAGCGGGCGTGGACGGAGTCGGCGTCCAGGTCCTGCCACCAGTCGGGCAGCGGCGCGCGGTGACCGAGGGCGTTGGAGTGCCGGTACTCCTCGCCGAAGTACCAGTACAGCTGCCAGACGTACTCCCGCCAGCCGGCGATCTGCCGGACGAAGCCCTCCACGCTGCCCAGCGGGGCCCGGCCCGCGCGCCACTCCGCGTCCGCCCGCTCGACGCACTCGGCGGGATCGAGCAGGCCGAGGTTGAGCGGGGCGGACAGCAGGCTGTGGCTCATCGTGGGGTCGGCGGCCAGCATCGCGTCCTCGTACGGACCGAACGTCGTGAGGCGGCGCTCGATGAAGCGGTCCAGCGCGGCGCGTGCCTCGGTGCGGGTGGCGGCGAACCGCCGTGGCCCGTCGCGTCCGACGAAGGACACGTCGCCGTCCTTCTCCCAGCGGTCCAGGTCCTGGCGGACCTCCTCGTCGATGTCGTCCTCGCGCGGCAGGTAGGGCCGGTCGACGGGGAGGGTCGTGGCGCCGCGGGGCGGCGGCCTGCGGTTGTCGTGGTCGAGGTTCCACCGGCCTCCGGCGGGCCGTTCGCCGTCCATCAGGAGGTCGTGCCCGCGCCGGACCCAGCGGTAGAAGTCCTCCTGGCGCAGGCTCCCGTCCCGGCCGTCCGCCCATGCGGCGAAGTCCGCCTGCGGGACCAGGAACCCGCGGGCGGGCCCCACGGTGACCCGCGGCAGGGCGCGCACCAGACGGAGGGCGGCGTACGAGGTGGGGTGATGGACCGTCACCGGGCGTCCGCGCGCCGCCTTCTCCAGGCCCTCGCGGTAGGTGTCGGCGCGCACGTAGGTCAGACGGTCGCCGAGTTCGGCGGCGCGGTGCCGCATGGCGGAGAGCACCAAGTGGGCCTTGGCCCGGTGGAATCGGCGCCGCCGGAACACCGAACGGGCCTCGATGAGGAGCAGGGGTGTGTCCCGGCCGGGTCCGCCCTCGCCCGGCGTGAGGAAGTGCGGGCCGAGCTGGTCACCGAACAACCAGTGCATGAGGGGCTCCTCGGTACGAGGTGTGCGGGGCGGCCGCGACGGCCACGGGTCATTTCCCGCGCGAACGCGCGTGCGCGGAACCGCCGTTGACGGCCGCCCGGGTGATGTTGCGGGCCATGCCGCCGAAGACGACGGAGTGGAACGGGGACACGGACCACCAGTAGGCGTGGCCCAGCAGGCCGCGGGGGTGGAACAGGGCCCGCTGGCGGTAGCGGGTGCGGCCCTGCTCGTCCTCCTCGGCGTACATCTCCAGCCAGGCGAGGCCCGGCAGCCGCATCTCGGCGCGCAGCCGCAGGAGCTCTCCGGGTTCGATCTCCTCGACCCGCCAGAAGTCCAGGGAGTCGCCGACGCGCAGGCGCTCCGCGTCCCGCCTGCCCCGGCGCAGGCCGACCCCGCCGACGAAGCGGTCGAGCCAGCCGCGGACGGCCCAGGCGAGCGGGAAGGAGTACCAGCCGTTGTCGCCGCCGATGCCCTCGATGACCTTCCACAGGGCTGCTCGCGGGGCGTCCACGGTGAGCTGCCGTTCGTCCCGGTAGAGGCTGCCGCCCGCCCAGTCCGGGTCGGTGGGCAGCGGATCGCTGGGGGCCCCGGGGACACCGGCGGAGGACCAGCGCGTGGCCACCTTGGCCTCGCGGACCCGGCGCAGTGCCAGGGCCAGCGCCTCGTCGAAGGGCAGCGGGCGGCCCGGCGGGTCGGGGACGTACTTCGCGATGTCGTGTTCGTGGCAGACGACCTCGTGCCGAAGCGACTCGGTCAGCGGCCGCGCGATGGAGGCCGGTACGGGCGTCACGAGACCGACCCAGTGGCTGGACAGCCGGGGCGTGAGCATCGGGACGGGCACGATGAGCCGCCGGGGCAGTCCGGCCACGGCGGCGTAGCGGCGCATCATCGCCCGGTAGGTCAGCACGTCCGGGCCGCCCACGTCGAAGGCCCGGTCGACGTCGGCGGGCATGGTGGCCGAGCCGACGAGGTAGCGCAGTACGTCGCGGACGCCGATGGGCTGCGTACGGGTGTGCACCCAGCTGGGCGTGACCATGACCGGCAGCCGCTCGGTCAGATAGCGCAGCATCTCGAAGGAGGCGGATCCCGAGCCGATGACGACGGCGGCCCGCAGGACGGTGGCGGGCACAGGACCGTCCAGGAAGATGCGGCCGACCTCGGCGCGGGAGCGCAGATGCGGCGAGAGGGAGTGCTCGGGTACGTCCCGTGGGGTGAGCCCGCCGAGGTAGACGATGCGCCGTACACCGCAGGCGTGCGCCTGTGCCGCGAAGATCTCGGCCGCGCGGCGGTCGGCGGCCTCGAAGTCCGCGCCGGTGCCGAGGGAGTGCACCAGGTAGTACGCGACGTCCACGCCCCGGAGCGCCGCGGCGACCGACTCGGCGTCC
The DNA here is from genome assembly GCF_040680155.1 of Streptomyces sp. NPDC052114. Classification (NCBI taxonomy): domain Bacteria; kingdom Bacillati; phylum Actinomycetota; class Actinomycetes; order Kitasatosporales; family Streptomycetaceae; genus Streptomyces; species Streptomyces sp. NPDC052114. The sequence goes on along the minus strand of NZ_JBFAWC010000006.1, from coordinate 232,571 downwards.
ATGACGTCCCCGCGCACCGTCTCGACGGCGTCCGCCCAGGGGTGGTCACGCAGCTTGCCGGGCGAGCGGGCCAGGCACCGGACCCGGTGACCGGCCTCCAGGAGCTCGGGCACCAGACGCCCGCCGATGTACCCGGAGGCTCCGGTGACCAGGCACCGGAGCCCGTCCGCCCGCTCTCGGTCCGTGGCCATGGCCGTCCCTCCTCGCGCTCACGTACGCAGACCCACGCTCACGTACGCAGACCCACGCTCATGTACGCAAAGGCTTCACGATCAAGCGCCCTCGCGGATGCACCGCGCGCGGCAATCACCCGTCGGACGGATCGGGGGATGCGCTGTCGGACGGATTCCGGGGTGCGCCGCCGCGGGAGAGGACGCCGGGCCACCACGCCCGGGGGCCGATGTCGATCACGAGGGCGGGCACCAGGAGCGAGCGGACGACCAGCGTGTCGAGCAGGACGCCGAAGGCCACGATGAACGCGACCTGCACGAGGAAGGCGAGGGGGATGACCATGAGCGCGGCGAACGTCGCCGCGAGGACGACGCCGGCCGAGGTGATGACGCCGCCGGTGGTGGTCAGCCCACGCAGCACGCCCCTGCGGGGCCCGTGCGTCAGGGCCTCCTCGCGCACCCGGGACATCAGGAAGATGTTGTAGTCCACCCCGAGGGCGACCAGGAAGACGAAGCCGTACAGCGGTACGGAGGCGTCCGTGCCGCTGAAGCCCAGGATGTGCTCGAACACGAGCGCCGAGATGCCGAGCGTCGCGAAGAAGTTGAGTGCGACGGTGGCCACCAGGAGCACGGGTACGAGCAGCGAGCGCAGCAGCACGACCAGGATCAGCAGGATGATGCCGAGCACGACGGGCACGATCACGTTCCGGTCGCGGGCGGCCGTCTGCTGGGTGTCGTACTGCTGGGCGGTGTAGCCGCCGACCAGGGCGTCCGCCCCGGACACCGCGTGCACGTCCGCGCGCAGCCGCCGCACGGTCTCCTTGGCGGCGTCGCTGTCCGCGGCGGCCTTCAGGGTGGCGTCGATGCGCACCCGCCCGTCGACGACCTTGGGGGCGCCGCCGCCGGGCCGTCCCGACGCGGTGACGGGGGCGGCCGAGGCCACGCCCTTCGTGTCCCGCGCGGCGGCGGTGACCTGGTCGGCCCGGTCGGCGTCGGCGATGATCACGGCCGGGTTGCCGGAGCCGCCGGGGAAGTGTTCCTCCAGGGTCTGCTGGGCCGCGACGGACGGGGCGTCGTTCACGAAGGTCTCGTCGAGGGGCACGCCCTGGGAGGACAGGCCCGGGGCGAAGGCCGCGCAGGCGGCCAGGAGGAGCGCGGTCACCACCCAGGTACGGCGCGGACGCCGGTCCACCCGCGCGGCGATCCGGCGCCACACGCCGTGTCCCTCGACGGTCGCGTCGGAGGCCTTGGGCCGCGACGGCCAGTAGACGCGGCGGCCCAGCAGGGCCAGGACGGCGGGCAGGAAGGTGAGCGTGGCGAGGACGGCGCACGCGATGCCGATGGCGCCGACGGGGCCGAGGGCACGGTTGTTGGTGAGGTCGCTGGCGAGCAGGGCCAGCAGGCCGAGCGCGACGGTGGCGGCGCTGGCCGTGATCGCGCCGAAGGAGCGCCGCACGGCGGCCGTCGCGGCGGCGACGCGGTCGCCCCGCACGGCCAGTTCCTCGCGGAAACGCGCGGCCAGCAGCAGGGCGTAGTCGGTGGCGGCGCCGATCACGAGGATCGAGAGGATGCCCTGCACCTGTCCGTCCACGCGGACGACGTCCCGGTCGGCGAGGACGTAGACCACGGCGCACGCGAGTCCCAGGGCGAACACGGAACCGAGGATGATCACGAAGGGCAGCAGGACGCTGCGGTAGACCAGCAGCAGGATCAGCAGGACGGCCCCCAGGGCCACGCCCAGGAGCAGTCCGTCGATGCCCGCGAACGCGTCCGACAGGTCGGCCTGTGTCGCCGCGGGTCCCGCGATCCACACGGTGGCGCCCGGCACCTTCCGCGCGGCCTCGCGCACGTCGTCCAGGACGGCAGGAAGCTCCTTGCCCAGGTCGGGCGCGAGCTGGACGACGGCCTGGAGGGCCCGTCCGTCGTCGGCGGCGAGCGCGGGCGAGGGCCTGCCCACCACGCCTTCCCGTCCGGCGAGCGAGCCGACGGCGTCCCCGGCGCTCGCCCGCTGCGCCGGTGTCACGCGGCCCCCGTCCGCCGTCCACACGACGATGGCGGGCAGGGTCTCCGCATCGGCGAACGCCTCGCGGGCCTCCAGCGCCTTGGTGGACTCGGCGCTGCGCGGCAGGAAGGCGGCCTGGTCGTTGGTGGCCACCTCGCCCAGCTTCCCGGCGTAGGGGCCGAGCGTGCCGCCCACCCCCAGCCAGACGAGCAGCAGGACGACGGGCACGACCAGGCGGAGCCAACGCGGAGCAGTTCTCATGGGGATCCCCAGCAGCAGGAAGAACTATGTCAACGGCAAAGTATCTCAATCGTTGAGTGATCTTATACTGAGGGGCATGAGCGGCCGAGACACTCCCTCCGCACCTCTTCCGGACGAGGACCCCATCGGGTTGCAGTCCTTCGCGGTCCTGCTGCGGCGGATGAACGGCGAGTTCAACCGCATCGCCCAGGAGTTCGCGCAGGCGCAGGGCCTGCACCTGACCGATGTACAGGCGCTGATCGCGATCCTCGACGCGGACGCCGACGCCCCTTCCGACCCGGACGCGGCGGACGAGCCCATGACGCCCGGCCGACTGCGCAGGCAGCTCAACCTCACATCCGGCGCGGTCACCGCGTGCCTCGACCGGCTGGAGAAAGCAGGGCATATCCGGCGCGTACGGGCCGTCGACGACCGGCGCGTGGTGCACCTGCACTACGAGGAGGCGGCCAAGCGCCTGGCCCGGGACTACTTCCGGCCGCTGGCCCGGAGCACGGACACCGCACGCGGCCGGTTCAGCCGGGAGGAACTGACGGTCGTGGTCCGGTTCCTGGCGGAGGTGAACGGCGAACTCGCCCTGCTGCGGCACGAGCGCCCCGACGGGGGTGACCGGTCGGGATAGCGGGCGGGTGAGGCGGCCCGTTCGACGGGGCCGCCGAAGGGCCGGAGCAGGCGTCGACCGCCCCCGCTCACCCCATCAGCGGGGCGCGGCCCGTCCTCTGGAGAGGTGCGGCGAGGTCGGCGAGCGCCCGCTCCAGGCCGTGCAGGTGGGCGAGCGCCGGCTCGACGACGGCCGCGGCGGCGTGCGGCAGCTCGGCGAAGGCGTCGGCCGCGTCCGGCAGCACCCGCTGCGTCGTCAGCGCCTCGACCGCGGCCTCCACGCGCCAGCACGCGGCGGCCAGGCGGGCGTCGTGGGACGCCTCGGGGTCGGCGGCGATCGCGGCCAGGCCCCGCACCTCGCGGGCGCAGGCGTCGAGGAGGTCGAGCACCTGGCCCGCGCGTTCCTTGCGGGCCCGCAGCGGGCTGAGCGGGTGCACCAGCGGAGCGAGCGAGAAGCGGACCTTGCCGAGCAGCTGCTCCAGCTCGGCGACGCGCGGCGCGGGATCGGCGCTCTCCGAACCCGCGAGCCGGGCCGCGGCCTCGGCGGTGCAGGCGTGCACGCACCGCAGGGCGCGCTGGATCCAGGCGTCGGTGGTGGCGTGGGTCGTCACGGGCAGGACGAGGAGCACCGCAAGGACGGCGCCGAGGGCTCCCGCGCCGGTCTCCGCGACGCGCAGGGCGAGCAGCGCGGGGTCCAGCACCCCGAGGAGTCCGTAGAGCACCCCGGCCATCACCGTCACCGCGAGCATCATCCAGGTGTACGAGACGGCGGCCGTGTAGAAGATCCCGAAGACGCTGACGGCGACGATGAGCGCCGAGGGCACGGGCGCGCCGTGCAGCGGTATCGCGAGGACGAAGCCGACGCCGATGCCGATCACGGTGCCGAGCACGCGCCGGAAGCTGCGCACCAGGGTCTCGCCGCTGGACGCGGTGTTCACGAAGACCCACCAGGTGGCGCCCACGGCCCAGTACCACCGCTCGTGGGACAGCACCTGCCCCAGGGCGAGCGCGAAGGCCCCACCGGCGACCGCCTGGACGGCCTGCCGCGTGGTCGTCCGCGCGAGCCCGGTGCCGCCGGGCACCGGGGGCGCGACGGGGACCGGCCGCCGCCGTTCGTAGCACCACGCGCCGAACCGCACGGCGGACGAGGCGCACAGCGACAGCAGGACGGCACCGAACAGCTCGGGCAGCTGTCCCGGGACGGTGTGCAGGAATTGCGTCGCGAAGAACATCATGAAGCCGAACACGCCGAGCGAGTGCCCGCGCGGCCCCCACCGCCGCGCGTACACCCCGAGGCCCATCACGGCGAGGAAGGCCACGTCCCGGGCCACGGGTACGTCGTGCAGGCAGGCCGCGAGCGCCAGCACGGGGAACCCGACGACGGGCAGCAGGGCCGTGGTGACCGCCTGTCCGCGCACGGTCGCGTCACCCACGGTGAAGAGCGCGAGCAGCGCCGCCAGACCGCCGGTGATCGCCGCGACGAGCGAGTGGCCCGCGACACCGCAGACGGCCACGGCGAGCGCGATGCCGAGAACCGCGCGCGAGGCGAACCGCAACCTCATCCGCCCCGGATCCGGCGCCACGAACACCTTCTTCACCACAGCTCCCCCGCCCCTTCCGCATCCGTCTCAGCTTGCCCACATGAAAAAGGCGCCACGGAGATCCGCAGCGCCATCGACAGAGCCATCAGACCATCCCACGCCCCCATGGCTCAACCGAACGTCGAGCGACTGAGCCAATGGCCCACCCGGAACACCTCACAGTGACCATCAGGTAAGCCAATGGATCACAGCGCCCTCGCACGCAACACACGTCGGCGCCCTATCAGGAACCGCAGGCACGCAGACGCCCCCTACGTCGCCACGGCCGCCGCCACACGCACGGGCCCCAGTGTCACCAGGCGGCCCCGCCCATAGCAGCAACTTCCCGGTTAGCGAAACCGGTATTCCCACGCAAAATTTTGACCACCTCAGCCCGAGGAGGCCATCTCCATTTCCAGAAAGGATCTCACCGTGAAACGGTTCATGAACGTCAAAGAGACCGCAGAGTTCTTGAATATGTCGACCACATGGCTGTACAGGGATGCGCCGCGCCTTGGGTTGAGACCCTACAAGTTCGGAAGGGACAAAACGCCAAAATCCAGTTCAGGACGTCCGAAGTGCGGCTATGGATAAGCCAGCAGCACCTCTAAAGGTGGTCAATCACTACTGAGTTTGAAATCATGAAGTCGTCGCGACGTACCTGCCGGGGTGGGATTCATGCGCCAGTGCCGTTACCCGTCACCCGCGAATCCCGCGGCTACGACGCGGGCAAGAAGATCAACGGTCGCAAGCGCCACCTCGTCGTCGACACCCGCGGCTTGCCGCTACTGGTCATGGTCACCCTCGCCGACCTCCACGACTCGGCCGCGGCCAAGGAAGTCCTCTTCCGGCTCCGCCTGATGCACCCCGAGATCACCATCGTCTGGGCCGACCGGGCCTATGTGGGCAAGCTCGTGACCTGGGCCAAGCGGTACCTCAGCCTGACGATCAAATCCGTCAGCCGTCCCAAAGACACCACTGGTTTCGTCGTGATCCCCAAACGCTGGGTCGTCGAGCGGAGCCTGGCCTGGATGGTGAATGCCCGCCGGCACGCCGGGGACTACGAATGGCTCGTCCAGCACTCCGAAACCCTCATCACGTGGGCAGCCATCACGCTCATGACCCGCCGCATCACCCGCTGACCGGGCAGTGCTCCGTCACGGCACCAGCCGCAACGGAGCAGGGTCATCCGGCAGAGCAGGGACACCCTCGTCCGCCTGGCCGTCTTCCAGGTCTTCGGTCAGCAGCTTCCGCAGCAGCAAAAGGGCTGCGGCATCGGCCACTTCTGCAAGACGTTCGAGCAGTCTTCGGATGGTTTCGTCCTCACCCTCGCGAACTGCCGCAACCACACGCCGGAGGAGGTCCTGGGTCACTGCCCGCACCAACTCGCTGTGAGTGTCCGAGGGCCTGGTGGCCTACCTCCACCAGACGGAGACCAACGCCGCCACGACCGTTCCTGTAGTGAACACCGTCATCACGCCCCAGAGCGACGGACGCGGCCCGGCAGGCGGCCGGGTACACCGCACCGATCCGGCGACTCGTGCACCTAACTCTCCAGCCAGTACGCGCCCCTCAACTCCGCGAGCACCCCACCCGACTCGCCGCCCAACTCTCCGTCGCACTCCACACCTACAGCAACGCGCCGCAACCCCATCAGCAACGGTGAGCGAGGCAGACCCGAGAAGCCTTCTCAGGCAGCTGTGTTCTGCTGTTGATACGGGCTGAGTCAACTTGCCGCTTCGTCAGTTTCCACGTTCTGCGCAGGTCCGCCCCGCGCAGGTCTGCCCCGGTCAGATCCGTACCTTCCAGGTAGGCTTCGCTCAGGTCCGCGCCACTCAGGTCCGCGCCGCCAAGGTCCGCATCGCCCAGGTACGCGTCGCTCAGGTCTGCGCCGGCCAGGCCTGCGTCGCTCAGGTCGGCGTCGGCCAGCTTCGCATCCCGCAGGTTCGCTCTGAACACGTCCGCGAACTTCAGGCTTGCGTCGCTCAGGTTGGCGCCGCGCTCAGGGGTGCCCGGCATCATCGGCAGCACCGGCGCCGTCCGTTCCAGGGCCTTGATCTGCGGTTTCTCGTCGACCGCGAAGACGGCCGTGTTCGCCGGCGGGGCGAGATACAGTCCGACCACGTCACGGATCTTGTCGATCAGCAGCGGGTCCGGAGAGATCTTGAAAGTTTCGTGCGCCAGGGCTGCAGAGGTTGCAGGTCAGGAACGCCTTCGGGTCTTCGTAGACCTGGAGGCGGGGGTTGGCGACCAGCGCGCGTAGTTCGCGTTTGCCGAGGTACGTCCCGGCGTAACGGTTCTCCTCGGCGCCGTCGTCACCGAAGGAGCCCGGCGACACCAGCGCCTTCTCCACTAGGACGTGGAAGGCGTCCGTGTCGGTCGCGGCCAGCAGCGCCGAATGGTCCGTCCAGGCGAGATGCGCGATCTGGTGGGCGACGCTCCAGCCGGTCGAGTTCCTCGCTCTCCTCGCGCAGGTCGTCGAGCACGGGCGTCGGATCGGACACGGGACGCTCCCCTCGGGCATGGCAGCACCGAAGAAAACAGGCAAGCAAGCATGCCTGCAAAATTGTGGCCGTTCGGTGCACGCCCCGGGGCGAGGGCTGCGCAGACCCTGTGTGCTCAATACACTCGGCGATCGCGCCCATCGCGGCGCACACTCGCATATCGGGGGACGAACGATGAGCAACTGGAACCCAGGCGGACAGCCGCCCCAGGGGCCACAGCCCTACCAGCCGCAGCCGCCTCAGCCCTACGTGCCGCCACAGCCCCAGCCGCCCTACCCGGGGCCGCCGGTGCCGCCGCCGGGCGGGCCGATCACCCGGCTGCGGCGGCGGATCGGCCCCATCCACACCGCGCGCAGGGTCTTCACCCCGTCACGACCGGGCATCGTCTCGGATCCTGAGGTGACGCGGATGCGCAAGATCAGGACCCTGGTCGGCGTGGGCGCGTTCCTGTGGATGTCCTACGCCTACAAGCTCGCCCCCAAGCTCAGCGATGCGGCGGACGAGCAGGTCGACAAGTCGTGGACCAGCGCCCTCGTGCTGGCGGCGACCCTCCCGGTCGTCGTCGGCGTCCTGTATGGCCTGGCCGCTCCGGCGGCGCGACGGGACCTGCTGCGCCGGGCGGGGCGGTGCTTCGGCGCGATCGTGGCCATGATGGCGGCAGCCTCGGTCTTCCCGATCATCGTGCTCTCAGGTTTCTTCGAGGGCCAGGAACCCCTCGCAGAGGGCCACTTCACCGTGACGAAGGGCCTCATCCTCGCGGTCACCCTCTTCATCCTCTTCTGGGTGACGCCGTTCGTCGTCTGGGGCGTGGGACTCGCCGTCCAGCACGTGTTCCGCACCGCGGACATCCACGAGACGGTGCCGCCGCTGCTGATCATGGCGTTGGCGTGGGAGATGGCACTGATCGACATGTTCACCGGCGCCCACGAGGGCGTGCCGACGGCGATCCGGTACGTGTTCATCCTGGGCGCCCCGCTCTCCGTCACGACGGTGGGCCTGTGGGAACTGCACCGGCTGCGCGTGCACTACGGGCTGGGGATGCGGGGACTGCTGATGCGCTAGGAACCGCGCCTCGCAGGACGTACTCGTGACCTGGCTTTGAGTTCGTGGGTCGCCACATGAGGCATCCCCTCTTTCAGATTGCGGCGTGCTGCTGCGGCGGGTAACGCGCTCGCGCGGTGCTGCCTGGATGGGCGATACCCGGCTGGAACCTGTCGCATTGTCGGAGGCCGAGCGGCCGACGCTGGAGAGCTGGGCCAAGCGCCGCTCGACCGCCCAGGGACTGGCCGTTCGCGCACGCATCGTGCTGGCGTGCGCGAACGGCTGGAACAACACCTTGGTCGCCGCGCGACTCGGTGTCGGCAGAGATACCGTGCGCCGCTGGCGCACACGGTTCCTTGCCCGGCGACTGGACGGACTCGCCGACGAGCCGCGGCCGGGGTGCCGCGGACCATCACCGATGCCCAGGTGGAAGAGGTCGTGGTCCGCACCCTGGAGCAGACGCCACAGGGCGGGACGCACTGGTCGAAGCGGGAGCTGGCCAAGGTCGTGGGGATCTCGCCGGCGAGCGTGCTGCGGATCTGGCACGCCTTCGGCCTGCAGCCGTGGCGGACTGAGACCTTCAAGATCTCACCCGACTCGTTCCTGATCGACAAGATCCGCGATGTCGTCGGCCTTTACCTCGCCCCGCCGGCCAATGCCGTCGTCTTCGCGATGGACGAGAAACCACAGATCCAGGCTCTTGAGCGGACCGCACCGATCCTGCCGATGATTCCGGGAGTGCCCGAGCGGCGGAGTTTCGACTACGTCCGGCACGGGACCGATCTTCGTTCATGGGGCGGGATGATCTCACTGATGAACAGGGGGCAGTGTTGGAGCCGTTGTTGCCGACGGGGACGTAGTCGGGGCAGCCGCCTGTCTGGCCTCGGCGGCAGTTGAGCGACGGCATACGGTTCCGGGTCCGAACGGGCGTTCCGTGGCGGGACGTTCCCGTCGAGTACGGACCGTGGGGCCGGATTGCGACTCGTTCCGCCGATGGCAGCGAAACGGCACCTGGCACCGGGTCTTCAGCCGGCTCCAGTCCCTGGCCGATGTGAAGGGTGCGGTCGTGTGGGATCTGAGCGTCGATTCCACGGTGTGCCGCGCCCATCAGCACGCGGCTGGAGCCCGGAAGCGAGGTGATCTTCAGAAGGAAGCGCCGGGTGGTGTCTTCACCGAGCCCCGAGATCATGGACTGGGGCGTTCGCGCGGCGGGTTCACCACCAAGGTGCACCTGGCCGTCGAGCAGGGCCAGAAGCCCATGTCGATCGTGGTGACGGCCGGGCAGCGCGGCGACTCGCCGCAGTTCGAACCCGTGCTGAGGAAGGTCCGTGTGCCTCGCATCGGGCCAGGCCGGCCGCGCGTCCGTCCTGATCGGGGGCGTGCTGATAAGGCGTACGCCTCCCGCAAGAACCGCGGTTGCCTTCGTCGCCGGGGGATCCGCTGCACCATCCCGGACAAGGTCGACCGGGCGCGCCACCGCAAGCAGCGCGGCTCGCGCGGCGACCGGCCGCCGAAGTTCGACTCAGTCGACCAACGTGAGCGCCACGCGGTCGAGTGTGGGATCAACCGCCTCAAGAGGTACCGTTCCGTCGCCACGCGATACGACAAGCTAGCGGTCCGCTACGAGGCGGCCGTCCTCATAGCGGCCGCCAGCGAATGGCCGTGACCAGCACACATCAAGTGCGTCCAAAACCAGCCCGCAGGCATGGAGGTGCTCTCACTCCGCGGCGGCATTGAGGAGAATCTGCGCCAGCTCGCGCGGCTGGGAGAACATCGGCCAATGGCCGGTGTCCATCTTGACCAGCCGCCAGCGCTTGCTGGTCAGCAGCTCGGCCACATCTTCGTCGGGCTCGGCGTCGTCGGGCTCGGCCCCCGGCATCACGCACAGGATGTATGTCGCCGGAAGTTCAGCGAGCGGCCCTGCCAGCACAGCGGGCTCGGTCAGCGTTGCACCTGGGTGAGGCGTCGAGCCGCGCACAAGGCGTGCGATCTGCTCATCGTTGAGACCTTCGCCGTCAAAGTGAGCAGCTGGCGCGAGGGGCCAAAACCCTCCGTTCTCCGCGATCGATGCCTCCACTGCCGCCCCGCCGTCCGGCCAGGCGGAGACAAACGACTCGCCGTCAGTTGGAACACTTGAGTCGACGAAGACCACGCGGGCCAGTCGGTCACCGATCCGCTCCGCGGCCTGACCGACCGGGATGCCCGAGTAGCTGTGACCCACCAGGACTACGTCACGCAGACCCTGGCGTTCTACCTCGGTAACGATGTCCTGGACGTGAGTCGCTTGCCCCGCCGGTACACCCTGCTTGTCAGCAAGACCGGACAGCGTCAACGGATAGACCCCGTGGCCGGCCGCGCGCAGATACGGCACCACCTCGCCCCACGCCCACGCCCCGAGTCGTGCACCTGCAACCAGCACGAAATTCACCATGCCCGCACCGTAGCCGGGCAGCCTGACGATCTCCTAAGGGCTGTCCCGCAATTGATCTTCGACTCGGGTTGGACGCGGGGCCCCTGGCACGGCTTGCTCGCCTATCCGGCGAGGGCGAGGCTATGCGGGCGGGCGACGCCGAGCATGGCGTGGTGGACCCCGTCGCCTTTGAGGGGGCAGTCGCGCAGGATCTTCCAGCTCTTCATCCGGGCGAAGACATGCTCGACGCGGGCCCGGACCTGTTTGTGGGACTTGTTGTGTGCCTTCTTCCAATCGGGCAACTCTTCGCCTTTGCACCGGCGATGTGGCATGACGAGTCCTGTGCCGGGATAGCCGCCGTCCGCGATCGTTGTGGTCCTGCCAACGGCGGCTTTGGCGCCGGATTCTGTCCATGCCTCAACATAGGTCAGGGGATGTGGAGTTGGATCGTTCCGGATAAGATTTGGAAGATCGCGAAGCCGTTGATTCCGCCGTGGAGAAAGTCTTCCGCCACGGCGCCAGCGCCGCCGGTATCGCCTGGTCCAGCCCGGCCTTGCGGGCGGTCTCGACCAGCGGCACGCCCCCGGCCTGGGACACCATGGCCCGGCCGCCTCCCTCAATGCGGACATGGGGGTACGACCCGATACGCTTCTTCACCTGGGAAGTGCATCCGACGGGGCGGGAACAGAGGACCTCGACAGTCCTCATTCGCGCTGGTCCGAGGAGCTTTCGCTTGCCTAACCACCCGTCGGACAGCACGTTTCACGAGTGTGCGGTCAGGAGTTCCAAGGCTTCACGGGCTCCAGCCGCAGCCGTCGGTTCGGCCAGGGCGCCGGCTCGGCCTGGCCGAACCAGATCCGGACGTCTGCCCCGGTCCGGACGGGCAAGCGGGGAAAGTCGTTTTCGGCGTGCTCGGTGCGGTGCAGCGCGTGGCCCGGGCCCAGGTGCCGGGCGGCGTACGTGTCGAAATCGGCCGCGTCAGTGGGGTAGCAGACGGTCGCGAACACCTCACTCGTGCCTGGCTCCGGTGTGAAGCCCGGGCCGCGCAGCAGCAGGACGTCGTCGCTGTCGATCATGGTGGCGTTGGCGGTGTCGCGGTGCTCCCGCCAGACCGGGCCGGTGTAGAACGCTTCCAACGCGCGTCGGCGGTGCTCCATGTCGGGGAACGCGCGCAGCCAGACGAAGCGGTCCGGGTCGTCCAGGTCGCGGAACCGGCCACCGACGGTGATGCCGACCGCCTGCTGACCAGTCACGAACTCACGCTCGAACAGCTCGATCAGCGTCTCCCGGGCGCCGGGATACAGGGTGTACTGCCGGAGTTCGACGATGCTCATGCGGTGGCCTGCCCAGTGCGCGTGAGGTCCATGGTCCAGTTGTTGTCCATGCGCCGCAGATTAGGGCCGGTCTGCTGACATCTAGCGTCAGTGGATACTGAGCGGCATGCGTGCGAGCCGGCTGGTCACCCTGCTTCTGCTGCTCCAGAACCGGGGCCGGATGACGGCCCGGCAGCTGGCCGACGAACTGGAGGTCTCCGTCCGGACGGTCTACCGGGACGTCGAGGCGCTCGGTGCGGCTGGTATCCCGCTGTACGGCGCCGCCGGCCACGCCGGCGGCTACCGGCTGGTCGACGGCTACCGGACCCGGCTCACCGGGCTGACCGCGGACGAGGCGCAGGCCGCGTTCCTCGCCGCACTCCCCGGCACCGCCGCCGAACTCGGCCTCGGCGAGGCGCTCGCCACCGCCCAGCTCAAGCTGCGAGCCGCCCTTCCGACGGAGCTGCGCGAGCACGCCGAGCGGATCCAGGAACGCTTCCTGCTCGACGCACCTGGCTGGTACGGCGGCGCCGACCGGGTGCCCCACCTGGCCGCGGTCGCCGGCGCGGTGTGGGCGCGGCGGGCGGTGGTACTGCGGTACCGGCGCTGGCGGGCGCCGGAGGAGATCGAGCGACGGGTGGAGCCGTACGGGCTTGTCCTCAAGGCCGGCCGTTGGTACCTGGTCGCTGGCGGGCCGTCCGGGATCCGCACCTACCGAGTCGACCAGATCCTCGAAATCCGTTCGCTGGAAGAAGAGTTCGTCATTCCGGACGGGTTCGACTTGGCCGGATACTGGAACGACTATCTGGCCGACTTCCGAGCGCGACTGCACACATCGGAGGCCCTGGTGCGGCTCACACCGGAGGGCGCCCGCCGCCTCGGTCTGACACCCACGGGTGACGGGTGGGCGGAGGCCCGCGTGCCCATCGAGTCGGTCGACCACGCCCACCGAGAGTTCCTGCGACTGGGCGCCGATGTCGAGGTCCTGGCACCGGCCGAACTACGCAACCGCATCGCCGAGACGGCACGAACCCTAGCCACCCGCTACGAAGGGTGACCCCTGGGCAGAAGGTTCTCCCGACCCGGGCACCGGCCACTCGCACACGCGTGTAGGACCCGACATGCCTCTTCACCTGAGCAGTGAAGCGTTCCTGACCGCGCCAAGACTCTGAACAAGTCCCATCGCGCCAGGTCAGCGGCACTCCTCACTTCGTTGACCACGCGTCGGCCAGCCAGGCTCGTGAAAGCACGAGGCTAACGATGCCGCATAGACGCCACGTTCGCCCGCGCAGCCCCGTGCGCCTCTCCGTCGTCGGCGTGGTGCGCCGTGTCGAGCGGAGAACCGTCACGTTTTGCGGAGGTGCGATCGACATCCACTGCGGTGAGGGCTGGCCGCCGGTCGCACGCCCCTCACATCTCAGCCAACATTGCACAGTTCCATGGTTGCTGTTTACAGCAACATCCCGATGAGAAGGCCACCTCCCACTCCTGGCGAGCGGGCGCCAACACAGACCTCGCCGAGAAGGGCGCCTCGCTCGCCGAACGCAACCGGGCTGGACGGTGGGCAGACGGCTCCCACACCGCCGACACCGTCTACGACCGACGCCACGGCGTCGGCACACGCGACCCGCTCGACGAGGTCCCCCAGTACGGCGGCCCGGCCCGCGCCGCCGTCGCGCACGCTCGGGTAGCAACGTCTGCCGAGGTCACGGATGCGCTTCCCGACGAGTTGATGAGGATCCCGAAAGTCCCCGGGGCTGCTCTCGGTCCCCACTCCGTTCGGCGCTAAACCAAGATGCCGCAGCCGCCGACCTTCCGAGGACCGGACCGACTCGGCCCGTCCGTGTCGGACGGCCGACATCGCGGCCTGGCCCGACTACAAGGTCCCTGCCAGGAACGGCAGGACCACGTCGGCCATCTCGTCGGGTACTTCCTCGGCGAGGTCGTGTCCGGCGTCGAAGACGTGCCCGGTGACGTCGTGGGCCATGAGCCGCATCTGGGATTCGTTGCGGTCGCCGATGAAGGCCGAACCACCGAGCGCCAGCACCGGGATGTCCAGCTTCTTCTGTGCGGCCTGCCGGTTCTGTTCGGCGTCGACGAGCATCGCCCGGTATATCGAGAGCATCGCGCGGATGCCGCCGGGCATGGAGTAGCAGCGCACGTATTCGTCGACCGCGTCGGGGGTGGCGGTGTCGGGGTGGCTGCGCTCGAACTTGATCATGTAGGTGATCAGCTCGCGCTCGTGCCCGGCGATCAGCATCTCGGGTACGTCCGGCTGGAAATAGAAGCCCAGATGCCACAGGTGCAGGCCACTGGCCACGTTCTCGGGGGTGAGGGCGGTGTGGTCCTCGAAGCCGAAGCCGGGGAACAGGGCCTCGGCGAACACGAGAGCGTTGACGTGGTCGCGGTGGCGGGCGGCGAGCTGGTAACCGATCACCGCTCCCCAGTCCTCGCCGATCACGGCGTACGTCTCGTGTCCGAGGTGGCTCATCAGCTCGGCGATGTCGTCGCTCATCGTCGCGGAGTCGTAGCCGTCCGCGGGGCGGGCGGAGTCGCCGAGGCCGCGGAGGTCGGGTACGACGACGGTGTAACGGGGCGTCAGCTTCGGGACAACGTGGCGCCAGTGGTAGCTGGTCTTGGGCACGCCGTGCAGCAGCACCACGGCGGGGCCGGACCCGGCCGTCCGGTAGTGCAGACTCGTTCCGTTGACGGCGGCACGGCCGGTGCGCAGGGGCGTTGTGGTGTGGTCGTACATCATGACGTGGGTGCTTCCTGTCCTGGGTGGGTCGATGCTGGGGGGACGTGTCGTCGTGGCGGGGGCGGGCGCCTCATTTTCTGGATCGATCGTTACGGATTCGGGGTACGGGAGGCGCCTGGCCGAGGCCGCGGACCCCTCAGTCGAGAGCGGTCAGGGCGACGTCCACGAGGGGTTCGAGTGCGGAGGCGTCCGGTGTGATCTTCGAGGAGACCAGCAGCCCGTTGAGGAAGGTGACCAGGAACGCGGCGACCGCGTGCGGGGCGTGCCGCGCCGCTATCTCGCCCCGCTCCATCGCGGCCCGCAGCACCTCGGTCAACGCCTCCCGGCTCGCGTCCTGCATGTCGCGCACGGTGCGGCGGGTCGCCGCGTCCTGGGGCAGCCGCTCGCAGACGGCGTTGACGGCCAGGCAGCCTTGGCCGCCGTGCCCGACGGCGATGCGGATCCGCTCCGTCAGCAGCGTGCGGATCGCCGTGCGGGCGTCCACCCCCTCCTCCAGGCCACGCAGGGCGGTCGCGGCGAGGGTGGTGCGGTAGTACTCCAACGCGGCCCTGTACAGGCCGTCCTTGTCGCCGAACGCCGCATACAAGGACCCCTGTCCGATCCCCAGGTGCTGGGTCAGATCGCGCACCGAGGTCGCCTCATAGCCACGCGTCCAGAACAGCTCCATCGCGCGGCTCACAGCCGCCTCGGTGTCGAACTCCCGGGTTCTTGCCATGACTCCACCGTAACTTATCTGGATCGCACGATCCAGAAAGCGTGAGAGTGACTCGTGAAAGCGACTGGCGGTGCGAGCCGATGGTCGGCCTCTTCCACAGCAGCGGCAGCCAGGTCGCGTGGCTGGTGCGGGCCCCCGCGAGCCGGGACGGTGACGCGGACGCTGTAGCGGCCCAGGCAGTTGAGGTTCGCATGCCTCCACGGGGGAGCGCCGGGCCACGTCCTCTGTTCAGCGCCCCGCAGGTGGGGAGCGCGGTGAGCAGGTCTGGGCATCCTCTGAGCAGGGGGTGGGGATTTTCAGGGCTCTGGTCGGAGTCTCGTGATGGTCACGATCGTCTGCCGGTGGCGATCTCGTGCTGGGGCGGGAATGCCCTGGTCATGCGCGACTTAGCGGTTCTCGGGAGGCTCCTGCTGCCGCAGGCAGTAGGACTGATGCTGGACGGCACCTCCGAGACGGACGTGCTGGTTGCACTTCAAGCCCACGGCGTCAGCGGAGAGTTGGCTTGTCCCGACTGCTCGACCCTTTCTCATCGCGTGCACAGCCGGTATGAACGACGGCTCGTCATGCATCCGACCGGTGGCCGCCGAACGGTCATCCGGCTGACGGTGCGACGCCTCTTCTGCGACACCGCCGGCTGCTCGCGGCGCACGTTCACCGAGCAGATCGAGGGCCTGACCACGAGATACGCCCGCGCGGGTCCTGGAGTGAAGAGGTGGTGGCGGGCACTCGCCCTGGCTGCAGGAGGCCGTCCGGGTGCCCGCCTGTCCAGCACCTTTGCTGTGCCGTCCGGCCGTGGACGACTGCTTGATCTGCTGCATGCGCCGCCGGTGTTGGACCGGGCGCCACGTGTACTCGGCGTCGATGACTTCGCCTTCCGGCGATCCCGGACCTACGGGACGGTCCTGGTCGATGTGGGGTCCTCCGCGGTGATCAACGTACTGCCGGACCGCACCAGCGAGACCCGGGCAGCCTGGCTGAAGGTGCACCCTGGTGCAGACATCGTGTGCCGGGACCGCGACAGCGGCTATAGCCGCGCGATCAAGGAGTCGGCACCGAATGCGACCGAGGTGGCTGATCGCTGGCACATGCTCCAGAACCTGTCCGCCGCGGTCGAGAAGACGTGCCACCAGCACCGGTCCTGCCTGCACAAGTACGCCCTGGACGACGTGCAACCCCCACCGCCGCCGGTCGCTCCGCCGACCGCACTACTGCCATTGACGCCGCCGATGGACAACATTCCGGCGACGCCGCTCATGCAGCGGGTGACCGAACGCTCTGCGGAGATCCACCGGTTACGGGAGGCGGCTGGACAATCAGCGCCATCGCCCGCCGGTTCGGCCTTGACCGCAAGACCGTCCGCCGCTACCTCACGGCCGATCTCGACGTTCTGATCTCCTCGGCCCGCGACCGCCGCCCACATCAGATCGACGCCTACCGCCCATACATCCAGCAGCGTTTCGCCGACGGATGCACCAATGCGACGCAGATCTACCGCGAGATCCGCGAACACGGCTTCCGGGGAAACCACCAGGCTGTGCGCATCTACGTCCGCAAGCTACGAGGCGGCACCGCGGCCACCGAGGCGCCCCGGCCAATCCCCAGCCCGCGCAAGCTCACCTCCTCGATCATGCGTCCACGCGAGAGGCCGAGCCTCGACGAGCAAGACCAGCTCGACGGAGCCCGCATCGCCTGCCCAGACCTTGCGACCGCCTGTGACCTTGCCCGCGTCTTCACCGGCTTGGTCCGGGACCGCCGCGGCCGCCTCCTGGCCGCCTGGGTCCGCGAAGCCGAGACCAACGGGCCAGCTCCGATAAAGGGCTTCGCCGGCTTTCTGCACCAGGACTGGGATGCTGTCCTCGGCAGCATGCCGCTCCCCTACAGCTCTGGCGTCGTCGAAGGCCACGTCAACCGTTTAAGACGATCAAGCGGCAGATGTACGGCCGCGGTTCGTTTCAACTCCTCCGCACCCGGGTTCTCCTGCGATCGTGACCATCACGAGATTCCGACCAGAGCCCTGGAATCGGCCGGGGCTACTCGTCGCCCCACTCGCTTCGCCCCTCAACCGAGTGGGGAGCGAAGACGAGCGCCTCGCAGGTGAAGGCCGGGCAGGACGCTCGTGGGGTGTGTGTGCCGCACCGAACCGTCGTGGTGTGCTCAGGCTCCCCGGTCCGGGGCGACGGCGCGGATTACGCAGTCCCGGAGCAGGGTGCGCCGCTGGTCGTGCACGCTCGTGGGCTCCTGGGCCGAGGCGGCGTAGACGTTGCTCACCGGAGACCAGGCCATGGACATGGCGATGACCATGGCCATCACATCGAAGGGGTCTCCCTGTCTGATGCGCCCGGCGGCCTGGGCCTCTGCGATGGCGCGGCGTTTGTGGTCGTCGTAGCGGTCGTGGTCCGCCACGAGATACCCGGTCGGGCGCCGCTCCAGGCGCGCCCAGGTCGCGAGTCGGATCAGATCGGGGCGGCTGAGGTACTCGTCGTAGAGGCGCACCGCCCAGTCGGCGAGGTCCGTGGCGTCGATGGGGACGACATTCGTGATCCGCTCCAGTGAAGCGAAGAAGATCGCGTCGAAGAGCTGCTCCTTGTTGCCGAAGTAGCCATAGAGCTGTGCCTTGTTGGTGTGCGCGGCGGCGATGATCCGCTCGATGCGTGCACCGGCGATGCCGTACCGGGCGAACTCCTGGGTGGCGGCGTCGACAATGCGCTGGTACGTCGCGGCTCCGCGGCTACTGGATGGCTGGTCAGGCATACCCGGACCTTAACAGACAGACTAGTCTGTTTGCTTCTTGGCTCACATCCCGTACGGTCAAATAGACCGAACAGTCTGTCTTGGGAGTCAGAGATGCGTTCCACAACCGGATGGCAGGCGGACAGCACGACACGGACTCTGCGCCGCGCGGCGCTGGAGCGCCGGGATCTGCGTCCGGACGACATCGCGGTACGTGTCGACTACTGCGGTGTCTGCCATACAGACCTCCGCGCGCTGCAGGCGCACGAGAGCGACGCGAACGGCGCGCTCGTACCCGGACATGAGTTCACAGGCGTGGTAACCGAGGTCGGCAGCGCGGTTCCCGACTTCTCCCCGGGCGACCCCGTGGCCGTCGGCAACATCGTCGACTCGTGCGGCACGTGCCGCATGTGCCAGGCCGGCCAGGAGAACTTCTGCCGAGAGTTCCCGACACTGACCTACGGCGGAGCCGACCGGCAGGACGGGTCGACCACTCTGGGCGGCTACTCCCGCGAGTACGTTGTGAGCAATCAGTTTGCCTACCATCTCCCCCCGAACCTCGACGCAGCCGCCACAGCTCCCCTGCTCTGCGCCGGCGTCACCGTCTGGGAACCGCTGCGGGCGCTCGGAGTGGGCCCGGGTAGTACCGTCGCCGTGGCCGGCCTGGGCGGCCTGGGACACCTCGCGGTCAAGATGGCGACCGGGCTCGGCGCCACGGCCTCCGTCATCAGCCGGACCCCCGACAAGGCGGACGAAGCGCGCAGCCTGGGGGCGCAGGGATTCGTCGTGTCCACCGACCCGAAGCAGATGAACGCGGTCCGCGATCAGTTCGATGTCGTCATCGACACCATCTCCGCGCCCCACGACCTGGCTCCGTACCTGCGTGTGGTCACCACGGACGGGACGCTCAGCCACCTCGGCCACCTCGGACCGGTCACCGTGGAAACCATGGACCTGCTCATCGGCCGCAAGAAGCTCAGCTCCGCCGGCAGCGGCGGCCGCCCGTCCACCGCCGACATGCTGCACTTCTGCGCTGAACACGGCATCACCGCCGACATCGAGCTGCTGCCGTCATCCCAAGTGAACAGCGCTCTCGACCGCCTGGAGCGCAACGACGTCCGCTACCGCTTCGTGCTCGACATGTCCGACCTGGACTGACCGACGGCGCGGCTCGTCCAACAGCGAGTCCGGCGACGGCCACGAGAACCGCCCGGACACAGGCCAGGCGTATGGGTGGGGAGACCCACCGAGCAGGTCCGGGGTCATCCCCGAGCCGGGAGTGGTCGTTTTCAACGAGCGCCATCACCGTCCGTCGTTCCCGAGGAGGTCGCGGCGGCGACCGCGGGCATCGTCGACGCGCTGGAGGCCGACCGCAGCCGCTTGCTGACGGCGTGGGCGGGCGAGGAACTCGTCGGCTGGCTCAACGTACGCAGGGACACGCACCCCTTGGTCGCGCACTGGGGCACGCTCCACCACGTCCAGACACGCCTCTCCGTGCGCGGGCGCGGCGTGGGCGTCGCGCTGATGAACCGGGTACGTGGGATCGCCCGCGACGAGATGGGCCTCGAACAGCTCCACCTCGCCGCGCGCGGCGGTGTCGGCCTCGAGGACTTCTACGGGCGTCTGGGCTGGAAGGAGATCGGGCGCCGGCCCGGCGCGCTGCGGTTCGGCAGCAGTCCGGGGGGGCTCGGGCGACGACGACCGGGACGAGGTCCTCATGCTGCTGAGCCCGCTCTGAGACAGCGCGGATCGCGGGCTGCCGCGCCCCCTCCGTGTCCCGGAAGAGGCGCGGCGCACCCGCTCAGGCGGCGTCGGTCGCCTCGGCCTTCGCCTTGCCCAGCAGGAAGTAGGCGTAGCGCTCGTCGAGTTCGTTCTTGGGGACCAGGTGGATCATCTCCGGGGTGAAGCCGCATCGGGCGGCGAGGGTCCAGAACGACGCGATGGGGTAGGTGGTCAGGTCGGCGAGTGCGGAGGGGCGGAACCTCCGGCGGGACTTGGTCAGCCACCGGCCGTCGTCGTATTTGACCTGGATGAGCGCCAGTCCGCCGGGGGCCAGCATCGAGTGCGCGATGCGCAGCACCCGCTCGCCGTACTCAGGTGTGGGGATCAGCTCGAACACGTAGAAGCACAGGAAGATGTCGCACGGGCCGTTGATCTGCCGCAGTGCGGCCTCGGGCTTCGCGACGTCGATGCGCACCGGCCGGAACGGCGTGGCGCAGACTGCCGCGACCTGTTTCGCGCACTCGTCCAGGGTCTCGGTCGAGATGTCGACCCCGACGAACTCCTCGGCGCGCGGCGCGAAGTGCACCGCGTTCGCGCCGCCTCCACAGCCCCACTCGACCACCCGGTCCCACGGGCGGCAGAAATCCACCATCCGCGCGCCCTTGTCGAACAGTTCCAGGTGCGGCTCGCCGACCCGCGACCACAGGTCGGTGCTGTCGAACCCCGGCGCGGCGCGCCAGTGCGAGTCCTTCTCCCACGCCCGGCCACCAGGCCGGGCCCAGTACTGCTGGGCATCGGACGAGATCTTCGACTCGGACTGGCTCAGCCCCAGTCCGGCGAGGGCCCTCAACGCGGTCTCCCGCGCCTGCCTCACCAGGTGCCGGCCCCGGACCGGCACACCCCTGACCTGTTGGGCGAGTCCGCCCGCATTCTTGGTTTGCATCCACGCACTTCCTTGATCGCATCAGTCGTCTGGTGTGCAAGTCGCCGCACCCCTTGCCGGTGGACGGCACGCGCGATGAAGCCCCCTGCGGACGGGAGCTCTGTGACGGGAGATCTGTGACGGGAGAAGAGGGAGGGAGATCAGAGAACGCGCGGCGGGCCGCGGCGCGGGCAGGCCCGCACCAGCAGGGCAGCCGGCCACCGCACGGCACTGACCGGCCACACGGGCACCGCGACGATCGGATCAGCGGCGGGAACCGGCGCCGACAGCAGCCACCGGATCGGCAGCACCGCGGTCAGCGCCTCACCGAGTCGAACGAGCAGTGCGTCCGCCTGCACCAGCAGCGGCGCGATCGCGACGACCGCCGCGGCCTGTCCGACGATCACCATGACTGTGGACAGGTCGACATGAGGATGACCGTGGTGGGTCAGGGTGAGCAGCACCTGCATCGCGAGCAGAGAGCAGCCGAGGACGCCGATCACCCGCAGCGGACGCAGCCCGTCACTCGACAGGGCGGCACCGGCTGTCGCGGTCAGGGCGGCGGTGGGCACGAAGACGGTGGGATGCGAGGCCATGCCGCCGCCTGTGTGGGCGAGGGAGCCGAGCAGCAGGGCCACGACCGCGAGCACCCCGCCGCGAAGCCGACGTGGCGCCCCGTCCGACCGGTTGTCCGGCCGTCCGCCCCACCCCGATGCCAGAACGCCCGCGTCCACCAACCGTTCGCCACCTCCCCCGGAGGACCCCTGTGGCCCGGCTGCCGTACCAGCCACTGGACCGGTCTGCTGCCACCCTAAGACCGCTCCCCCGCGGCGGTCAGCCGAACAGGTCGGCAAATCCGGCCGTATGTGTCCCCGCCCCGCGCGGCATATGTCCCCGCCCCGCGCGGCCGCCTCTGCGGGGGCGGACGGAGCCCAGCGGCCGGTGACCGGCCTCCCTGAACCGAGGCCGCATCGTCCGAGGACCGGTTGGGCCCCGGCCGGACTGGGGGGGTGTCCGGCCGGGGCGGCCGGGGGTCTTCAGCGGGAAGTGGCCGGGGACGGCTCCTGGGCGTTCGCGCGCGGATTGACCTCCACGGCGCGGCCGTTGGCATGCGGTGATTTCGTTGCCGGAGCGTTGATCTGGTTCGCGCGGCGGCAGTTGAAGGCGGCGGTGTTGTCGGCGGCGAGGCCGGCCTTGTTGTCGCCGTCGAACTCTTCCAGCGGCTTCACGCTGCGGATGGGGAACCGGGCGTCGAACAGCCGGGGGAAGATCCGTACGAGACTGTCGGCCGTGTCCGCGTTCACGACCAGCACGCCGCGGTGTATCTCGCCGTCGAATCCGTGAGGGCTGATCTCCACGACGGCGCACCGTCCGAGGAAAGGGGCCCGCACACGACAGTGTGCGGGCCCCTCGCGGGTTTCCTCGCGTGATCAGGCGGTGGCGAGGGAGACCTCGGTCGACTTGATCAGCGCGACGACGGAGGAGCCGGACGCGAGGTCCAGGTCGGCGACGGCGTCCTTGGTGATGGCCGCGGTGAGCGCGCCGCCCTCGACGTCGATCTTGACGGAGGCCATGGCACCGCCGGTGGCGACGTCGGTGACGGTGCCCGCGAGCTGGTTGCGGATGGAGAGGCCCTGGACCGGGCCGGTGGCGAGGGAGACCTCGGTGGACTTCACGAGGATCTTCACCTCGGAGCCCTCGGCGAGGCCGAGGTCCTTGACGGACTCACTGGTGATCGCGGCGGTGACGTCCTGGCCGCCCGCGAGGCGGACCTTGACGGTCGCCATGGCCTCGCCGGTGGTGACGGACGCGACGGTGCCGGGAATCTGGTTGCGGATGCTCAGGCTCATGGGGTGCTGCCTCACAGAGTCGATCGGGAAAGAGAGACGGGCCGCGGGGGCGCCCCGTCCTGCTCCTGAAGCTATTACGCCCGGAAACATCCCGTTGTGCGCGCACCGCATCCGCGAGGCGGATGTGATCACTGGGCTGGCAGATCCGACAGGGACCAAGGTCGCCGAAATCCGAGGCCCTCCACGCCCGCTCCCTGGGCCCTTCGGGCACTCCTTCCGCATCTGCGGCTGCTGTATGGGCGACCACCCGGCCGCATGCCTGCTGGGCGTCAGTCCGAACCCCGCCCGTCACTGGACGGACGCCGGACGGCTCCCCACCGGCGGGGAGGGCAGCGGCCACCGGACCGCTCGGTCGTGCATGGTCCGGGGAATCAGGTTCATGGCACGGCGCTCGAACTCGACCACCACGGGAACTCTTGATCACACCAATCGCGGGTCAGGGCGTGAGGAAATCCGTGGACGGGCCCGCGGTGGACCACTTAGTCTGTGGCTCCACGCCCTGAGATGCATGGAAGGAGGCGAGTGCCGTGCGGTTCACACCTTTCCAGCGCTCCCTCTTTCCGCTGTCCCGGCGTGTTCGTGAGTTCTGACCGGGAGCGCTCCAAGCAGCCTGTATCCCGGAGGAATCCATGACCGATGCGGTCATCCGCGCGCTCTCCGCGAGCGACGCTCATCTCTTCGACGCACTCCCCGACCCCCTGGGCGCCCGTGAAAGCCATCGGCGTACCCGGTTCCGCCCCGACTGGAAGCGCGTCGCCCTGCGCGACGGCGAGGTCGTCGCACGCGGAGCGTGGTGGGGCGGCCCCGACGACTCGGAGCCCATGAACATCAACTGGTTCGACGTGGCCGAGGGCGAGGAGGAGGCCGGGGCCGAGCTCCTGCGCTCCGCTCCCTGGCAGGTCGAACTCGAGATCAACCTGCCGGGCGGCTGGCGGGAGAAGACCGACTCGCGTGTCGCCGCCGAGTCGCGCTTCGCCGCCGCACGAGCCGCAGGGTACGAACTCCTGGTGGAACGCTTCCTGTACCGCTGGACCCCGGAGCGAGGTCTGCCCGAGCGACCCGGGCGCCTGCGCTTCAGCGCCGAACCCGACGACACCGTGTTCTTCGACGCGTTGCGCCGCATCCACTCCGTCACCCTGGATGCCCACGCGCTCAGGGCCATCGGGGAGGGCGGCCTCGACCAGGCCGCCCAGGAGGAACTCGACTTCTTCCACTGGTGCCCCTCCCCACGGGAGTGGTGGCAGACCGCGCACACGCCGGAGGGCGACCTGGCCGGCATCCACATCCCGGCCCACAACCCCTCCGGCCCGACCATCGGCTTCATCGGAGTCGTCCCGGAACAGCGCGGTCGCGGCTACGCCTACGACCTCCTCGCGGAGTGCACCCACCTCCTCGTCGAGCAGGGCGCGGAGTTCGTCAGCGGAGCGACGGACCGGGGCAACTTCCCCATGGCCGCGAACTTCGCCAAGGCCGGCTTCCCCGTCATCAAGGAACGCATCAACTTCCACCCGGCGGGCCAAGCGGACTAGCGAGGAGTAGCACGCACTGAGGGGTCCGGTCCGAGGCCAGGTCCGGACCCCTTGTCGGCGACATGCGGGATCCGCGCCGTGACCAGAGGTCACCATCTCGTCGTCGGTCCACGTACGTCACGGTGCTCAGCGGTGGACGGTGGCCGCGGCGGGACCAGGTGCGGTTGGTCGGCGGCGTCATCGAGGATCCGGCTTCGTCCTCGAAGAGGAGCCAGGCGTCGAGCGCCGCCACGGCCCTTCCACGCTCGGCCAGATCTCCTTCATCCATGTGCCACCGGTCCCTTGGTCAGCTCACGCTCCAGCATGGCGAACAGTTCGTCGCTGAGCGGCGGCAACGACGCAGGGCGCTTCTAAGCCAGGGCCCTCATCCCGTCCTGCGGCCAAGTCTGGTGCCAACGCTGTACCGGCCGGACACTCACCCGCAGGTCGTGAGCGATGACGGTGTTCTCGTCGCCCAGCGTGAACTGCTCGGCCCCCTCCAGCCGCAACTGCTCGCGAAAGGGCCGCCGTTCGTCGGTCGGTCCGCCGCCTTGCGCATACCGCGTGCAATCGGCGTACGCACCTGCTCGCCCGCCCGGCGCTCGGTGTACCTCCCGCCCGCACACCGAGCGCCACCAGCTGCTCCATCAACCACCCTTGCCCGCATCAGTGCAGGACTCAGCTTTGCGAACTCTCGCGCCAGCAGCCGCGATGTTCATTCTGATCTCGATGGGTTCAGAGAGTGATTTCGGCTCAGACCCCGCCTTCAGGGATACCCGCGTGCGCCTCCACTCTCTCCCTTGAGTGTCGGTGAAATGCATGAGAACAGGCACCCAGACGCTGCCCTCGTCGGAAAGCTTCACTGGATTACCGTCTGAAACGAACCCCAACTCCAGTTTGGATTCCGGGTACTCGAGGTGAGTACAGGGGGGTATGTTCAAGGACAGAACCCACACCTCGTCGGTTAAATTGCTGCCCTCACGGCGAGTAATCCTCATAGCGATACTCGCGCCGGGGATCGGGTCGGGCGATCTGTTCAGGACGTGGAGAGCATGTGCGCCGGTACCGGCTGCAGGGAGATTGCCTGTACCGCCCCATTCAAACGCCGACCCGCCGCCACCCCAGTACGCAACTTTCGATGCCTGATCTCGCTCCTGGCGAAGGCTCTCGTCTTTGGACTGGGATAACTGATCTTCTGTCGTACGGTCGCGGACGCGGGCGGATGCGAATGCGGTTGCGAACTGGGCGTCGCCGCGCGAGGGGCGAGCGGTCGCGCCGCTGTGGTTCGTTGGTCACTGGTTTCCTCTCGGTGCGCCAGGGGCCTGTGGTGGCCGGCGTCAGACCATCTACAGGCATCCACCTCGCGCGGGGAAGACGCGTACGAGCCTTCCGGCGCCCTGTCCGGCAGCCCGCGCAGGACGATCTGCTGCGGCCGGGCGCGGCCGCGGCCCTGGACGCCTTGGAGAGCCACGGGGTCCGCCAGAGCGTGGTCTCCGGGAACATCCGCGCCGTCGCCGAGCTCAAGCTCCGCTTCTTCGGCCTGGACCAGCACATCGACTGACAACTCGGCGCCTACGGCGAAGACCACGACGTGCGGGCCGACCTCGTGCGCCGCGCCCTGCGGGGCACCGGTGCCCAGACCGTGCTCACAGACCTGCGAGACACCGAGCATCTGACCCGACTCGTACGCAGGGACGACTGAAGGTATCCGCAGGCCAAAACCGCCCGAATCAGAAGCTTCGCGCAGGAGACCTTTCGCCGTCGGTTGCTGTGGATCTGACGGTGGGGTGACGCTCGTGGGGTGAGGTCGGGGCTCGTTCCCGATGGTGGGAAAGCCGACACCCCGCCCCGGCCTTCCGGTGGGCTTGATGCCTGAAAAGGGACGTTCAGGTGCGTCACACGCCAGTGGACTGTGCCCGTTCCGGATTCGCTCGCACCATCGCGGTGAACGGGTGGCCTGGACTCAGAACCCGTTCGCAGTCGTG
This sequence comes from Streptomyces sp. NPDC052114, assembly GCF_040680155.1. Taxonomy (NCBI): domain Bacteria; kingdom Bacillati; phylum Actinomycetota; class Actinomycetes; order Kitasatosporales; family Streptomycetaceae; genus Streptomyces; species Streptomyces sp. NPDC052114. The sequence continues at coordinate 206,503 of NZ_JBFAWC010000006.1, read as the reverse complement.
CAGGGTACGTTCGAGCAGCGGGATCGCCCTCTCCGGATGCCCACTGTGAAGCCCCAGCGTCATTCGGATCGTGCGGTATTCCGGGATCCGCGGTCGCGTTCTTCAGTGTGTGACCGCGGTCTTCAGCGAGTTGGTCAGGCGTCGGTGGGCGCGGGTGAGGATGGCCGCTGTGGCGATGAGCATGATGTCGAGGAGGGCGAGGGAGGCGAGTGGGGGCAGCCAGATGGCGGCCACTCCGGTGACGGCGAGGGTGGCGGCGGCGAGGAGGCGTTCTTTCCAGGCGCCGCCGGCGGTGTTGCCGAAGAACCAGGCGGTGGTGGCGAGGTAGAGCGCGGGACCGCCGAAGAGGAGGAGGGCGAGGGTGGTGGAGCCGTGGCCGGTGGGGTGGGCGATGACGAGTTCGCTGCCGACGGCGAGGGCGACCAGGGCGGCCAGTACGAGGTAGGCGCTGTTGACTCCGAGTCGGACGGAGCGCACGGGGTCGGTGGAGGTGGTGACGGCGGTGGTGATGACGTCTTCGCCGCCGCCGAAGTAGGCGGCCCACAGGCACACCAGAGCGGTGAAGACGCCGGTGGTGGCGAGCACGCTGGGGACGTCGACGGGGGCTTCGGTCATCGCGCGACCGGCGGTGAGGACGGTCTCGCCGAGCAGGATGATGAAGAACAGCCGGAGGCGTTCGAGCATGTGCTCGGCGTCGAATGCGAGCTCGCGGCCGCTGAGGGTCCGGCCGGGCAGCGGGTGGGCGAGCCAGGTGCCGGTGAGGTCGATCAGCGCGGCGGCGGCCCACCACCACATGCGGGGTCCTGAGCCGACCGCGGCGCCGGCGATCCACAGGGGGGCGGAGAGCGCCATCCAGGCCAGGGTGCGGCGGAAGTGCTCGCGCAGGGCGTCGGTGCGGCCGGCCAGGGCCGTGACCGCGCCCGCGGAGAAGAGGATCGCGAGGAGCGGGATCACGAACGCCCAGGCCCGGTCGTCGAAGGCGCCGGGGATCGCGGCGTTCATGAACAGGCCGAGGCCCATGACGATGACGATCATCCACCGGGCGACGTCACGGTGGACGTCGAGGAGGGTGGCCTCGTAGCTGGTGTAGGCCCAGGTCCCGAACACGGCGACCAGCAGTACGGCGGTCTCCGCCGCGCCGCGCCAGGTGAGGTGTTCCAGGAGGTGGTGGGAGAGCTGCGAGACAGCGAAGACGAAGACCAGGTCGTAGAACAGCTCCAGCGGGGACACCTCACGCCGCAGTCTCAGCGACTCGGACACGCTGCTCATGATCGAAGCCTCCTCTGTCTGCGTTGCGGGCCGGGCGGACCGTCCGCGTCGGCCAGGGGCTGCTGGGGGCGGGCACGGTGCCGCCCTTGGGGCTGCCCCACCCGGTCGGGTGAGGCAGCCTGGGTGTCAGAGGTGCTTCTTGTAGAACGGGACCAGGTGGCTCAGGGCGATCTTGACCGGCTCGGGCTGGTCGTACAGGTCGTAGTGGGAGAAGCCTTCCGCCACGACCAGCTGCTTGTCCTTCGATGCCGCGCGGCGGTAGATCTCCAGGCCGTCCCGGTAGGCACCGAACGCGCCGGGCTTGTCCCCGACGACGACGCACAGCGGCCGCGTCAGGAGGACTTCGGCGCGGTGGAACGCGTCCCAGCCGATCGCGGAGCCCTGGTGGGAGAACAGTCCCTCGGTGCGGCCGCCGGGCTTCTCACCGCGGTCGGTGCGGTAGTAGTCGGTGGCCTCGGACAGATCGATCTCAGTGAGCCCCTGCTCCTTGGCCGCATCGGGTGAGGCCGGCAGGTACTGGGTCACCTTCCGCTCGCCTCCCCGTGCCTCGGCCGTGCGCTGCTCGGCGATGGCATCGAGGGCCCCGATGGGGTCGTAGCCGCTGAAGGACTCGTGCATCAGGCGCCCGAAGTTCACGCCCGTCACGCTGCCGACGGCCTTGATGCGGCGGTCGGTCAGAGCGGCGTTGATGGAGTAGCCGCCGCCACCGCACACGCCGATGACTCCGATGCGGTCGGCGTCGACGTAGGGCAGCGTCACCAGGTGGTCGATGACGTAGCTGATGTCCTGGGACCGGTACACCGGGTCCTCGATGGAGCGCGGCTGTCCGCCGCTTTCGCCCTGGAAGCTGGCGTCGAAGGCGATGGCGACGAACCCTTCTCCGGCCAGTGCGCTGCCGTAGACGTTTCCGGCCGTCTGCTCTTTGCACGAGCCGATGGGGTGGACGGCGACGATCGCGGGGTAGGTCGTGTTCTCGTCGAAGTCGGGCGGGAGGTGGATGTCGGCGGCCAGGTCCCAGGCGAGCGCCTTGACGGCCACGTGCTTGATGTTGTCGGTCACGGGGTTCTCCTCGGTGAAGCGGGGCGGCCGGTACGGGGACCGGCCGCCTGTCCGCGGGTGGGGTCAGCCCCGGTCGGCGGGCTCGGCCGCGAGGTGCTCGTTGAAGAACGGGGTGGCGGCGGAGACGGCCTGGTCGACGTACTTGGGGACGTCGTAGAAGTCCATGTGGGTGCCGCCCTCGACGAGCGCGAGCTTCTTGGTGGTGCGGGCCCGGCCGTGGAGTTCGGTGGACATCCACAGCGATCCGGCTTCGCTGCCGGCGACGACGAGGAGGGGCTGGGTCAGGAGGTCCTCGACCATGTGGAAGGCGTCGAAGGTGAAGATCCGCGAGACGCTCTTGGTGAAGAGGAACTTGTTCTTGGCGTTGGGGTGCTGGGCGCGCGGGGTGAGGTAGTACTCGCTCGCCTCGACCAGGTCGCGCGGGGTGTTCTCGTCCGGCTCGGCCGGGACGTACGGGAGGTAGGCGGGCTCGGCGCCCTGCGCGGCCTCGGCGGTGTGCTGCTGGGCGACGGCCTGGAGAGTGGGTACGGCGGCGGCATCGGAGTCGGTGCCGTACCAGCCGCGGCGGAAGCTGGTGCCGATGTTGACGGCGCTGACCGTGGTCAAGGCCCTGATGCGGTAGTCGGTCATCGCTGCGTTGACGGCGTAGCCGCCGCCGGCACAGATCCCGAGGGCGCCGATGCGCTCGGGGTCGACGAAGTCGAGGGTTTGCAGGTGGTCGACGGCGGCGCGGACGTCGTCGACGCGGGCATAGGGGTCCTCCAGGTGGTGCGGCTCGCCGCCGCTGTCGCCCTGGAAGGAGGCGTCGAAGGCGAGGGCCACGAAGCCCTGCTCCGCGAGCTTGCCCGCGTACAGGCCGGCGGCCTGCTCCTTCACGCCGCCGCCGGGGTGGACGACGACGACCGCGGCGTGGCGAGTGGTGCGGTCGACGTCGTCGGGCAGGTGGAGGTTGCCCGCCATGGTGATCTGGCCGTTGGGGAAGGTGATGGCGTCCATCGGGTTGCTCCTGCTGGTGTCGTCAGGTGGTGTGGTGGTCAGTGGGTGCGCAGGTGCGCGAGGTCGTCCTTGACGCGGGCCGGTTCGGCGTCCAGGGGAAGGTTGTCGGTGTCCTTGACGGCGTCGGGGGCTCCGGGCGCGTCCGGCTCGGCTTCGGCGAACAGGGCGGTGAAGTCGGTGGTGGCGGGGCCGGGGCCGGAGAAGACCTCGAAGGTCCGGCCGATCGCGGTGTCGTCGAGCAGGGCTTCGACCAAGAGGGCGCCCAGGACGTCACGGCCGATGCCGCCTTCGCCGGTGTCGCCCTGCTCGATCCGCAGGCGGGTACCGCCCTCACCGGCGTCCAGCCAGCCCGGGCGCACGATCGTGTACGGGGCTCCGCTGAGCCGGACGAGGCGCTCGGAGCGGCGCTTCCAGTCCAGGGCGTGGCCGCCGTCGTTGAAGTAGTGGTCGCGTCGGGTGACGAAGATCGTCGTCAGCAGGACGATCCGCGGGCGGCGCCCGTCGAGCGCGCCCAGGATGTGGGCGACGCCGCCGTAGTCGATGCGTTCGAAGGACTCGGGGCGTCCGTCGTCGTCCGAGCCGTGGACGAAGATGACGGCGTCGACGTCGGCGACGGCCTGGGTGAGCGTGTCCGGGTCCGTGAGGTCGCCGGTCACGATCTCGGTGCCCGGCGGCAGGAGCCGGCGGGCCCTGGAGGCGTCCCGGGCCAGTGCCACGGGGGTGAGGCCGCGAGCGGCGGCGGCCTCGACGGCGTGACGGCCGGTTCGGCCCGTCGCCCCGACGACCAGGACACGGTCGATGTCGGGCATCAGAATCCAGCTCCTTCATTGCGCACAGGCGCCGTAGAGGCTTCCGTTGGATACGGAGAAGAATGCGGCTCGGACATCCCCTGATCCAGAATTCATATCGATCTTCCGGGGGCTTTCCCTGGCCACAGGAAAGACGGTCGCACGCACCGCACTCCGCTACCAGAGGACGGTTTCATCCCCGGAGGGATCGATCCAGGGATAAAAGTCTCCCTGCCACCGAAGTTGCACCTCGGGGAAACTGGGACCATGACCACCACCGTGCCGCGCCCCGACGAGCTCGGGGCCTTCCTCAAAGCCCGCCGGGCCGAGCTGAGCCCCACCGCAGCCGGCCTTCCCGAGACCGGAGGCAGGCGCCGCGTCAGCGGCCTGCGGCGTGAGGAGGTCGCCGTGCTGGCCTCCATCAGCACCGACTACTACACCCGCATCGAACAGGGCCGCATGCAGGCATCCGCGTCCGTGCTGCACACCCTGGCCCGCGTCCTTCACCTGGACGACGACCAGCGCGCCTACATGCTCGAACTCGCGGGCCGCCCCCCGGCCCGGCCGGCGCGCCGCACCCCCCAGAAGGCACAGCCCCGCCTGCGAAGGCTGCTGGCCGACCTGGGAACCACCCCGGGAATCGTCCTGGGACGGCGCATGGACATTCTCGCCTGGAATCCGCTGGCGGCGGCCCTCGTCGCCGACTTCTCCAGCATTCCGGAAAAGAACCGGAACTATATACGCATGCTTTTCACCGATCCCAGGATGCGGGAGCTATATGCCGACTGGGACAATGTCGCCCACACCTGTGTGGCGCAGCTGCGCATGGAGGCCGCGAGGGATCCCGACAATCCCCGGCTTGCCGCTCTCGTCGGGGAGCTGTCGGTGCAGGACGCCGATTTCCGCCGGTGGTGGGCCGCCCACCACGTCGCGGTCCGCGGGGTGGGGACCAAGGTGATGCGGCACCCGGTCGTGGGTGAGCTGACCCTGGACTGGGACACCCTCGCCCCGACGGTCGACGCCGACCAGCAGCTCGTCGTCTGGACCGCCGAACCCGGTTCTCCGTCCCACGACGCGCTGCGGATCCTCGCCTCCTGGACGGACGGCACAGCGGCGGACCGCTCCCCGACCGCAGGGGCCGACAACGCCTCTGGCGACGGTGTTCCGCGGAGGTGAGTCCCCTGGCCTCGGCTCGCTGCCACACTGGAACCATGGCTACCGGCAACAGCGACCCGAAGGAACTGGGTGTCTTCCTGAAGGCACGCCGGGCCGATCTCGAACCGCTCCAGGTAGGTCTGCCCGACCCCGGAACCCGGCGCAGGGTGGCCGGCCTGCGCCGCGAAGAGGTGGCCCAGCTCGCCGCCATCAGCACCGACTACTACACCCGGATCGAGCAGGGCCGCATGCAGGCGTCCCTGCCCGTCCTGGAGGCCATCGCCCGCGCCCTGCGCCTGAACGACGACCAGCGCACCTACCTCTTCGAGCTCGCCGGCCGCACACCGGGCGGGCAGCCCGCGCCTTCGGACCGGGAGGTCACCGAGCACTGCCGACGGCTCCTCGACCAGCTCACCGAGTCCCCCGCCCTGGTCCTGTCCGACACCATGGACGTCCTGGCCTGGAACCAGGTCGCCGCCGCCCTCCTCACCGACTTCGCGCAGGTCCCCGAAGCGGACCGGAACTACGTCTGGCTGCTCTTCAACGACCCTGCCCTGCGAGAGCTCTACGGCGACTGGACCGCCGGAGCGCACGCCTGCGTGTCCTACCTCCGCATGCACACCGCACGCCGCCCGGACGCCCCCCCGGCTCAAGCGCCTCCTGGCCCGGATGACACACCACGCCGACTTCCAGCGCTGGTGGACAACACGGGAGGTCGCCGTCCAAGGCACCGGCAACAAGATCTTCCACCACCCCGTCGCCGGAACCCTCACCCTCGACTGGGACACCCTCACCAGCTCGACCGCCCCCGACCAGCACATCGTCGTCTGGACCGCCCAGCCCGGCAGCCCCTCCCAGAAGGGACTCCGGATCCTGGCCGCCACCGCTGCACCCCAAGCGGTCCCGGCGCCCGCGCTCAACAGCAGCACCCACGAGGGCCTCGCATAGGGGCGCCTGGCCCGACCCATGTGTGAAGGGCCAGACGGCAGCCACCCAGCCGGGTCCTTGTCCGCCTTGGAGCGGTTCGACGCCGCAGTGACCGCGATCAGGGTGTCGGGGCTACCCCTCGCACGGCTTGCTCATACCGCGATCAGTTTACGAACCGGTTCACCCCCGGCAGAGAACAGGTCATCAGTTGGGGCCACGAACTGTGATGTTGGGGTTCGTCCCCGGACACGTGGGGATGGTCCCGCGACGTGGGAGGCGAGGTGCCTGCCGAGCAGGTGTGCTCCCCACGCACGCGGGCGGCCGCACACGGCAGCGCCGCCTGGAGCACGGCAAGCAGCATCAAGGAAGAAAGGTGACCGTTTCCTCGAGTGGGGCGCGGTCCGTGTGGACGCGGGGTTCATCCGGATTCACATAGCCCACCGACACCCCGCAGAAGAGCATGAGTTCCTTGGCGGGCGACACCATCTCCGCGACCGTCCGGTGGTACACGGACCAGGCCATCTGGGGACAGCTGTGCAGCCCTTCGGCGCGCAGGAGCAGCATGACGGTCTGCAGGTACATTCCGACGTCGGCCCACTGGGCCGGTCCCATGTCCCGGTCGATGTAGCAGAAGAAGGCGACCGGTGCGCCGAAGCAGCTCCAGTTCGCGGTGATCGCCTCGTGCCGTGCCGTCTTGTCCTCACGGGGGATGCCGAGTGCGGTGTACCGCCGCTCCGCGGCCCCCCAGCGCCTCTCCTTGTAGGGGGACTTGAGGTCGGCCGGGTACATCTCGTACTCGGGTTCGTCCCCTGCGTCGCCGGTGGCCGCACGCGCGACGGAGCGGCGCTTCAGCTCCTCAAGTCGCTCACCAGCCAGCACATAGGTGTGCCACGGCTGGAGATTCGCTCCGGACGGCGCCCTGGATGCGGCCGAAAGGACTCGCTCGAGCACTGCCTTCGACACGTGTTCTCCGGTGAAACCCCGCACCGCCCGGCGAGTCGCCACCGCCTCGTAGACGTCCAACAGACATGCCCTCCAGCCTTGCCCGACCGTCACCTGCGCCCAGTACTGGGCGCCTCATGGTGGTGAACGGTTGGGAAGCTGTAGAGGTGACTGCCGGACACCGGGATCACGTCACGTTTCCCTGCCCGGCCTGCCCCCCTGCCCGGCCTGCCCAGCCGGGTGCCGACCTCGGGGCTCGTGCGGCTTCACCCGTCTAGGACGGCTTCACCCGTCGACGACGTAACGATCCAGAGTACGGACGTAGTCCGCGGCGCCCATACGGCCGACCGACCCCAACCGGTCGAGATCGACGTGGAAGTCCGTTGCGTCGAGCAGGCCCTCGTCCGCGGTGACATGGACCACTTCGCCGATGACGACGAAGTGGTCACCGACGGGCAGCACCACAGAGGTGCGGCATTCGAAGGCCATGGGAGAGCCATCGATGCGTGGTGGGCGGACCCTCCGTCCGGGCAGGGGCCGCAGCCCGGCCAGTTCGTACTCCGACTCGCCGTGAGGCAGGGGTTTCGCCGAGGTGGTGGCTGCCTCGGCGTGCTTTTCGACGAGGACGTTGACCGTGAATTCCCCTGTCCCTCCTTCCGCCGGCACCCGGGCGTTCCGGCACGAGTCCTTCTCGGTGCCGTCCGCTCGGCGGCCTGCGCAGAAGAGCAGAGCCATGGGCGAGTACCCCACGGCCGTGTAGTAGGAGAAGGGCGCCAAGTTGACCGCTCCGCTCGGGGAGACAGTGCTCACCATGGCGATCGGCCGGGGAACGACACTGCCGAGCAGCAGGTGCTCACGCTGTCGTACGGTCATGTCCGCGACGTCGATGTCCAGCATGAATCAACTGCTTTCGACGGCGCTTGGGCGCTGGGCATCACGACTGCGCAGGTCACGAGGGCGCAGGTCCGTCCAGACCTGGTCGACATGGGTGAGGCACTCGTCCAGGGTGCCGGTGAAGCCGACGGTCGACCAGCCGGCCGGGGGCTCCTTGTCCGCGGGCCATACCGAATGCTGTTGCTCGTGGTTGATCACGACGTGATGGAGCTGGTTCTTTTCGTCAGCTGCCATGGAAGCCGCCTTCCAGGTCGTCACGGAGGTGAGTGCTCGACTGCTGCGTCTCATGCCGGACTGGGCGCGAGTTCCTCCGAGTGCAGGGCACCGCGCAACCGCCGCAGTTCGGGGAAGGGAAGCGCGATGCGGCGAATCAGGAATTCCTCACCGGACGTTCCCGCCGTGCCTCGCTGCCCGCCGACCATCTTCGACATCAGCCCCACATGGGCCACTTTCCAGCGCCAGTAGCCATTGCCCACGTCGAGCAGGGCCTCGCAGATCCGGTGCAGACTGCCGCCGGTGACACCGAGGCGGCAGACGTCGGACACGGTGAAACCCCTGTGGGCGGCGGTCTTCACGAAAGCCCGGTACAACTCACTCTCTTCGCTGCCGTCCCCCAGGAGGCGGCCGAGAATGCGGAACTGCTCCGACTGCGCCCCGCTGGCCGTGCCGAGGTAGGGGCGAAACTGCACGAAATGGCGTAGCTGGAGGCGTTCGAGGGCGAGGACCTGTTCGTGCAGTACTCGGAGCAACTCGGCCGAGCGTTGCAGCAGTTCCACGCCGATCTCCGCCCTGTCGTCCGGACGGGAAGGAGAGGAGAGCAAGTCCTTTGCCAGGCCCAGATCCGCGACCACCTGCTTGAGCCACAGCTCACAGGACTGATGGGCCACGATGAAGAAGTGTTCGGCCAGCACCACGGCCGGGTCGGCCGTCTCGGGAATCTGCGTCTTCTGGAGCGAGAGGAGGGTATCGATCTCCAAATAGGAGGAATAGCTCAGCTCAGTCATGGTCAGCTCCGCGTCAGTGAGTCCGTGCCGAGGAAGGAGACGATGTCGGCGAGGAGGCTTTCGGTGTGCTGGAACACATGGAAGTGATGGCCCTCTCGCTCGGCCAGGGTGAACGGCCCCGTGGTGCGAGAGGCCCAGTCGCCCAGCAGGGCGCCGTCCACGAGAGGGTCTTGTATGCCGTGGTAGCAACGGATGGGGCAGGCCAAGGTGGCGGTTCGGGCCTCCGGCCGGTAGTTCTCGTGGGCCGCGATGTCCGCGCGCAGGACCGGGAGGAGGACGTCCGCCAGCTCCGCGTCGTCGGCCGCGGCCGCGTCGACGCCACCCAAGGAGCGGATCAGCGACCACAGTTCGGTGTCGGTGAGCGGCCCCGGGAGCGCTCGGACCGCCTTTCCCGGGGGCGGACAGCTCGATACCAGCAGGCCGGAGGGCGGGCTCCCCAGGGCCGTTGAGGTCAGAGCGGACTCATAGGCGACCAGCGCCCCCAGGCTGTGTCCGAACAGCACGGTGGGAAGTGTGTCCAGGCGCAGCAGTTCGGAGGAGAGTTCCGAGCTCAGCGCACGCACGTCGGTCGACAGTGGTTCACTGAAGCGGTCGCCGTGCCCCGGATACTGAACCGCGAGCATCTCGACGGTCGGTGGAAGCGCGGCGGCCCATGCGCCGTAGGCCGCGACGGAACCGCCGGAATGCGGCACGCAGACGAGTCGTGAGGTGGGAGCGGGAGCCTCGGCCAGCGTCCGCAGGCAGTGATCCCGGCGAGTACGACGCATAGTGCGCTCCTCCGCTTCGGATGTGTTCGTAAGTTCCCACGGTGCACTGGCGCGGCAGGGCAATCTTTCGGCTCTCCGTCACTCCGTGGATCGGCCGCGAAAGACTTCTGACACAACTGGACGAGGGCGCACGGGCCGTCTGTGATGATCCGAGCCGGTGCCGGGCACTGCGCGCGGCACGCGGTGCGATATCCGTCTTCAGTGGGGACTGACGATGAGCCGAACAGCGGTCGCCTCGCTCGATCTGACCGACTCACGCACATTCATGGAACACGACCCTCTTGAGTTCTTTGCCGAAGTGCGCGCGACCGAGCCGGTGTACTGGCACGCTGCTTCTGACGGCCGGCCCGGGTTCTGGGTGGTGGCCGGGTATGCCGATGTCGTCTCCTGCTACGGCGCTTCCGGCGCGCTGGCATCGGAGCGGGGCACTGTGCTCGACGTGCTGCTGCGCGGTGACGACTCCGCCGGCGGCAGGATGCTGGCCGTGACAGACCGGCCCCTGCACCGGGAGTTACGCGCTCTCTTGTGGCGCGCCTTGTCTCCGAAGGTGCTCGGCACCGTCGCCAGGAAGATCGAGCAGCGTACCGTCGAGCTCATCGAGCGATCCCTCGGCCTGGAAAGCTTCGATTTCGCCACCGAGGTCGCGGAGCACGTGCCGATGAACACGATCTGCGATCTGTTGTCGATCCCCGAGCCCGACCGGCCCGAGTTGCTCGGGTGGAGCAAGGGAGCACTGACCGGGGCGGACGAACTCGACTCCCTCGAAGCCCGCAACGAACTCGTCCTCTACTTCGTGGACTTGGCCGAACAGCGGCGCGCACACCCGGGGGACGACGTGATCAGCACGATCGCCACCGGATTGGTTCAGGGCGAACTCCTGAGCCTGGAGGAGGTCGCCCTCAATTGCTACAGCTTGATCATCGGTGGTGACGAGTCCTCCCGCGTGTCCGCGATCAGCACGGTCAAGGCCCTCGCCGAACACCCCGCGCAGTGGCGCTCCTTGCTCGACGGCCGGTGTGATCCGGCAACCGCCGTGGAGGAGGCGCTCCGCTGGGCGACCCCCTCGTTTCATTTCGCTCGCACCGCTACTCGTGACCACGTCATCGGCGGGCAGCGCGTGCGGAAAGGCGACATCGTCACGATGTGGAACATCTCGGCCAACAACGACGAGCTGGCATTCGCGAATCCGCGGCTCTTCGATGTGTTCCGGTCCCCCAACAAGCACGTCGCCCTGGGCCACGGACCCCATTACTGCCTCGGGGCCTTCCTCGGAAGGGCGGAACTCACCGCGTTGCTCGGTGCGCTCACCACGAAGGTCCGAGATCTGGAGATCACGGGACCGCCCACTCGGATTCGCTCCAACTTTCTCAACGGCTACAGCTCACTGCCGGTACGCCTGCTCCCGAGGTGACGAACGTCCGGCAGCAAGGGAGAAGGAGGCCCATCGAGTGCGAACCGAGAAGAGGAACGACATGCGTGTAACAGTCGACCGGCAGCGCTGCATCGGCTCGGGGATGTGCGTCCTTGCCGTGGACGAGGTCTTCGACCAGCGCGAGGAGGACGGGGCGGTTCAGCTGCTCCTGGACGAGGTGCCGGGCGAACTCGAGGACTCGGTTCGCCAGGCGGCCCGCGTCTGCCCCTCGCGGGCCATCACCGTCCGGCAGGAGACCGACGCCTAGCCGGGGCAGCCCCGAGCCGAGCTGTCGGCCGTCGCGGAAGAACCCCTAGCGGAGGTAGGCGTCATGCCGCCCGTCACTGCCTCGCCGTTGGGCGGGCATACGTTGTTGGTCCTGTTGGTCCAGGTGTCGCTGCTGCTCGGTGCCGCGATTCTGCTCGGGCGCATCGCCAGGCGGTGCCGACTTCCCGCTGTTTCCGGGGAGTTGACGGCCGGCATTCTGCTCGGCCCCTCCGTGCTCGGCCACCTGGCCCCCGCCGTCCACCACTGGCTCCGAACGACGCAAGCGCCCCAAGCCCATCTGCTGGACGCGGTCGGCCAGATCGGAGTGATCCTCCTCGTGGGGACGACCGCGCTGGAGATGGACCTCGTTCTGGTGAGGCGTACCGCACGAACGTCGCTCACCGTGGGGTCCTTCGGCCTGTTGATCCCCTTGGGGCTCGGCTGTGCCGCGGGCTTCGTCGCGCCCGCGGCACTGGTGCCGGCCGATCACGGCCGCGGGCTGTTCGCCTTCTTCATCGGCGTGGCCATGTGCGTCAGCGCTCTGCCGGTGATCGCCAAGATGCTGTCGGACATGCGGCTGATGCATCGGGACATTGCTCAACTGACCATCGCCGTCGGCGTGGTCGACGATGTCACCGGCTGGATGCTGCTCTCCCTGGTCTCCGCCGCGGCAGCGAGCGGGCTCACCCTCGTCACGGTCGCCGGGCCGCTGTGCCGGCTGGCGGCCCTCGTCATCTGTGCCGTTCTCGTCGGCCGTCCGGTGATCCGGTGGTTGATGACCAGGGCGCACACCGCACAAGCGGCCACGGGCACAGGCGCCGTGACGATCTTTGGATGCGCCGCACTCACGCAGGCCATGGGCATGGAAGCATCCTTCGGCGCCCTGGTCGGAGGCCTCCTGGTCGGCACCGCCGGAGCCAAGGCGAACAGGGGACTCGCGCCGCTGCGCTCCGTCACGCTCTCGGTGCTCGCGCCGCTCTACTTCGCCGAGGTGGGCCTCCGGATGGATCTCTCGGCACTGGGCACACCGACGATCGCCCTGTCGGCCCTGGGCGCGCTCGCCGTGGCGACCGCGGGCAAGTTCACCGGAGCCCTGCTCGGCGCCCGCGCCGCGGGCCTCGACCGAAGGGCCGGTCTGGTGCTCGGCGCGGGCATGAACGCACGCGGCGTCATCCAGATCATCGTGGCAGGGGTCGGCCTGCGGCTGGGTGTGCTCAATACCGCCTCCTACACGATCGTGATCCTGGTCGCGGTCGGGACCTCACTGATGGCGCCGCCGGTGCTCCGCCGTGCCGTCCGGCGCATCGAGGTCAACGACGAGGAGCGTGCTCGGCTGAAGCGGAGCGAAGGTCTGGCGGGCGCCCCCTGAAGGGGGGCGCCCGGCCTACGCCGTGAACGTTCCGAAGTCGATCGCGGCCAGGCGTTGCGGGTCCAGCAGAATCTGGATCTGCGTGATCCGGTCCTCCCTGACGGCAAAGCCCATGACGGACACGGGAACACCGGCACGGTCGACCAGCACACCAGGGCTGCCATTGACGAGAACGGGGGTCACCGTGACGCCGGGCTGGCGGAACAACGCGGCCCGCTCCGCCACGAGACGGGCACCGTGGATCTCGGCCGTCGCCGAGGAGAGTGCGAGTCCACCGTCGGCACGCAGTTCGACATCCGGGTCCAGAACGGCGACCAGGCCGTCCAGGTCACCGTTGCGCGCCGCGGCGAAGAAGGCGTCGACCAACATGCGCCGGGTCGCGAAGTCGCCACCGGAATCCACCTCATGAGCGCCTTGCACGCGGCGCCGCGCCCGGCTTGCGAGCTTGCGGGTCGCCACGGTGGTCCGCCCGACGGCAGTCGCGATCTCGTCAAAGGTCAGATGGAACATGTCATGCAGCACGAATGCCACGCGCTCGGCGGGGGCGAGGGTGTCGAGCACGATCAGCAGCGCGAGGCTGACCGAGTCGCTCAGCAGCGCCTCCTCCTCGGGCCCGTGTGCGAGATCGGGCCCGACGACGGGATCCGGCAGGTGCACGCCTGCCGGGTCCTCCGGCCGCGCGGCGCGGGACCGGAGGGCATTCAGACAGATCCGGCTGATCACTGTGGTCAGCCACGCCGCGAGGTTCTCGATCTCGTCCGTGTCGCTGCGACTGAGCCTGATCCAGGTCTCCTGCACAGCGTCCTCGGCCTCGGCGTGCGAGCTCAGCATGCGGTAGGCAACGGTCCTCAGATGTGGTCGGAAGCCCTCGAATCGCTGCGCCAGCCGATCGTGATCGTGCACGGTCACACTCCTCGGTCATGAGGGGTCATCACTAGTGGGCGGCTAGCCGGCCCACTGATCGTGGACCTGACTTGGAGCATTGATGATCACTTCATTGCATATCACACGCACCTTGCGGGAGGAGGCCGCATGAACCTCACCCTCACCGAAACGCAGCGCAGGCGACTCACCTTGTTTGCCATGTGCATGGCAACGTTCATGACCTCGCTCGATCTGACCATCGTGAACGTGGCGCTGCCGGCGATGCAGAGCGAACTGCGCATGAGCGCCGCCGACCTGGAGTGGGTGATCAGCGCGTACTCGCTCAGTCTGGCCGCGATCATCCCGGCCAGCGGAGCACTGGGTGACCGGTACGGCCGCAAGCGGGTCTTCCTCACAGGCATGGTCGTCTTCCTGATCGGCGTGATCGCCTGTGCGGTGGCATGGGACGCGGTCTCGCTCATCGCCTTCCGTGCCGTCCAGGGAGTCGGTGGCGCGGCGATGCTCGCCCTGGGGCTGTCCATCATCACGGAAACCTACCCGCAGGAGCGGCGCGCCAGCGCGATCGGGGCCTGGGCGGCCATCGGTGGCACCGGATTCGGTGCCGGACCCGTAGGCGGTGGCATCCTGCTCACCTTCTTCGGCTGGCCGTCGGTCTTCTGGGTCAATCTGCCCTTCGCCGCGCTGGGTATCGCCTGCACGGTGGTGGCGGTGCGGGAGTCGCGCAACCCTCAGGCCCGCAAGCTCGACGTGCCGGGGATGGTGCTCAGCTCACTCGGGCTCGTCTGTCTCACACTCGGGTTCGTCGAGTCGTCCAACCATCCGTGGGGCGGCGCCCTGGTGGCGGCACCCCTGACCGCCGGGGCGATCCTGCTGCTCGCCTTCTTCTGGTGGGAGCGCCGGGCCCCGCACGCCATGCTGCCGCCGGCCCTGTTGCGGGCGAGGAGCTTCGTGAGCGCCTCGGGCGTGTACATGCTCTGCTATGGAGGCATGAGCGGCGCGCTCTTCTGGGTGACGCTGTACTTCCAGAACGTCGCGGGCTGGTCGGTCCTGCGTACCGGACTCTCGTGGCTGTTCATGAACATTCCGTTCCTGACCATGGCGCAGTTCGGTGGGCGGCTGGACTCCCGCTTCAAGGCGTCGACCGTGGCCACCTGGGGCACCTTGGTGGCTGCGGTCGGCGTCTTCCTGCTCAGCCGTGCGGGAACCACTCCGTTCGCCGTCAGCGCCCTTGGATATGCGCTGTACGGCGGCGGGTTCGGCACGTTCGTTCCCGTGGTGACGCATGTGGCCATGCGCGACGTGCCCGCCGGGGTCTCCGGAGCCGCCTCCGGTGTCCTGAACGCCTCGCGGCAGATCGGTTCCTCGGTATGCCTGGCGGTGCTCGGCACCGTGGGTGTCAACGCGGCGGTCTCCGCCTGGCAGGACAAGGTGTCCGGGGCGGACGGCGCCGCGCGTGACACGGCAGCCGGACAGGCGCACGACGTGGGCGGTGGACGCGTGCAGAGCGTGGTGGATGCGCTCGGTGCCCCCTTCAGGCAGCCGGCCGTCGATTCCTTCCTGCACGGTTACCAGCTGGCTGTCGGCATCGCCGCGGCCTGCACGGTGGTGGCGGCGGCTCTTGCCTGGACGGGGTTCCGGCAGAAGACCGACCAGCGGCAGGCCGGTGCGCGACAGGAAGAGGTCGCCCACGAGCGCGAGGCAGCTGTGACAGGAGATGGTTTCCCCCGACGGGGTGAGTGACTCATAAAGCGGTGAAGAAGGGCCCCGAGGGGGAGGCGAAGACCGCGTTCCCCTCGGTGCCCGCCTTCTCGACTGCGTCGGGGAGATTGCGCCCTGGCCTGGGCAGCCGTTCCGTATGGGAACGGCTCTAAATTTGCAATTTCGTTCCGGATTGGCCCAAGGGTGCGCTTTTCATTGAACCCGTAAGGCAGAAAGCTAGATTGCCTGTTTGCTGTAGGGAGAAATTCTTGAGCAAAGGCGTCAAGTTGATACGCTGGCCCGTCGAAGCCGACACGCGAAACGACTGCAGGAAGGCGGGAATACCTCGCCTACTGGTCGTGGAAGCCGGAAACGAAGCTCCCGTCTGTGTGGATCCCACAGAGGACTGGATAAGAGCACCCGCACCACGCGGCGATGTGGAGGCGCGCATCCAGGCATTGAATCAGCGCGTGTACGGCCGCAAGGTACCCACCGTGGATTCCACCGGAATTCTCTACTTCGGCAACGAATCGGTGGCCATCTCCGATACTCAGATGGGCATCATGGAGCAGTTCGTCGCACATTACGGCGAGGTGGTCTATCGGTCCGAGCTGGAGCGGCAAGTCATCAAGGCCGCCGGGAAGATCTCCAGAAACGCCCTCGACCTGCAGATCATGAGGCTGCGCCGCCGCATCGGCACGGTCGGCCTCAGCCTCCGGACCGTCTGGGGCCGGGGCTACATCCTGGAAGCCCATACGGCGTGACTGCGGTACGGATCCCTCCTGCTCGATAGCGGCCGGCCGCGGTGCCGCGTCCCGAGCCCTCTGCCCGTACGCAACACGGGCAGAGGGCAGCCCGGATCCCGGCCCGCCGGGTCAGGCGGTGTTCAGCGAGGCCTGGATGTCCAGGGTGATCTGCACGGGATCACCCACCACGGCGGCGGGCACCTGCGGGGCGAGACCGATGTCCGTGCGGTTGATCACCGCCGACGCGCTGACACCGAGCACCGCCGCCCCGCTCATGGGATCAGTTCCGAAACCGCCGAGTTCGGCGACCAGGGTGACGTCCTTGGTCACGTCCCGCAGCGTCATCTCCCCATCGATCAGAAAACGTTCCTCCTGTCGACGAACTCGTGTGGAGCGAAAGGTCAGTACCTTGTACTGGTCGGTCGCAAGAACATTATCTCCACAGATGTAGGCGTCACGCGCCGGGAATCCGGTATCGATGCTTTCTGTCTCGATCCGTACGATCACCGAAGACTGCTCGACGGTGTCCCCTGTCTCGATCACGCCGTCGAAAATGTTGAAACGGCCATGCACTCGCGCCACGCCCAGATGGCGCACGGTGAAGGACACGGCGGAGTTCTCGCGGTCGATGGTCCACATGCCCACGCCATAGCCGGGGATCGCGGCAGCGGTTTCGGTCATGTCGTCCCTCCTCGTTGTTGCTCTGTCACATGTCCCGCGGTTCACGGGTCGTAAGTACGACGGACTGTGAACCGGAAAGGTGACCGATGGAACGGCGTCAATCACTGGCTGACTGCTTCGAGGAGAATCGGAGGGACTTGCTCGGCCTCGCGTACCGCATGCTCGGCTCTCGTGAGGAAGCAGAAGATGCCGTGCAGGAGACCTGGCTGCGACTGGCACGGGCCGACATCTCGGCGGTGCGGAATCCGCCGGGCTGGCTCCGCACGGTCACCTCCCGCATCTGCCTCGACGTGCTGCGCAGTCAGCGTGACGGGCGCGAGGGACAGGGGAACGGGGAAGCCGCGTCCGCGACGGTGACCGCCGAGGGCGGCAATCCCGAGGACGCGGCGCTCGAAGCCGAATCCGTCGGCCTCGCGCTCCTGGTCGTCCTCAACACGCTCAGCCCCGCTGAGCGTGTCGCCTTCGTGCTGCATGACATGTTCGGTGTGCCGTTCGACGAAATCGGCGGAATCCTGGACCGCAGCCAGGCGACCACGAAGAAGCTGGCGAGCCGTGCCAGGCTGAAGGTGCGTGCGCCCCGGGAACGCCATTCGGTGGAGATGGAGCAACACCGGGAGGTCGTCGCGGCCTTTCAGGTCGCGGCGTGCACCGGAGACACGGCGGTCATCGCCGCGCATCTCGCACCGGACGTGGTGCGACGTGCCGACGAGGCGGCCCTGCCCGCCGACCGAGCGCGCACGGCACACGGTGCGACCGCCATCGCACACGAGATCAGCCGATTCGGCGGCGCCGCGCGGCACGCCGAACCCGCCCTGATCGACGATCACGTCGGCCTGCTCGTGGCACCAAGGGGGCGGCTTCGACTGGCCATTTGCTTCAGCATCAGAAACGGCCTGATCACAGAGTACGAGCTGGTCGCGGCACCGTCCCGGCTGGAGCGCCTACGCATCAGCCTGCTGCCCGAGCGCTGAGCGAGGCGGGCGGACGGCACCTGTCCTCCGGAGGGGCGGAAGAGCGTCTTTCGTAAATCTTTTTCCGCCGGACGGCCCGGTCATGGCCCGTGCGAGAGTCTGCGTGCAACGTCCAAGGATCTGGCCGCACCCATGAGGACGGAAATCATGATCGAGGACATAGTCATCGTCGGTGGCGGCACAGCCGGCTGGATGACCGCCACCTATCTCAAGGCGAGTTTCGGTGACCGGCTGGCCGTCACGCTCGTGGAGTCGAAGGCCGTCTCGACGATTGGTGTCGGGGAGGCCACTTTCAGCACGGTACGGCACTTCTTCCGGCACTTGGGGCTCAGCGAACCGGAGTGGATGCCCCGCTGCCACGCCTCGTACAAGCTGGCCATCCGGTTCGAGAACTGGAAGGCGGAAGGGCACCACTTCTACCACCCGTTCGAGCGCCCGCGCGTCGTCGACGGCTTTCCGCTGGCCGACTGGTGGCTGCACGACGCCCCCAGCGACCGCTTCGACAGGGACTGCTCGGTGCTCGCTGCCCTGTGTGACGCGAAGCGCTCGCCACGCCATTTCGGCGGGGGCCTGTTCGAGGACGTCTTCGAGACCGGCGAAGCGCGGGACATGGCCCGTGCGACCCCAGAGGGACAGGGGACGCAGTTTCCGTACGCGTACCACTTCGACGCGACGCTGCTCGCGGAGTTCCTGAGCGAGTACGGGGTGGCACGCGGGGTGCGGCACATCCAGGACGACGTCCTCGACGTGCGCCTCGACGAGGACGGTGCCATCTCCGATGTGCTGACCAAGGACCACGGCGCGATCCGCGGTGACCTGTTCGTCGACTGCACCGGATTCCGGGGCCTGTTGTTGAACAAGGCGCTGGGCGTGCCGTTCGTCTCCTACCAGGAGTCTCTGCCCAACGACAGCGCGGTGGCCCTGCGGGTTCCCGTGGACGTCGCGACCCGTGGAATGCGTCCCTGCACGACAGCCTCGGCACAGGACGCCGGCTGGATCTGGACGATTCCCCTCCTCGACCGGATCGGCACCGGGTACGTCTACTCCAGCGCCTACACCACACCCGAGGAGGCGGAGCGCACGCTGCGCGCCTTCGTGGGGCCGGAGGCGGCCGACCTCTCCGCCAACCACATCAAGATGCGGATCGGCCGCAGTTCCGAGTCCTGGGTGAAGAACTGCGTGGCCATCGGCTTGTCGAGCGGCTTCGTCGAGCCGCTGGAGTCCACCGGGATCTTCTTCATCCAGAACGCCGTGGAGCAGTTGGTCAAACGCTTCCCCGGCACGCGTGACGACGAGCCTCTGCGCCGGTCCTACAACCGTCAGGTCGGGGACGTCATGGACGGCGTGCGGGAGTTCCTCTTCCTGCACTACTACGCCGCCGCACGATCGGACAACGCGTACTGGCGGGACGCGAAGACCCGCCCGATGCCGGACGGCCTGGCCGAGCGCATCGAACAGTGGCGGACGACGCTGCCGGACGAGAACTCCGTCTTCCCGCGCTTCCACGGCTTCGAACCGTATTCGTACACAGCCATGATCCTCGGCCTCGGCGGGCTGCCCGTGCGGTCGCTGCCCGCGCTCGGCCGGCTGGACGCGACCGCTGCGCGCCACGAGTTCCGGAGCGTACGCGCCCAGGCATCGGCGCTGATCGACCAGTTGCCCGGTCAGCACGAGTACCTCGTCCACCAGGCCTCCGGCTTCGAGGACGTCACGGCTCGGGGCCTCGTCCCCACGACCTGACAGCGTGCCGGGAGGTGCCTGCACCATGCCCATACCCATGGCAGGAGCCAGCGGTCGCATCGCGCCCGAGCCGGTCTCCGCAGTCGCGTTCAGAACCTTGATGACGGCCTTCCCCGCCGGAGTCGCGGTGGTGACCACGTCCGACGAGCGCGGACAGCAGTACGGCATGACCTGCACCGCGCTCTCCAGCGTGTCGGTCAGCCCGCCGACGCTGCTGGTGTGCCTGCAGCACTCCAGCCGCACGCTCGCGGCCCTCAACAGGACGGGCAATTTCGCCGTGAACCTGCTGGACGACCGGGCTCGCGCGGTCGCCGAACTGTTCGCCGGCCGAGGGGCGGACCGCTTCGAACACGTGTCGTGGACCAAGCGGCAGGGCTGTGGCGGACCGCACCTCGAACAGGACGCGCACTCCATCGCGGATTGCCAGGTCACCGGTTCGGTGAATGTGGGGGATCACGTGGTCGTGTTCGGTGAGGTCTTCCGGGTCACCACGGAGGACGGGACGCAGCCGAGCCCGCTGGTCTACGGAATGCGCGAGTACTGGTCGCTCGGCTCCCCCGGTGCCGTACCGGAGCACCGTGGCCGCCGGCCGGGCGAATCGTCGGACTTGGATACGGAGACGTCGAGATGACGAGTTATGGGATATCGCTGCTGCCGGACACGACGCCGCGTCAGCGCAGCGCCAAGGACTACTACACCAATCTGCTCACGGTGTCCGAGCTGACCGAGAACCTCGGGCTCGACTACATCAAGATGACCGAGCACTACCTCCACCCCTACGGTGGATACTGCCCCGACCCGCTGGCCTTTCTCTCCGCCGTCGCGGCGCGCACCAGCAGGGTCCGGCTGATGACTGGGGGCATCCAGGCCTCCTTCCACCACCCGATCCAGCTCGCGGCGCGCACCGCGCAACTCGACGCGCTGAGCGGCGGGCGGTTGGACGTGGGCTTCGCACGCGCCTTCCTGCCCTACGAGTTCGACTCCTTCGGCATCGACATGGACGGCAGCACGGACCGTTTCCGGGCCACCGTCGACGCCGTCGTCAGGCTGTGGACCGAGTCCGATGTCAGCGAGGACACACCGTTCTTCCGCTACGACGGCGCGAACTCCCTGCCGCTGCCGACGCAGGCCCCGCATCCTCCCGTGTGGGCCGCGGCGCTCCTCACGCGCTCCAGCTTCGAGTGGATCGGAGACTCCGGCCACAACCTCCTCATCGCCTCCGCGCCCAGCCGCGAACAGGTGGGCCAGGTGCGCGAGATGATCGAGCTGTACCGGAGCAGGTTCGCCGCGGCGCCGAAGAACGCCGGGAAGCAGCCCCAGGTCGCCATCAGCGTCGCGCTGTACCTGGCCGACTCCGACGAAGAGGCGCTGGAGCAGGGGACCGCCGCGCTGCGTGGCCACTGGGACACCTTCGGCGCGGCTGCGGACTCGTGGCGCAACCGCACCTCCACGTCGTACGCCGGCTACCGCGAGACCATGGTGGACAAGCACCGGACCGGCCCGAGCGAGGCCGCGGGCCTGGCAGTGATCGGTTCGCCCGAAAGCGCGGTCGACCAACTGCGGCAGATCGAGCGGGAACTGGCGACGGACATCGTGCTGTTCCAGCTCGACTACGGTCATCAGCCGCTGGAGACGATGGAGCGCAGCCTGAAGCTGTTCGCCTCAGAGGTCCGACCGCACTTGGGCGGCACGCGGTGACGGAGAGGCTGACCGGCCGTCTGGTGCCCGAGTTGTTCGAGGCACAGGTGAAGCGCAGCCCCGAGGCGGCTGCTGTGCTCTACAAGGACACTTCGCTCACGTACGGCGCGCTCAACGAGCAGGCCAACCGGCTGGCCCGGCTGCTGATCGACCGGGGCGTGGGCCCGGACCACCTGGTGGCGTTGGCCGTGCCACGCTCCCCCGAGCTCGTGGTGGCGCTGCTGGCGGTGCTCAAGGCGGGCGGCGCCTATCTGCCCCTGGATCCCCGCTATCCCACGGCCCGCAAGGCATTCATGGTCCAGGACGCCGTACCGCGGCTGGTGGTGCGGACGGAAGCGGACCGGGTCGATGGAACGGAACTGGCGGAAGTGGTCCTCGACTCCCCCGCATGCGTCGAGGCCTGCTCCCGGTACGGCGGCGCGGATCTGCGGCCTGCCGAGCGCAGGGAGCCGCTGTCGGACCGCCACCTCTTGTATGTGATCTACACCTCCGGCTCCACGGGCACGCCGAAGGGCGTCGCGATCACTCAGGAGGGTGTTGCCGACTTGGTGGCCACCCAGGCGGACCGGTTCCGGCCCGCGCCCGGTGACCGGGTGCTGGCCTGGGCGTCGATCAGCTTCGACGCGGGATTCTGGGACATCGCGCTCGCCCTGCTGCACGGGGCCACCCTCGTCGTGGCGGACGAGGCGGACCTTCTTCCGGGCGACGCCCTGCACGAGACTCTGGTCAAGTACGAGATCGACCACGCGGTGCTGCCGCCGGCCGCGCTCAGCGTCACGAACAGCCAGGGAGTGCTGCCCGGCGGCACGATCATGTCGACCGGTGATGCCTGCACCCCGGCGCTGGTGCGTACCTGGGCCTCGGGGCGGCGCATGTTCAATGGATACGGCCCCACCGAGGTGACCGTCGGCTGCACCATCGCCGGTCCCATCACCGAGGCGGACGGCGTCGGCATCGGTGTGCCGTGGACCGGCGCGCGGGTCCACGTGCTCGATGAGCACCTGTGCCCGGTGGCGGACGGTGAGGAAGGCGAGCTGTATCTGGCCGGTTCCGGGCTGGCTCGCGGCTACGTCAACCGTCCGGGACTCACCGCGGCGAGGTTCCTGCCCGACCCCTTCGGCCCGCCGGGCAGCCGCATGTACCGCTCGGGCGATCGTGGGCGTCGGGATGCCGACGGCCGGTTCCACTTCGCCGGACGGGCCGACGGACAGGTGAAACTGCGGGGGTTCCGCGTGGAACTGGGCGAGATCGAGGCCTTCCTCACCGGGCAGCCGGACGTGGACCTGGCCGCGGTGGTGGTGCAGGGAGAACTCGCGGAGGCGCGGCTTGCCGCCTATCTGACCACGCGTCCCGAAGCCGCCGTCGACGTGGCGGGCCTGCGGGCGCGACTGGCAGCCGCCCTGCCCGAGTTCATGGTGCCGACGCACATCGAAGTGCTGGACGCCTTGCCCGCCCTGCCCAACGGGAAGATCGACCGGAGCGCACTCGCAGGGCGGAATGCCACCACCGCGCAGGAGCGGCACGACGACCCACGACCTCAGCGACCGGGCTCGCTGGAGGACGGGTTGTACGACACGGTCGCCCGGCTGCTCGGCCTGCCGGAGGTCGATCCGGAGGCGAACTTCTTCGACCTCGGCGGGAACTCCCTGCTCGCGGGCCGCCTGATCGGCTCACTGCGCGAGGAGTTGGGCGTGCGCGTGCCCATCCGGACGGTTCTCGGCGCACGCGATCTGCGGGAGATCGCCCGGTCCCTGAACAGCTGACACACCAGGAACGGCCGCCGCAGCCCGGACCGCGGCGAGAAAGGGAGAGTTCCGTGACCGAACAGTTGACCCACTTCCCGATTCTGAAGGAACCGACCTGTCCCTTCGATCCGGCGCCCGCACTGCGCTCGCTCGGTGACCCGGTCCGCGTCAGGCTCTGGGACGGCAGCACTCCATGGCTGATCACCGGATACGAGCTCGGCCGCAAACTCCTGGTCGACCCTCGGGTCAGTGCCGACTCGACCAGGCCCGGGTATCCCCACTTCGATCTGGGCAGCCGCGAGCGGCGCAAGGACGGCCGCTCCTTCGTCGCCATAGACGATCCCGAGCACGCCCGTCAGCGACGCATGGTCTCCTCGCCGTTCGCCATCCGCAACATCGAGGCGCTCAGGGACGACGTCACCGACATCGTCAACGGCCTCATCGACGCTCTCCTCTCGGGCCCCCGACCGGCCGACCTGGTCAGCCGGTTCGCCTTCCCCACCTCGACCCAGGTCATCTGCCGGATGCTCGGAGTGCCCTACACCGACCATGAGTTCTTCCAGGAGCAGAGCACCCTCATGCTCCACCGGGACGGCTCTCCCGAAACGGTGGTGGGTGCTCAGGAGGCGCTCCGTGGCTACCTCAGGGAACTGATCGAACGGCAGATGAAGGACCCCGCGGACGGTCTGATCTCCTCCGTGATCGAGACCCAGGTACGCACGGGTTCGCTGAGCCCCGAGCAGCTGTCGTACATCTCCATGACGCTTCTGGTCGCCGGGCTCGAGACCACCGGGAACATGATCGCCCTCGGCACGCTGGCGCTGTTGCGCAATCCCGAGCAGTTGGCGCTCCTGCGCGAGACCGAGGATCAGGCGCTGATCAACGGCGCCGTCGACGAACTGCTCCGCTACCTCAACATCTCGCACTCAGGACGCAGGCGCGTGGCGCTCGAGGACATCACCATCGGGGACGTCACCGTCCGAGCCGGCGAGGGAATGATCCTCGCCAGCGAACTGGCCAACCGCGATCCGGAGAACTTCCCCCGCCCCGACCAGCTGGACATCACCCGGGATGCCCAGCACCACCTGGCCTTCGGGTTCGGTCCGCACCACTGTCTCGGCCGTCCACTGGCCACTCTCGAACTGCAGGTGGTGTACGGCACCCTCTACCGGCGCATTCCCACACTGCGCCTCGACATCGACTTCGCCGACGTCCCGTTCAAGTACGACGGAGTGGCCTACGGCGTCCACGAGCTCCCGGTGTCCTGGTAGCCGGGCCACGTGTCCGCCCCGTCCCAGGAGGAGCGAATCATGCACGACTCGGGCGCGCCCGCAGTCACGGCGCACGAGGGCATCGTGGTGGTCGGGGCCGGACTGGCCGGTCCGGTCGCCGCGATCTACCTGGCCCGTGGATACGGCCGGGTCACGGTGCTCGAACGGCACTCGGACCCACGGCACATCCCGGCGGGGCAAGGCCGGTCCCTCATGGTGATCCTCTCGGAGCGGGGATGGCGTGTGCTCCGCGAGCTGGGCCTGGAGCCGGCCGTGCGCCGCATCTGTGCCCCTCTCACGGCCCGGTGCGGCCACCTGCCGGACGGCACGACCGTGGTGACCCCCTACAGCCGGGACGGCGCACCGATCTGGGCCGTCGAACGGCACCGGCTGCACCGCCTCCTGCTGGACGCCGCCGAGGCCGAGCCGGGAGTACGGCTGCATTTCGAGCGGCCGGTTCTGTCCGTCGACCTGACAGCCTCGGCGCTGGTGGTCCGGGCGGGCACCACCGAAGAGCGGGTTCCCTACCGTCATCTTCTCGGCTGCGACGGTGTTCACTCCGTCGTTCGTGGCGCCTTGGTCGACCAGGGCGCTCAGGAGCAGGTGAGCACCCTGGAGCTCGCCTACCAGGAGATCGTCCTGGATCTGCCCTCGTGCGATCGCGGGCACATGCACTACTGGCCTGCCGGGGACGCGCTCTTCGGTGCCTTCCCGCTGGTTTCGTCACGACGCTTCGCGGGCTCGGTGTTCTTCCGGCGCACGGGGCCCGGCCCCTCCTATGCCGCAGCGACCGGTGGCCGACCCCTTGCCGAGCAGTTCACCGAGGTCTTTCCCGGGCTGGCCGCCGACATTCCGGACCTGGAGCGGCAGTTGAGCACCAAGCCGATCTCGACCGTTCGGCTCACCCGTTGTGACAGATGGGCCCTGGGAGACAGGGCGGTGCTTGTCGGTGACTCATGCCATGCCATGGCGCCTTTCATGGGGCAGGGCATGAACTGCGCCTTCGAGGACGTCCGCACGCTTGTCGACTGCCTCGACCGTGAGCGGGACTGGGAGAGGGCGTTCACGGCGTACGAGCAGATCAGAAAGAGCGACGGCGACGCGATCGCGGACATCTCCTACGAGCACTACCGGACGATGTCACGGTTGCCGGACCCTCGGCACGAGGCCGAGGAGGCCCTCACCCGCCGACTGGTCGACCTGATGCCCGATCATTTCGTCCCCCTCTACGAGCGCTGCGCCTTCAGCTACGAGAGCTACAGTTCCGCACTCGCCGAGGAACGCCGGCTGCGTGCGCTCGCCCGGCAGATCATCGTCCGTCATGGCCCCGCTGCCACGGATCTGCCCGATGCGCAGTTACGTGCGTGCGTCTCGGTCCCATGAGGCCACGTCCCCCATCAAGTGCGTCCACACAGCAAGAAGATGCCGGGAGGGCACAATGATATTGGTCGTCTTCAGGTCGCGTTTCTCCGAGCACGTCGACGACACCTACGGGACAACAGAGGATCACCTGGCCAAGAGGGTGCGGGAGATGGCCGGCGACGATCTCGTCGGCCTCAAGAACTACGAGGCCGAAGACGGTGAGCGCGTGGCTCTGGTGTGGTGGCGAAATCCCGAGACGCTGGAGAAATGGCGCAACGATCCCGAGCACCAGGACGCCCAGCGACTCGGCCGTGAGAAGTGGTACGAGTTCTATGAACTCAGCATCGCGGAAGTCGTTCGCACCAGTTCCAGCGTCGGCCCGGAAGGCTACCCGGCTCCGTGAGCCGCGTGCCGTTCACAGAGCGGCGAGGACCGCACGCGTCGCTTCCCGGGTGCTCAGCGAGCCTCCCAGGTCCGGAGTGACCCGCCCGGCCGCGATCGACAGGGCGACCGCCGAGTCGATCGCGGCCGCTTCCGCGGAATATCCCAGGTGGCTGATCAGCAAGCCGGCGGTGAGCAGGCACGCGAAGGGATTCGCTGTGCCTTTCCCCGCGATGTCCGGGGCAGAGCCGTGCACGGGTTCGAACAGCCCGAAGCCGGTCTCGGGGTTGAGGCTCGCGGACGGTGCCAGGCCGATCCCGCCGGCCAGCGCGGCCGCGAGGTCGCTGAGGATGTCGCCGTACGAGTTGCTCGCCACGATCACGTCGAAGCGGTGTGGTTCGGAGACGAGCTTCATGGCCGCGGCATCGATGTAGAGGTGCCTGATGTCCGTCTCGGGATGGCGTTCAGCGGTACGGCGCCAGCATTCCTGCCACAGGCGGCCGCCGGCCCGTACCGCGTTCGCCTTGTCCACGAGGCACACTTCGCGGCGGGCCGTGGAGAACGCGAAGTCCAGGATCCTGGAGACGCCGTGCCAGGTGTTGATGTCGGCGTCGATCGCCACTTCCTGCGCTGAGGACGTACGGAGATTCCCGCCGATGCCGCTGTAGAGCCCCTCGGTGTTCTCGCGAACGACCATGCAGTCGACCGCGCGACGCGTGGGGTCCCGCAACGGACTGAGCCGGTCGTGCCACAACCGGACCGGCCGGCAGTTGGCGTACAGGTCGAAGGTGTGGCGCAGGCGCAGCAGGACCCCGCGCACGTAGTCCGTGCCCTCCAGGCCGGGCTGTCCGATGGCGCCCAGCAGGATGGCGGAACTCGCGGACACGCGCGCCAGATCCGCTTCACTCAGCGCCAGACCATCACTGCGATATCGGTCCGCGTGGACGTGGTCGAGGACGTCGATCGACAGTCCGATGTCCAGTGCGTCCAGCACCTGAAGAGCGCTTTCGACGACCTCGGGGCCGATGCCGTCGCCAGGGATGACACTGATGGAGTCCAATGGTCGCCCTTCCGTGAGCGGAAAAGGAGCGTTCGCCGACCGCCGGAGGGCATCGGGCCAGCGCCTGGCCAGGCTAGATGCCCGCAGTGGGCCGGGATCCCGGTTCTGTCACTGTTCATTCACCCCTGAACAGGAGCCTCGGATTCCTGGTGGCTTGTGCTGTCGTCCGGTGCGGCGCCGCGCAGGGCCGCTTCGACCCGGCGGTTGCTGGTCATGGTGGCCGTGACGGCGGTCATCGCCAGGAGGAGGCCCGCGGCGGTGTAGAGCGGGGTGCGTACGTCGTACGTGGTGGCCAGCCAGCCGCCGAGGAAGGCGCCGAACGGGGCGGCGCACATGGCGAGCATGCGGGAGGTCGAGGCGACCCGGCCCATCAGGTGGGCGGGGACGATCGCCTGTCGCAGGGAGGGGCCGAGCACCATCGTGGCACCCATGCCCGCTCCGCAGACGGCCAGCGCGAGACCGGCGACGTACGGGTTCGGGGCGGCGGCAAGGCCCAGGATGGCGAGACCCTCGACCGTGGCCGTGCAGGTCAGGGCGGTGCCGGTGCCGAGTCGTCGGCCGAGGTACGACGCGATGCCCGCGCCGAGCAGGCCGCCGGTGGCCTCCGCCGTGAGGAGCAGGCCGAAGCCGTACGTGTCGATGCCGAGGCGGTCGTGCGCGAAGAGGGCGAGGACGGTCTCCACGGCGAGGAAGGCGATGTTCCCGACCGCCGGCCGCAGCGCGAGGCCGAGCAGCAACCGGTCCCGGAAGACGTACGAGGCGCCGGCCCGCGCCTGCCGCAGCAGCGACTCGCGGGCCTGCGGCACGGGCCGGGGTGCGGTGGGCAGCGATCGTACGAGCAGAGCGGAGAGCGCGAACGAGATCGCGTCGGCGAGCAGCGGAATCGCCCGCCCGAGCGCGAGCAGCGCGCTGCCCGCGGGCGGCCCGGCGAAGCCGGACGCGGTGGTCTGGGTGGCGCGCAGGCGGGCGTTGGCGCGCTCCAGGAGGGCGGGGTCGCGCCCGAGCAGGTCCGGCAGATAGGCCGTGGCCGCGGTGTCGAAGAAGAGCGAGCCGAGGCCGAGCAGGAAGGCGACGGCCGCCAGCAGCGCGATGCTCAGTACGTCGAGCGCGGCCGCGGCCGCCGGTATCGCGAGCAGCACCGCACGCGCCGCGTCCGCGACCCACATCGTGCGCCGACGGTCCCAGCGGTCCACCAGCGCACCGCCGAGCACCCCGAAGAGCAGCCACGGCAGCGTCCCGGCGGCCGTGACGACGGCGAGTGCCATCGGATCCCGCGTCAATGTCAGCGCGAGGAGCGGCAGCGCGGCATGCGTCACCCCGTCGCCGAGCGAGGAGATCGTCTGCGCGGTCCACAGCCGTCCGAACCCGGTCGGCAGTTTTCTTGCGTCTGCGGTCACTTGGCGTCCCCCTCGGCCTGCTGGCGCGACGCCGGGTGGAACAGTGCGAAGACGAGGGACGCGTCGGGCAGCGAGGGATCGGACAGCGCCCGGTACTCGTCCGCCAGCGCATCCAGCCGCGCTCCCAGCTCCGCGAACTGCTCCTCGGTGAGCCGCAGATGCGCCATCCGTACGTGCCGCTCGCCGTCGGCGGACGATGCCTCCAGGTCCGCCACCGCATGCCGCATCACCACATCCGGGCCTCCGTCGCCCGGATCCGGCAGGGTGATGGTCCGCGCGGCCATGGCGTAGTACCGCTCGGTGACGCCCCGGACCTTCCGCGTCCGCACCACCTTCACCAGGCCGGCCCGCTCCAGCAGCCGCACGTGATAGCTGGAACTCCCCTTCGCGAGGCCCACTCGCTCGGCGATCTGCGTGATCGTCGCGGGCTCGAAACGGAGCACGGCCATGATCCGGTGCCGCGTGAGGTTGGAGACGGCGCGCAGTTGCTCGTCCGTGGTGACGTGGAACGTCTCGGGAAGATCGTCGGTAGGCATGCGCTCAATGGTCAACACTTCTTGACCATTTGGCAAGGGGATTGCGCGGGCAGCCTGAACCGGCTGCCCGGCACGTGAGGTTCTGCCGATCAGGGCGTCGGGCCGTCGGCCGTCGATTGCTCCGCGCTGAGGGCCGCCGAGAACTGGGCGCCCGTCAGGATGGCCAGGTTGGAGAGCCACAGCCAGACGAGGAAGACGATGGCGCCGGCCAGCGATCCGTAGAGCCGACCGTAGGTGCCGATCACGGACGTATAGAGCGCGAACCCCCCGGTCACCGCCAGCCACAGCACTCCGGCCAGAATCCCGCCGGGGAGGCTGAACCGGAGCGCTCGGGCCTGCTCCGGCCCGGTGCGGAACACCGTGCACACCAGGAGGACGATCAGGGCGAGCAACGAGGGCCAGCGTGCGATCGACCAGATGAACGCCACCGTCGAGTCCAGGCGCAGGGCCCGCCCCATGTCCTCGGCGAGCGGTCGGCTGAGCACCAGCACCAGCGAGGTCATCACGAGGAGCGCAAGCAGAGTCAGCGCCGTGAGAATGGTGTGGTGCGCCCTGGAGAGAGGGGTCCGCCGGTCCGGGGTGCGGTGCATGCGGTGCAGGGCCCGTCGGCAGACGGCCAGGTAGCTGCACGAGGACCAGATCGCGCTCACCGTTCCGGTGACGATGACGGTCCACGCCCCGGCGTTCTCGCGCAGCATACGGGTGAGCAGCTCGTGCAGCTGGTTGCTCGCCTGCCCGGGTGCGTAGGCGGTCACATGCTCGATCAGCGACTGGGCCGCGCCCGGGCTCAGGAGGCCGAAGACGGCGACCGTCACCAGGAGGGCGGGAAGCACGGCCAGCGTGGAGTAGTAGGTGAGGGCGGCGGCATGGTCGGTGATGTCGTCGTTCCACAGGGAGACCGGCGTGCGGCGCAGCGCCCGCCGCCAGGCTCTTACGTTCACCGCTTCCGGCTCGACGGGAGTTGAAGCGACAGCTGTGTCGGGCGTCTTCGCCATCGGCTGGCGGGGTCCAGTGGACAGCTCAGCGGACAGTTCAGTGGGCAGTTCAGTGGGCACGGGTTGCTCGGTGGTGCGGTGCGCGACGGCTCCGGGAGAGCAGGTGGGGCACGAACTGGAGCCGGTGTCCGAGCGCGTGACCGATGGCTCCGAGCGCGGTGACGGGTCCGACCGCTCCGAACGCCCGAAGCGGCCGGAGAGCGCCAGCGCCATTCCCGCCATCCTTCCGTGAAACGCCCTGCCCACCGACGTGCCTCCACTTCTGTGCCCCACGGCGGGGGCTGTTGACCATGGCCGCTCGGAACGCGGCCGTTGACGTTGCCGCTCGGAACACGGCTGCCCGTCAGGGGGCCGCGTGTCTACGCGGCGCGATGCCCGACACAGGCGGGCGGGGCGTCGTCGCCCGGGACGCGCTCGCGCGCCGAAGCCGACTGGTCGGCGGCCTTCCGCAGAGGAGCCACCACCCGACGCGTCCGCGGCGTCGTCATGTTCGTATTCCCTTGCTGTCATGCCGTTCTGCCTGTTGGACCCCGCCCACGGACGGATGTTACGCACCAGTTCCGAGAACCTTGTGCAGGGCACAACCTCGTGCAGGGCACCGTGCCGCTGTGCCTCTGTTCGCTCTGCCGCACGTCGACGCCACCAGACAGGGATGCGCGGATCCCGGTCGGCAGGTCCGGCAGCCGGGAATCGCGTTGCCGTGCCGAGCAGCCCGTTGTTACGGTCACGCCAGCGCGACAGACGCGTGATCACGGGATGGGGAGGTTGATGAATATGGCTGCCGTCGGCCCTCTTCAGCATGCCCTCATCCGGTCCGCGCGATAGCCGAGCGTGGCCCGGGTCGTCTCCAACGACCAGGAGAGACACGTGTCTTCCTTTTCTTCACCCACCCACGCCGACGTGATCACCAAGCGGCTCGTCCTGCGGCCCTGGACCTCGCGCGAGGCCACCGCGGTCCTCGACGGCATCCGCTCCCCGCACTGGGCGGACGATTTTCCCGCCGAAGGCGACCGCGTGATCGCCGGCCTCCTCGACCAGCACCCGGCCTGGTTCGGCGCATACGGCCACCGTCTGGTCGTCGAGCGCGAGAGCAGCCTGGTGGTGGGCTCGATCGGCCTGTTCTGGCCGCCCAGCGAAGGCGTCCTCGACATCGGATACGGCGTGGTGGCCTCCCGTCGCGGTCATGGTTACGCCACCGAAGCCACCCGTGCGCTGACCGAGTTCGCCCTCACCGCCGCGGAAGTCCACACGGTGTCCGCCACCGTGGAACTGTCGAACCCGCCCTCGGTCCGCGTCCTGGAGAAGGCCGGCTTCCGCCGGTGGACCACCCAGGAGAACGTGGCTCTGTTCAGGCTCGGACGTACGGACCCCGGACGTACGGACCCCGGACATCCGGACCTTGGACATCCGGATCTCGGACGCCGCTGATTCCCCGGGCCCTGGAGGCGATGTCCTCCAGGGCCCCTCGCGGTGGCCGAGCCGGAGGGAGGCGCGGTCCGGGTGGTCGGGCTCGTGCCGTGCCCTGCCGGGCCAGGCCGGGCCGGGCCGGGCGGTCGTGCAGTGGCTCGTCGACGGTTCGTGAGGTCGATTTCCTCTGTGACAGAACGAAGACTTCGCGGGGAACCCCCTGTAACTCGGTGCGAGATACAAATACTTCCGACCGCACGACATCCACCGCACGACCACCGCACCACTTCTGGGGGAACACCATGAAGCACACCCGCATCGCCGCGCTCGCCGCCCTCGGCCTCGCCGCCACCCTCTCGCTCACCGCCTGCGGCGGCGACGACACCACCACCGACTCCTCCGCCAAGGACACCTCGTCCTCCTCGTCCTCCAACAGCGACGCGAAGACGGAGAACGGCTCCGGCACGGACAACTCCCAGACCGGCAACGGCACATCCGGCTCCGGCAAGGACAGCAAGGCCGGCACCGACGCCGACGACGCCGCCAAGACCAGCACCAAGACCACCTTCTGCAAGACCGAGGACCTGGCCATCGACGCCGCCGACGCCGCACCCGACGACACCACCGGCCGCATCAACATCACCATGATCAACCGAGGCGCAACCACCTGCTCCGCCACCGGATTCGCCGGCGTCGACATCAAGGACGCCGACCACACCTCCAACCCCATCGAACGCGGCCAGGCCCAGCCCCGCATCACCACCCTCAAGCCCGGCGACGCCGCCGTCTTCAACCTCGCCTACGACATCGACCCCTCCGGCAACAGCCTCGCCTCCCCCACCAACATCGAGGTCACGCCCCCCAACGAGACCCACTCCGTCACCCTGGACTGGCCCACCACCGCCGGAGACATCAAGGGCGCCTACACCGACGTCCAGGTCTACCCCACCCACACCACCAACTAGCACTCACGGCCGACCCCGGCGGCCTTCACGCGGTCAGCCCTGCGACCGCGTCTGCTCCTCCTGCTCCACCGCGTATCCGGGGACGGACGGCCAACGCACCGTCAGCACCACCGACTCTTCCTCCGCGAGCCAGGAGTGGTCGACTCCGTGTCCCCACACCACGTAATCGCCCTGCTGTTCCAGCAGAACACTGCGGCCGGGTAGCTCGACGCGGAAGCGACCGCTGATGAGGACCAGGAGAGCCGTTCGTTCCTCGCCTCTCACCCACTGCTTGCGCTCGTCGCCAGGCGGGTGGACACCCCACTTGATCTCCACGGCCTCGCTGTGACGGGGATCGTCGGTGTCCTTGAAGTGCCCGAGAAGCCACCCCCGATCCAGCGCCGCATCCTTGCCCGCGTTCCCCACGTACACGCCGTCGCTCATGCCTCCGGACGCTAGCAGTTGGTCGTGACAAGCGATCAGCGCCGTCACAGCGGGCCCCGAGGGAGAAGAAGCCGTGCCGAACGTCACGGGTCCGCCCGGCGACGCGGCAGGACTCAGCGTCGGTCCCCGTCGGCCATGACCTTCCGCAGGCCGTGGACGGCGGCGCCGAGTACGAGGACGGCGGCTCCGGAGATCACGCCGGCCACAGGCAGGGCGAAGGCGAGGGCGACGCAGCCTGCCAGGCCGATGACGGGCACGAGGCGGGGCGGCCGTCCTTCGCCAGGGGTGAGGGTCCAGGCCGCCGCGTTGGCGATGGCGTAGTAGGCCAGCACCCCGAAGGAGGAGAAGCCGATGGCGTCCCGTACATCGACGGTCGCCGCCAGGACGGCGACCACGGCACCGACGGCCAGTTCCGCGCGGTGGGGAACCCGGAAGCGGGGGTGGACGGCGGCCAGGGCGTGCGGCAGGTGGCGGTCGCGGGCCATGGCGAAGGTGGTGCGCGAGACGCCCAGGATCAGTGCGAGAAGTGACCCGAGCGCCGCGAGGGCCGCGCCGACGCGCACCACCGGAGCCAGGCCGGGGACGCCCGCGGCACGCACGGCCTCGGCGAGCGGCGCGGCACTCTGGGCGAGGCGCTCCGGCCCCAGCACGGCGAGCACGCCCACGGCGACGGCCGCGTACACGACGAGGGTGATGCCGAGGGCGAGCGGGATCGCGCGGGGAATCGTGCGGGCGGGGTCCCTGACCTCTTCGCCCAGCGTGGCGATCCTGGCGTATCCGGCGAAGGCGAAGAACAGCAGACCGGCCGCTTGAAGCGTCCCGCCGACGGTCGCGTCCGCGCCGGGGTCCAGGCGCGCGGGATCGACGGTTTCGCTGGTCAGGCAGGCGGTCACCACGGCTGCCAGGACCGCGAGAACGACCGCCACGATCGCACGGGTCAGCAGCGCGGACTTCTGTACGCCGGTGTAGTTGAGCGCGGTCAGCGCCACCACGCCGGCCACCGCGACGGCGTGGGCCTGGCCCGGCCACGCGTACAAGCCGACGGTCAGGGCCATCGCGGCGCAGGACGCGGTCTTGCCGACCACGAAGGCCCAGCCGGCGAGGTACCCCCAGAAGTCGCCCAGGCGCTCACGGCCGTAGACGTACGTCCCCCCGGACTCGGGATGGCGGGCGGCCAGCCGGGCCGATGACGTCGCGTTGCAGTACGCGACGACCGCGGCCAGTGCCAGAGCGGCCAGGAGCCCGGAACCGGCGGCACCGGCCGCGGGTCCGAACGCGACGAAGATCCCGGCCCCGATCATCGATCCCAGGCCGATCACCACCGCGTCGGACACCCCCAGGCGGCGGTTCAGCCCACCCGACGCCGTCGGCTCCCCCACCGTGCTCATCACTGGTTCCTCCACCACGCGCCGTTGGACTCGGCGCACGGTAGCGGACGAAGGTGTCCGTCCGAGGTGTCCGTCCGGGGTGCCCGCACCGCGGTCGCCGGCGGCAGCGACCCGCCCCACTCCAGCGCAAGGCCCCGCCGGTGACGGCGGGGCCTTGCGCGGGGAGCGTCAGGAGTCGTCGCGCTTCAGGGAGTCCCTGACGCCCTCCATGCGCTCCTTCGCGGAGTCCATCGCGTCCTTGACGCCGCCCTTGGCCTGGTCGGTCTTGCCCTCGGCTTCCTTGCGCTCGTCGCCGGTGACCTTGCCGAGCATCTCCTTGGCCTTGCCCTTGAGCTTGTCCATGCTGCCGTCGTCACCCATGACCACTCCCTACGATGCCGATCACGTACCCGATCAACGTAGGCCGCGGCCCCGCATGCCGCCCGGCGAGCGGCTACTCTCCGTGACGGGCTACGGGGTGAGGAGGGAGTCGTCGCCCGGACGCGCGCCCGGCAGTCGGTGCCGTGCCGCGATCAGCGCGGCGTCGATGTCCTTGGTTCCGGTGGACACGCACAGGGTGTAGGCGACATCGTCCATGCGGCCCCGCACCGATGGCGATCCGTTCTCGGCGTGCAGGGCCCGCAACGTGGAGTACTGCGCGACGAGATCGGTCAGCACGGCCGGGTGGGCCATCAACATGGTTCCTCCTGATGCTGCGTTGGATGCGACGCTCGGGGTCGTTGCGCGTGTGCCCCGTACGCCGCTGCCCTACGCATCGTGAATCCCGCCGCCCCCGGGCACGGGTCGTCGCCCGCCCGGACGGCTCCGATTGACGGAGCCGCCCTCAGGGAACCCGTGTGGCATTCCGCCTGATCGCATCCCGCCCTCACGGCGCTCCACAGGGAACGGAGCAACACCATGACCGAGCAGAACCCTCCGTCCGTCGGCCAGGACGGCGATCCCGTGCCGAGGGACCTGCCCGACCAGCAGGCCTCGGGCGATGCGGACCCCTGGGACGTGACCGAGGAGACCGCCACCACGGGCAACGCCCCTGACTCCGACAACGACGTGCCCGACACGAGCGAGGCCGGGACCGGGCGCCGCGGCACACCCGATCCCCATGAGCCGGACCAGGACTCCCCTCAGCCGGAGGAGTCCTCCGGCTGAGGGACCGCGCGGTCGTCGACGGGGCCGCCTCCATCGTCGGGCGGCTTCCGCCGACGGCTTCGACCGCTCCGCCCGGCCGTCAGCGGGTGAACGACGCCTTCTCCGCCGCCTTGGCGGGCGAGGAGGTGTCGTCCGTGCGCATCCAGACCGTGCGCTGCGGGAAGGGATGGTCGATGCCCGCGGCGTCGAGCGCTTCCTTGACCCGGCGGCGCAGTTCGCGGGTGACGCCCCACTGCTTGAGCGGCGCGGTCTTGACGACGAGGCGTACGACGATGCCGTCGGCGTCCAGGGACTGCACACCCCAGACCGAGGGGTCCTCCATCAGGACACTCTCGAACTGCGGGTCCGCGCGCAGCGCTTGGCCGGTCTCTTCGAGGACGTCGAACAGCTCTTCCAGGTTGGTGTCGTAGGCCACCGAGACGTCGAGGACCGCGCGGGCCCAGTCCTGGCTGTCGTTGCGCACCCGCAGGATCTCGCCGTTGCGGATGTGCCACAGGCCGCCGTTGATGTCACGGATCTGGGTGAGCCGCAGGCCGACGTGCTCGACCTCGCCGACGGCTTCGCCCAGGTCGACCGAGTCGCCGACGCCGTACTGGTCCTCAAGCATGATGAGCATGCCGGACAGGTAGTCGGCGACCAGGCTCTGCGCACCGAATCCGATCGCAAGGCCCACGACGCCCGCGCTGGCGAGCAGCGGGCCGAGCGCGATGCCGATCTGGTCGAGGGTCATGGCCAGGCCCATGACGGCGATGACCACGGTCACGATGCTGCTGAGCACCGAGCCGATGGTGCGGGCCCGCTGCTCACGCCGCTCGTCCGCCCGGGACGCGTCACGCTGCAGGACGGCCGGGCCGCGGGTGGTGCGGCGCGGTGTGCCCTGATCGTCGTCGGTGGGCTGCAGGATGCGCTCGACGACGCGGGTGATGGCGCGCTTGGCCAGTGCGCGGACAATCATCGCGGCCACGACGATCAGGAGGATGCGGAGCGGAATGCCTATGACGGTTCCGAGGTTGTCCTGGAGCCAGTCCGGGGCGCCGATCGTCTGGCCGGTGGCGCTTTCACCGAGAGGTGGCATTGACGACGCGGACGCATCGGTGGGTGACACGGGAGAAACGCTCCATTCGTGGTGGTGCTGGTACGTGCCGTTCATCGCGCAGAACGTAGTTGTGGTTCTCGGCGCCGGTCAAAAGATGTACAGAGCACGTGGGAGGGGCGTGAACAACATGCGCATGTCTCCCCTCAACTGCCCAGCTCCAGGACGTGAGCGGGAACACGATGGGGTTGCCGGCCACCCGCACTCGCACTGCATCCGGCAGGTATTGAGCGGTGGTTCCTGTGGGCTGCCATGCCTTTCTTCGAGAGGGCCAGGAGTTCACATGCTCACATGACTCGGATTTCACGGAATTCACGTTCGCGGCCGTGGGCTGCGGAGAGCCTTGAGGAGTGGGAGTGGTGCGGATCCGGGTGAACCGTCGGCCGACTCGGCTTTCATCGCCACGTGTCCAAAAAGGGCCGCTGCGCGGAGAGTTCATCACTCTGCGCTTCTGATCCATCTCCCCCAGTGGCATGATCCGGCGGATGGATTACGAATGGTGCACAGAAATGCTTGCGAAAGTGCACGAGAATCCCAGCGGGCTTCCTCGGCAGGTGCGACAGGCGAACGTCTCCCCGCTGCTGGAGGCACTGGGCCGTCCTGAACGGGGACTGCGCGGGACGCTGGTGGTCGGCACGAACGGCAAGGGGTCGACGTGCGCGTTCGCGGTGTCGGCGGTGGCCGCGACCGGCGCCCGGGTGGGCAGCATGCCCAGCCCTCACCTCCAGGAGCCCAGGGAGCGGATCCGGATCGACGGGGTTCCTGTCACGCGCGCCGAGTACACCGCCGCGTTCGCCGAGGTCTGGCAGGCGATCGAGCGGCACGGTCTGCCCGTCCTGTCGCAGGGAATCTTCGCGACGACGGCGGCCGTACACTTCCGCCGGGCGGGAGTCGCGCTGACGGTGGCAGAGGCGAGCATCGGCGGGAGCCGGGCGGCGGCCGCGGAACTCGGCCTGGACGTCAAGGTCGTCACCGGCATCGGGCTCGACCACACCCGGCTGCTCGGCGGTTCCCTGGCCCAGATCGCGCGCGCCAAGGTCGCGGCCGCGCAGGACGGCGACCATGTCGTTCTCGGACGTCTGGCCCCCGAAGCGGCCACCGCCGCGGAGCAGGTGCTCAAGGAGCGGACGGGACTGTCCGTGTGGCGCATGGACCAGGAGATCCACTACACCGCCCGTGCCGCCGGACAGGACGGCAACCGCGGCCCGCTGACGCTGGTCGACGTCTCCACTCCCCGCGCCGTGCACCGCGGCTTGCCCTGTCCGCTGCCCGGCGCGCACCAGCACCACAACCTCGCGGTCGCCATGGCCGCGGTGGACGCGATGGTCGAACGCGGCCACATCCGCGCGCCGGACGGCGAAGAACTGGGCAGACGACTGGCGGCCACACGCTGGCCCGGCCGCCTCGAACTCGTCCCCCACGCCCGGCTGGACGACTGGACGGGCCGCGTCCTCCTGGAAGGCGCCACCAATCCGCAAGGTGTCACGACCGTGGCCCCGGAGATCCTGCGCCATGCCCGTGCGGACGGCCACCCGGGCCCGCCCGTGCTGGTCTTCGCCGCGATGGCCGACAAGGACGTCTCCGGCATGCTCGCCCCGCTCCCCTCCCACTGGCCCCTGGTCCTCAGCCGCACGGAGTCGCACCAGGCCGCCGACCCCACCGCCTTGCGCGCCCGGCTCCTGCCCGGCCGCCGAGGACCGTGTCCGACCGCCGAGGACACCCCGTCGGCGCTGCGCCGGGCCGCCGAACTCGCCGGGCCAGGCGGCCTGATCGTCGTCTTCGGTTCACTGCGCCTCGTGGGCGAGGCCCGCACCGCTCTGGGTCTGGGGCCCGCGTGAGGGACTCCCGGCGGCGGTAGCACCGCTCTGCGCCGAGCCTGCTCGCGCCGACGTGCGGGCACCGACAGCCCGCGAAGCGCGGGCTCACAGGAAAGCGCATCCAACCGATCCGAATCAGGCAAGTGCAGTTGCTTTCGTCCTCTGCCGCACGAGGGAACGGCGCGACTCCTAGTGTCCCGCCAGGGCCGGACAACCATCCCCGTATCCCTCAGAGGAGGATCCGTGACCAGTGTGGAAGTGTCCCTCAAGACCTTGCTGACCGAGGCCGAAGGAGCGCTGGGAGCCGCGGTCGTCGACTACACCAGCGGCATGGCGCTCGGCACCCTGGGCGGCGGCAAGGACCTGGACCTGAACGTCGCGGCCGCCGGCAACACCGACCTGATCCGCGCCAAGGTGCGCACCATGGAGATGCTGGGCCTCCAGAGCAGGATCGAGGACATCCTGGTCACCCTGGCCACCCAGTACCACCTCATCCGCCCGGTGACCGGAAGGGCCGGGAACGGCCTGTTCATCTATCTCGTCATCGACAAGGCCCGGTCGAACCTCGCCATGGCGCGCCATCTCCTCAGGCGCACCGAGGAGCACCTGGAAGTGTGAGCTCCGGCTTCTTTTCTCTGCCCGTCACTTGAAGAATTCTTCAAGCCTCCATCTCTGCATCTTCCGAACTCTCGGATCGCAGGGCCCCGGCCGGGAAGGATGGGACGTCACCCCGGGCGCGGCGGCAGTCGGGGCCGCCGCGCCCCTCTTCAGGGCCTCGTCCGAGTCAGGAAGTGAGCGATCCCGTGCAGGCGCCCCTCTACCAGGTCAAAGCAGAGTTCTTCCGCATGCTCGGCCACCCCGTCCGCATCCGTGTGCTCGAACTCCTCCAGAACGGGCCGGTATCCGTACGGGACCTGCTCATCGAGATCGACATCGAGCCCTCGAACCTCTCCCAGCAGCTCGCCGTACTGCGCCGTTCCGGCATCGTCGTCTCCACTCGCGAAGGCACGACGGTCACCTACGCCCTGGCCGGTGGCGACGTCGCCGAACTCCTGCGCGCGGCGCGCCGCATCCTCACCGAACTCCTCTCCGGTCAGACCGCCCTCCTGGCCGAACTCCAGGACTGCGAGCACCCCGAACGGCCCGCCTCGCCCTCGCGCCAGCCCTGATGAGGACGGTCCGGGCGCTCCGGCCGTGGCGGACGCGTACGGCGGACGGCCGCGCCCCGACATCGTTGTCGAAGGCGCGGCCCGCGCGGATGGCGACGCTAGGGGACGGGGTACGTCCCGGACGGCCTACGGCTTGTAGACGGCGGCACTGCCGTACAACTCCTTGGTGAACGCGGAGACATCGGCGCTGCGATCACTGCCGTCGAGGTTGTACGTCAGATAGACGCCGTAGCCCTCGCTGACGGTGCGCCGGGCGAGGCTGGCGACCGTGCTCTGCGAGGTCCCGCCGATCTCGACGGCGGCGGGCGACAGCTTCGACTTGGGCAGTGCGATGCCCGGGACCTGCCAGGTGCCGTAGTACGGGTTCCAGGCGTAGTCGAACTTGGACGAGATGTCGACTCCGCCGTAGGACAGGCGCGACGCGGCCGGACCGATGTTGTAGAGGCTGATGATCTTGTTCGGCATGTTCGCGCGCAGGGCCGTCACCAGGTGCACGAACGAACTGGCGTTGGGCTGGCCGGTGCCGTTGTTGCCGTACTCGGCGTACTCGTCGTCGAAGTCGATGCCGTCGAGGCCGTACTTGGTCACGGTGTCCGACATCTGCTTGGCGAACGCGGAAGCCGCCTGCTGGGACGGGAAGTTGGCGAAGCCCGCGCCCTGGTGGTTGCCGAGCACCGAGAGGACGACCTTGATGCCCTTCTGCTGCAAGGGGCGTATCTGCGTCTCGGCGTTGTCGAGGACGCGCTGCACGTTCTCGTTGAAGTGCAGATAGGCCGCCTTCTTGCTCGTGTCGTAGTTGATGTTCGCCGCGAAGATCACGGCGACGTCGAAGGCGTTGCCGCCGCCGTTGGCGAGGGTGTACTTGCCGACGTTCAGCATGCTGTTGTTGTTCACCTCGACGTACGCCACCGAGGTCGGTCCCTGTTTCTTGGGAGCGGGCGCGGTAGCGGGGGCCGCCGCCGCGCCGGTCGTGGCGGTCGTGCCGAAGGCGAGGGCCGCGACGGCCGAGAGCGCGAGCGCGGCCGTCCGCGCTCTGCTCCGTACCAGAGTGAACATCGTTGATCGGTCTCCCATCGCATGGGTCGGCGCCCGACCTGTTTCGAAAGCGCCGAGTGAGCCCTCTGAGTTTTTCGCTCCCGTGACCGAATCCCGAGAATCTTGTGCGATTTCTTCACGACTCCTCCGCATGCCGCATCGGGCCCCCGCCCTCCTGCGCGGCCGTGCCCTGCGTGTCGGCGAGCGCCCGCCGCACGGCGGCGACCAGATCGGCGTCGCGCCGCTCGGTGCCGGCCCAGGCGACGTGCCCGTCGGGGCGAATGAGCGCGGCCCTCACCCGGGACCAGGCGGCCGGGGCGCGGTGCAGGGCTGCGACGCGCACGACGAGTCCGGGCCGCTCCAGGCGGGCCAGCTCGGCGCCCGCCGACAGGGTGAGCAGGACGTGGGCGTCGGTGCGCAGCGACGAGAACAGGCCGCACTCGGAGCCGGTGAAGGCCAGGTCGGGGGCGCGCGTGCCGGTGAGCGGGTGGCACGCGGGTCCCGTCGGCGGATAGGCGACGCCGAGCCCGGTGAGGCGTTCGGACAGGGCTCGGTTGAACTCGGGCTGCTCGGCGACCAGTTCGCCGAGCAGCCCGCGCAGGTCCAGGTTCTCGGGCGTGAAGGCGGACATCAGGGCGGTCTGGGCCCGGCTGTGCTCGACCAGCCGGGCACCGACGGGGTGGCGCTCGGCGTGGTACGTGTCGAGCAGGCCGTCGGCGGCCCGGCCGCGCAGGGTCGCGGCGAGCTTCCAGCCGAGGTTGTGCGCGTCCTGGATGCCGACGTTCATGCCGACTCCCCCGGCCGGGAAGTGCTGGTGGGCCGCGTCGCCCGCGAGCAGCACGCGCCCGCGCCGGTACTGCGCGGCCAGCCGGGTGGCGTTGCCGAAGCGGGAGAGCCATTCGGGGTCGCGCATGCCGAAGTCCTCGCCGGTGATGGCGACGGCCTTGGCCCGCAGCTCCTCCAGGGTGAGGTCGCCGGGCCATGCGGTGGTGAGGCTGTCGGGGCTGGCGCCGACCACGCGGAACCGGTCACCGGGCATCGGCGCGATCATCAGTCCGCCCCGGGGGCCGAAGGTGCTGAAGCCGGGCCGCGGCGGACGGTCGAGGACGACGTCACCGAGCCAGCCGAGCACGGTGGAGGGCGTGCCGGGGAAGTCGATGCCGGCGTGCGTGCGGACGGTGCTGCGGGTGCCGTCGCAGCCGACGACGTACGCGGCCCGGAGCTCGTACGGCTCCCCCTCACCCGCCACCCGCACGGTCACCGACTCCGCGTGTTCCGTGAATCCGGTGACGCGGTGTCCGCGGACGATCCGCGCGCCCAGCGCGAGCGCGTGGGCCTCGAGGAGTTCCTCGGTGCGGGCCTGGGGCAGGGCGAGGGTGTACGGGAACGGGGTGTCCAGGTCCCGGAAGTCGAGCCGCTGGTCGAGCATGGCGAAGTGGCCGCCCGGGATCCGCAGCCCTTCGTCGAGGAAGCGCCGGTGCACGCCGCGCGAGGCCAGCACCTCGATGGTCCGCGGATGGATGGTGAGCGCCTTGGAGCGCCGGTCGATCTCCGTGCGTTCCTCGATGACGGTGACGGTCACTCCTCCCCGCCGCAGTTCAGCGGCGAGCCAGAGACCGACCGGTCCGCCCCCGGCGATGACCACCTGCTGTTCCATGACCCCTCCTTGAACGATCCTTGGTCACTGACCAATACGTGTGCGCCGCAGTAAACTAGGTCAATGACCAAGAGGCAAGCGAGCGAGGAGCGCGGGGCCCGCCTGGACCCCGGCACGGTGATCCGTGCGGCGCTGGAGCTGATGGACGAGAAGGGCCTGGACGCCCTGTCCACCCGGGCCGTCGCCGACCGGCTCGGCGTGCGGATGAACACCGTGCTGTGGCACGTGAAGACCAAGGCCCGGATGCTGGAGCTCATGGCCGACGCCGTCGTCGGCGAGATCCCGCTCACCGGCCTGCCGGACCCCTGGGACGAGCGCGTCCGCGAGCTGGCCCGCCGCTACCGGAACGCCCTGCTCGCCCACCGCGACGGCGCCGCGCTCGTCGTCGGCACCAACGCCGCCGAACCGGGCACCTTGCGTTTCGCGGACGCCCTGGTCGGCGCGCTGCTGGACGGCGGCCTCGGGGAGCGCGAGGCCGCCTGGACCACCTGGACCATCACGTACTTGGCGCTCGGGCTCACCCAGGAGGAGCAGGCAACCGCGCGGCAGTCCCTGGAGGGCCGCCTGGCGGGCGCGGTCTCCGGGACCGCCCACCCGGCCCTCCACCGCACGCTGGCCCACCTCGGCGCGGAATCCTTCGGCGAACGCTTCGAGTTCGGCCTGTCGGCGATCCTCCCACGCCGCTGAGGTCGCGGCCCTCCGCCGGGGAGGCGACCGGAGTCCGGCTTCGCGGAGTGAGATGACGGGACGTCATATGCCTGACAGGAACGGCTGGTTGGCGAAACAACCACTCCCCCGCCCGAACCCCTGGTGACCACGCCCACGGAGCCGCCGATCAGCAGTGGTATCTGGGGCCCGTTCCCCGCCTCGAACGGGACGTTCTCCCTGCACCCCGTCGTCGAGTGACCAAGGGGCACGGCCCGTTGTAGCGTCAGAGTGATCAGTGTCAACAGCGGAGAGTGGAGTGGCCCATGCACGGCGCAGGAGATCGGATCGACACGTCGACGGCTCATTCGGCGCGGGTGTACGACTACATCCTGGGCGGCAAGGACCACTACCCCGTCGACGCCGAGGCGGGCGACAAGATGTGTGAGCACTGGCCCGCCCTTCCGGTGCACATGCTGGAGAACCGTCGGTTCATGCACCGCGCCGGGCACTATCTGGCCGAGGAACAGGGCATCCGGCAGTTCCTGGACATCGGCACCGGTCTGCCCACGGCCCCCAATCTGCACGAGGTGGCGCAGCGGGTGGCGCCCGAGTCGCGTGTGGTCTACGTCGACAACGACCCGATCGTCCTTGCCCATGCCCGCGCCCTTCTGCAGGGCACGCGCGAGGGCGAGACCGCTTACGTCGACGCCGACATGCACGACCCGGACGCCATCCTGGACAGTCCGGAGTTCCGCGCGCTGATCGACCTGAAGGAGCCGGTCGGCCTGATGGTCGTCGGCATCCTCCACTTCATCCTGCCGCCCGACGACCACCGCCTGGTGCGGCGACTGCTGGACCCGCTGCCGTCGGGCAGTTTCCTGGCGCTGACGAT
Organism: Streptomyces sp. NPDC052114; assembly: GCF_040680155.1. Taxonomy (NCBI): domain Bacteria; kingdom Bacillati; phylum Actinomycetota; class Actinomycetes; order Kitasatosporales; family Streptomycetaceae; genus Streptomyces; species Streptomyces sp. NPDC052114. The sequence goes on along the minus strand of NZ_JBFAWC010000006.1, from coordinate 162,849 downwards.
CGGTACGGCGGACTTCGCGCCCGGCGAGGTCGGGCGGGTGGCCGAGGAGTACGCGCAGCAGGGCATGCCCATGGCCCTGCGCGACCTGGCGACCGCCACCTCGTTCTTCGACGGGATGGACCTCGTGGACCCGGGTGTCACCCAGGTCCACAAGTGGCGTCCGGGCGCCGAGCAGGCCGGCGTCGACGACCGGGCCATCGCGATGTACGGGGCGGTGGCCCGCAAGCCCTGACGCCTCGCGTCACCGGTCAAGAGCCTTCGCCGTCAGCCGGGCCGGAAGAAGGCGAGCATCTTCCGGCCGGCGTCCGGCGCGGCCAGGACGTCCTGGATCCGCGCGGACTGGCGCCCTGCGGCGCCGGTGCGTTCGAACATCTCGCGTTCGTACTCCCTGACGGCGGCGGGGGCGTCGTCGGGGTGCGCGGCCAGCGCGATGCCGAGCAGGGCGCCGTCGAGCAGCGCCATGTTGGCGCCCTGCCCCACCGGCGGCATCAGGTGCGCGGCGTCCCCGAGCAGCGTGACGCCCGGCATCGACGGCCAGGTCAGGCCGACCGGGAGAGTGGTGATCGACCGCGGTACGACCATGTCGTCGCAGGCCGCGATCAGCGCGGTGAACCGCGGGTCCCAGCCGGCGAACAGGTCGACGAGCCGCGCCCGTGCCGCGGCCGGGTCGTCGAACGGGATGCCGCTGGCGGCGAACCAGTCCTCGGCGGTGTCGTAGAAGCTGAGGTAGATGCGGATGCGGCCGTCGCCGTTGCGCTGCGCCGCCAGGGACTGCCGGTCGCCGAGCACCCAGTAGTTGCCGCGCCCGACCATCGCCGCGAGGTCGGGGTGGGTGCGGTCGGCGTCGGGGATGCCGAGCTCGACGGCGCTCTGGCCGGTGTGCGCCGGCCGGGCGTCGGTGAGCAGCGGACGGACCCGGGAGGCCGCGCCGTCGGCGCCGACCAGCAGGTCGTACGTCGCGCTGCCGCCGTCGGCGAAGCGCAACAGGCCGTCGGCCGCGGTGTCGAGCGCGTGCCCCCAGCGCACCGTGTGGTCGGGGAGGGAGTTCAGCAGCAGGTCGCGCAGATCGGCGCGGTCGACCTCGGGCCGCTCCAGCGGGGCGTCGTCGGGTGTGTCCTCCTGCAACAGGAGGGTGCCATCCGGTTCGAGGAGGCGCATGTCCTGCCCCGCGCCACGGGCGATCGCGTGGAACCCGTCGATCAGTCCGGCCTCGCGCAACGCCCGCTGCCCGGTCCCGGAGTGCAGATCGAGCATCCCGCCCTGACCGCGCGCGCCGCGCGCCGCCTCCCGTTCGTACACGACGGAGTCGATGCCGTTGATGTGCAGCACCCGGGCCAGGGCCAGGCCGCCCAGACCGGCTCCAACGATGGCTGTCCTCATGGTCGTTGCCCCCAATTCGCCGCATCGGTCGATACACTGTATTGACCAATTCACTGTACCGATCCAAGCGGTGTACTGTCGCGGCATGTTGGTGTGGGAGAGGCCTGAACCGTCGGAACGACCGGTGCCGGCCCCGCTGAGCCGGGAACGGATCGTGCGAGCGGCGATCCGGCTGGCCGACGCGGGCGGCCTGGAGGCGGTGTCGCTGCGCAAGGTCGCCGCCGCACTGGGCGTCGGGCCGATGCGGCTGTACGGATACATCGCCACCAAAGAGGAGTTGCTCGACCTCATGGTCGACGCGGTCCACGCCGAGATCCAGCCCGCCGGAGACGGTTGGCGCGAGATGCTGCGCTCCCTCGCCGAAGCCGTCCGGGACGCCGTCCACCGGCACGAATGGCTCGCCGACCTGATCGGCGGTCGGCCCCCGCTCGGGCCGCACGCGCTGGCCAGGAGGGAGAAGGTACTGGCCGCGATGGGCGACGTCGACGTGGACGTCGTCGTGCCCGCGGTCGGCGCGGTCGACGCGTACGTGATCGGGGCGGTGCGTCGCGAGATCACCGAGCGGCGCGCCGAGCGGGCCACCGGGATGGACAAGAGGCAGTGGCAGGTCGCCTTCGGGCCCTACCTGTCACGGATCCTCGCCACCGGCCGGTTCCCCGCGCTGGCCTCGGTCGTCCACGACGGCCCCCACCTGGACGCCGACCAGACCTTCCGGACGGGCCTCGACTTCCTCCTCGACGGCATCGAGGCCCGCATCTCGGGCTGACGCGCGAACGTCATCGCCCCGCGCGCCCGGCGCCGGAATTGCCGCGGGCCACGCGTCCGCCGGGCCCGCGCGCGGGTCGGCGATCCCCATCGTCGGCTGGGAACTCCAATGGACGCGCGCGGCGAGCACCAGATCTTCCGTGAGCTGCGGGCCATGGCGCCCGACCGGATCACCGTGGTGGTCACGCACCGGCTCGACGCCCGATCGCGGGACCGCGCCGACCGCGCGGTCCCGCGGCTCGCCCCTCGCCCCTCCCTGGCCGTGGTGTATCGCGGGCGTATCAAAAAGCGCATACGCCCCCGCAACAGTCCGGCGTCTTCAGTGGGGCCACGAAGGCCAACACGAGAAGGAGCAGCTGTGGCTGACAACAACGGGACATGGGGCCGTCGTTCGCTGTTACGGGGTGCCGCCGTGCTGGCCGGAGCCGCCGCGACCGCGCCCCTGCTGAGTGGGGCGGCGACGGCGCTCACCGGCAACGGCGACGCGGACGCGCTGTTCAAGGCCGGGGAGTTCGAGAAGGCCGGTCGCGCGTACGAGGAGATCCTGAGGAAGGATCCCGAGAACCTGCACGCGGCCCGTCGGCGCGGTCACGTCGCCCTGCTGGGCAATGAGTTCCGCGACGCGGAGAAGTACCTCAAGGCCGCCGTACGGCTCGCGCCCGACGACAAAAACGCCCACTACTTCCTGGGCGACTGCTACATGCGGCAGGACAAACTCTCCCTGTCCGCACCACACTGGCAAGCGGCCGGCGAGGACGCCTACGCGAAGTGGTTCGCGGCCTTCCGCGGCGAGGCGTATCAGGTCCACGGCGACAGCGCACGGCTGGAGTTCCAGCAGATGGACCCGGCGCCGCTGGTGGAGGCCTCGCTCAACGGCGGGCCGCCGAAGCGCTTCACGTTCTACACCGGCGCCACGAACCTGAACCTGACCGCGACGGCGGCCAAGGAGGCCGGGCTGACCCCCGTCACCAGTCAGCAGATCGATTTCGAGGGCGGCCGCATATGGGCGCACTTCGGGATACTGGACTCGTTCACGCTCGGCGGCATCGAACTGCGCAACATCCCCGTGGGCTGGTCGTCGAAGGAGTCGGGCGAAGACGTCGGCACCGACAGCGACGGCATGATCGGCACGTGGGTCTTCGCCCACCTGCTGACCACCTTCGACTACGCGGGGCGGCAGCTGATCCTGCGCCGCCGCACCCCCGACACGGCCAGGAAGGCACGCGCCGCCGCCGCGCGGGCGGGCGCCGAAGCCCTGCCGCTGTGGCTGGCCGATCAGTATCTGCACACCAGGGGCAGCGTCGCGGGCGCCACCGGCTCCCGCACCGGAGTGGTGGGCGTCAACTTCGGCGGAAGCGGCGGCGAGAGCGCCGCGGTCGTCTTCGCGCGGACGGCCGAGCAGGTGGGGATCCGCAGTGACCACGACCGCCCGATCGGGACGTTCGCCCACAGCCACCCGGCCGTCACCTACCCCTGCTACCCCAAGGAGATCCGCCTCGGCGACGCCGCAGCCCAGGACATCTACTGCGAGACGCACCCCCAGGCGCCGCTCGCCCCCTACGGGTTCGACGTGCCGGCCGCCTTCTTCCACAGCTTCCACAAGCCGTACAACGTCACCGTCGATTTCACCGCCATGAACCTCTACATCGCCCGCGGCAAGGCCGCCTGATCACCGCCCGCACGGGCAGGGCGACCGGCAGGCGGGGCCGGAACCCTCCCTCAGGACAGCAGCTCGACGAGCAGCGCCTCGACCCTGGACCTGATCTCGTCACGGATGGGACGCACGGCGGGCACTCCCTGCCCGGCGGGGTCGTCGAGCTGCCAGTCGAGGTACGTCGTGCCGGGGAAGACCGGGCAGGCGTCGCCGCAGCCCATGGTGATCACGACGTCGGACGCCCGCACGGCCTCGGCGGTCAGGACCTTGGGGGTGGCGGTGGTGATGTCGACACCGACTTCCCGCATGGCTTCGACGGCGGCCGGGTTGACCTGCTCGGCGGGCAGGGAACCGGCGGAGCGGACCTCGACACGGCCGCCCGCCAGGTGGGCGAGGAATCCTGCTGCCATCTGTGAACGTCCGGCGTTGTGCACGCAGACGAACAGGACCGAGGGCCTGGCGGCTTCAGACATGGGCGGAGCCTTCCGACGCGGCGGCCGGTGAGGCCGCCGGGGCACGGGAGTCGGGGAAGTGGCGGCGGGCGGCGAGCGCCACGTACACGAGGCCGATGAGGACGGGGACCTCGATGAGCGGGCCGACGACTCCGGCGAGGGCCTGTCCGCTGGTGGCGCCGAAGGTGGCGATCGCGACGGCGATGGCGAGTTCGAAGTTGTTGCCCGCGGCCGTGAAGGCGAGCGTGGTGGCGCGGGGATGGTCGAGCCCGACCGCCTTGCCCAGGGCCATGGATCCGGCCCACATGACGGCGAAGTACACCAGCAGCGGCAGCGCGATCCGGGCGACGTCGAGCGGCCGCGAGGTGACGGCGTCGCCCTGCAGCGCGAACAGTACGACGATGGTGAACAGCAGCCCGTACAGGGCGAACGGTCCGATGCGCGGGACGAGTTCCGACTCGTACCAGGTGCGCCCCTTCGCCCTCTCGCCGAGTCTACGGGTCAGGAAGCCGGCGGCCAGGGGGATGCCGAGGAAGATCAGGACGCTGCGGGTGATCTCCCCGACGGATACGTCGAGAGCCGTCTGCTCCAGTCCGAGCAGGCCGGGCAGTACGGACAGGTAGAACCAGCCGAGGAGGCTGAAGGCAAGGACCTGGAAGACGGAGTTGAGGGCGACCAGGACGGCGGCGGCCTCGCGGTCGCCGCAGGCGAGGTCGTTCCAGATGATGACCATCGCGATGCAGCGGGCCAGGCCGACGATGATCAGGCCGGTGCGGTACTCGGGCAGGTCCGGCAGGAAGATCCAGGCGAGGGCGAACATCAGCGCCGGGCCGAGCACCCAGTTCAGGACCAGGGACGGGATCAGCAGGCGGCGGTCGCGGGTGACGGTGTCGAGCCGGTCGTAGCGGACCTTGGCAAGGACCGGGTACATCATCACCAGCAGGCCGAGCGCGATCGGCAGCGAGACCCCGGCGACGGTGAACTCGGCGAGGGCGTCGCCGAGGCCGGGCACCAGACGCCCCAGACCCAGCCCGACGGCCATCGCGGCCAGGATCCACACCGCCAAGTAGCGGTCCACGAAGGACAGTCGGCGGGCGACCGGTGCGGTGGTGCCGTCGCTCACGAGGAGGCCTCCGCGGGCGAGGGCCGTCCGGGGCGGGTGAGGATTCCGGCGAGCCTGTCGGTGGTCTCCGGAAGCAGCCAGTAGTACACCCACGTGCCGCGCCGCTCGCAGTCGATGAGTCCGGCCTGCCGCAGCAGCTTGAGGTGGTGGGAGATCGTCGGCTGGGACAGGTCGAAGGCCGGGGTGAGGTCGCAGACGCAGATCTCGCCGCCCTCGCGCGAGGCGATCATCGACAGCAGCCGCAGGCGGACCGGGTCGCCGAGGGCCTTGAACACCCTGGCCAGTTCGGCGGCCTGCTCCTCGTCCAGCGGGGTGGTCAGCAGTCCCGGACAGCACTCGTCCCCGGCCTCCCGGCCGAGCACCACAAGCTCCTGTTTCGACATTCTTCTATATTGACGAACGTCGACTCAAGGCGCAAGCTTGCATCGAGAAACATCGAAACAGGCTGATCCAGATCCCATTCGGCGCCCATGCAGTGCCCATGCAGTGCCCAGGCAGTGCCCAGGCACCCCCATGCAGTGCCCATCCCAGCCCTCACCTTTCAGGAGGCATGCCATGAGTGAAGAGACCGTCGACCTGCGCGAGACCGTCCGCGAGCGCTACGCGGCCGCCGCCGTCCAGGTCACCGAAGGCGGCACCGCCTGTTGCGGCCCGCAGGCCGTCGAGATCGACGAGAACTTCGGCGGAACCCTCTACGCCGCCGACGAGCGCGAGGCGCTGCCCGCCGAGGCCGTCGCCGCCTCCCTCGGGTGCGGCAACCCCACCGCCGTCGCCGACCTCCACGAGGGCGAGCGCGTCCTCGACCTCGGCTCCGGCGGCGGCATCGACGTCCTGCTCTCGGCCCGGCGGGTGGGTCCCACCGGCAAGGCGTACGGACTGGACATGACGGAGGAGATGCTCGCTCTCGCGCTCGCCAACCGGCAGAAGGCCGGTGCCACCAACGTCGAGTTCCTCAAGGGCACCATCGAGGCCGTCCCCCTGCCCGCGGGCACCATCGACGTCGTCATCTCCAACTGCGTGATCAACCTGTCCACCGACAAGCCCGCGGTCTTCGCCGAGATGTTCCGCGTCCTCGCGCCCGGCGGCCGGATCGGCGTCTCGGACGTCGTCGCCGAGGACCGGCTCACCCCCGAACAGCGCGCCGAGCGCGGCGACTACGTCGGCTGCATCGCGGGCGCACTCTCCTTCGCCGAATACCGCGAAGGACTGACGGCGGCCGGCTTCACGGACATCGCGCTCACGCCGACCCACGCCGTCGCCGACGGAATGCACTCGGCGATCGTGCGCGCCACGAAGCCCGGCGGCACGTCGCCCGACCTCACGTCCGCCGACCTCACGTCCGCCGCGTCCCCCGACGCGATGTCCGGCACGTGCTGCGGTGGCGACGGCCGCTGACGGCGGGCCGGGGCGACCACCGAGAGCGGCGCCGGTGGTGCTCGGTGACATTCGTGCGCCGGGCCGGTACAGAATGCGCCGATTCCGGATATCCAATCGCGATAGCGATTTTGGCGTACTGATCCGCTGCAAGTGCCGTAGGTGCTGGTCGATAAACACCAGCGGTCTTATTTGCCGTTGACGCTAGATGCGATGCGGTGTATATCCCTTGTCATTGCAACCGGCGCAGCGGACCGACCAGAAGATTCCCTGCGGCCTCGGAGCCCCGGGGACAGCCGACCGGGGGCCGGAAAGTCCCCCGGCAATCCGCTGCTGCGAAGAAAAAGGGGGATCAACATATGCTTCGCATCACGGCCGATATCTTTTCCGGCCTCCCGGATCCGGTCTCCGACATCACCGACGAGAACGAGGTAAGGGCGCTGCTCCGCGAGGTGGACAGCAACCGGAACCTGTTCCTCGGTGAAGCGCCCGCCGAGGGCGGGCTCGGAGTCCGGGGATTCTGGATCGAACCGCTCAACGACGAGTTCGGACGTGAGTTCGGCGCCGAGCCGAGGCTGTACCTTCCGGTCGGCGCACAGGCACGCGGTGGCCAGGCGGCCGACATCGGCGAGCGGCTCGTCACCCTGATGGAGCGGGGAGAACCCGCCGAGTCCGGTGAAGCGGCACCGCCGCTGGACGCCGCGCTGCGCGAGTTCCTGATCCCGCAGCTCGCGACCCCCGCCCGTCTCACCGTCACGGACCGGACCGCGACCGCGGAGGCGGAAGCGGACGCCGAAGCGGAGCAGGGGCCCGAGGAGGCCACCACGAAGGTCACCTGCACCATCGAACTCGGCGCGTTCAACCCGGGATTCTGGAACAACGACGCGACCGTGCGCCTCAACAACAACTGCTACAACTACGCCAGCAATTGGCGGACGAATACGTTCGCCCAGCCCGGCCGTGGCTGCGGCAACATGTACAAGGCCATCACCTGTGCCGAAGTCACGCGCGCTTCTCTGTGCGACGGAATGCATCACAGGTTCGACTGTTTCCCGGACTCCGAAAAGCCGCGCTACCTGGTGGCGCTGGTCATCGCTCCCGGTCCCGGCTTCATCGACTTCCACTGGTACCGCAAGCAGCAGGAGGGATTCTGGGGCCACAAGCCCGGCGGCACCGCGGCACGTAACACCGACAACAGCGGCAACGTCATCTACAACCCGGAGACCGCGAACCGTGGGCCGTACACGGCCTTCTGCGGATACTTCTACGGGTGCAATTCGCAGCGGCAGCGGATCAAGTAGCGAGCAGCAAGGACGCGGGTGGCATGGACGTCGAGATCGATCTCTACAGCGGGCGGCCGAATCCGGTGTTCGGCCTCGCGCCGGAGGCCGGGGAGGAGCTGGTGGGCCGGATCGCCGCGCTGCCGCCGGCGCCTCCCGGGGCCGCTCCGCCGGAGGGTCTCGGCTACCGCGGACTGCGGATCACCGGCGACCCGAAGGGCGACATCGTGGAGATCGTGGTGTCCGGCGGGGTCGTCGTCGTCCGTGACCGCAACGGCTCGGAGCGGGTGCTCCAGGACCCGGGCCGCTCCCTGGAGCACTCGCTCGCCGAGCTCGCCGCCACCCGCCTGGACCCGGCCGAGCTGTCGTTGCTGCGCCGGGAGTTGAGGCGCTGACCGGCTCATCGGCCACCGCGAGGGAAGGGACCACTTCTTCCTCATCGGCCACCGCGAGAGACGGCGCCACTCCCCCATCGGCCACCGCGAGGGAGCACACCGCTCCCTCGTCGGCAGCCCCTCTGTAGCGCCCCCCGCCGACGACCGCGCGACAGCGCCCCCGTCGACACCCACCTTTCAGCGCATCGCTTCCCCGGCTGCATCCGCGATGCAGCGCACTGATTCCCCGGGGCCGCGTGACGGCCGCCGCGTGCCGCCTCTCCGCCCCTCAACGCCCCTTCCCGGGCTGAACGGAGAACTTGACGCCATGTCATCTGAGAGCGGAGACCCGACCATTGGGACGGCATACCTGTCGACCTCGCCCCTGACCGACGCTCCCCCGGCCGAGGACCGGGCGAGCGGCCAGGAGCAGGAGGCGGTCGCGGAACAGGCCGTCACGGAGACCACCGGTTCCGGCCTCGCCGAAGAGCAGGCGGCGCCGGACCCACAGGAGGCGGCGCCCCAAGCGCTCCCCTACCGTCCGGTGAGCGGCCGGTACAGCGGCACCGGAGGCAGCTTCCAGCTCGAACTGCGCGTCGACGTGGACAGCACCCGGAGCGGCTCCAAGGTCCTGCGCAGGGTCAGTGGGGACTTCTTCACCACCAGCGGCGGTACGACGGCGTACTCCGGGTCGTTCGTCGTGCACAGCCCGACCGTCACCTCGACCGCGACCCAGATCGTCGTCACGGGACTCGGCGCGTTCACCTGGCAGAGCGGCGCCCCGGTCGTGCGGGTCACCGTCCCGCGACGCAGGACCAATCAGCCGCCGGGCGCCGCCACCGCCCAGTTCTTCACCACGTCCGGTCAGCCCGGCGCGAGCTACGTGTGCCCGTACGTCTCCCCGTACTTCCGCGCCGTCCAGTGGGAGCAGGACTCGGTGACCGGCAAGGTGCCGTTCCTCTCCTACAACACCGGTGCGCTGCCGCAGCCGCCGGGCAGCCCCGCCCGGGTGCTGAACGTGCCGGGCGCGTACGCCGAAGCCGGCCTTCAGTTACTGGTGTCCGGCGCCGCGAACGTCATCGCCGACAGCGCCAACGGCTGGACCGACTCCGAACTGCACGGCGCCATGCAGACCAACTTCAGCCTGTGGCGGAACGCCCCGCAGTGGAAGGTGTGGCTGCTGGTGGCCGGCGCCTACGAGGGCCTGTCGGGGGTGCGCGGCATCATGTTCGACGCCGCCGACTCCTTCCAGCGCCAGGGCTGCGCGGTCTTCTACGACCTGATCAAGGGCGCCGACCCCGAGTCCCAGCGCGCCCAGCTCCGCACGTACGTGCACGAGCTCGGGCACTCCTTCAACCTGCTGCACTCCTGGCAGAAGAACCTGGCCCGGCCGCCGGCCCCGCTCGGCCCGAGGAACGGGTTCGGCGATCTGTCCTGGATGCAGTACCCGCAGAACTACCAGTCGTCGTCCGGCACGAGCGGCACGGCCGCGTACTGGGGGGACTTCCCCTTCCAGTTCACCGACAACGAGCTGATCCATCTGCGGCACGGCTTCTACCGCAACGTGATCATGGGTGCCAACCCCTTCGCGACCGGTGCCGCCGACATCGAGCCCGAGCTCTTCGACGAACCGCTCGCCGACACGTCGGGGCTCCGTCTCGGCCTGCGGGTCGCCAAGAGCGGCTTCGCGTTCGGTGAACCGGTCGTCGTGGAACTGAAGCTGGAGACGACGGACCTGCGCGGCCGCTCCACCCACGGGCACCTCCACCCGGACGACGGGCTGGTCAACATCGCCATCCGGCAGCCCTCCGGGCGCACGGTCCTGTACCGGCCGCTGCGGCTGCGGTGCGTCGACGAGGACGACACCATTCATCTGGACACCGGCCGTCCCGCGGTCTACGCCAGCGCCTTCATCGGCTACGGCCGCGACGGGCACTACTTCCAGCAGCCGGGCACCTATCAGCTGCGCGCGTCCTACCAGGCCTCCGACGGCTCCAGGATCGTCTCGCCGGTGCTCGGCGTCACCGTGCGGCATCCCGTCAGCGCCACCGACACGCAGCTCGCCGAGCTGATGCTGGGCGAGGAGCAGGGCAAGCTGCTCGTGCTGCGCGGTTCCGACTCGCCGTCGCTGCGCTCGGGCAACGACGCGCTCCAGGAGGTCATCGAGCGGCACGCCCATCACCCCTTCGCGGTGTACGCGCGTCTCGCGAAGGGCCTCAACGCCGAGCACGAGTTCAAGAGCCTGGGTCCCGATCGCACCGGGCTGGCCGTCCGCGCTCCGGACACCAAGTCCGCGATCGAGCAGCTCGCCCCGGTCGTGAAGGCCTCCGAGCAGGGCAAGGGCGTCGACAACCTCACCCTGAACCTGGCCGCCCGGCGGCTCGCGCGCGCGTATGCCCGCCAGGGGGATGTGGAGGAGGCGGGCGCCACGCTCGACCGCCTGGTGCGGCACTTCGACACCCCGGCCTTCAAGCCGCATGTCGTGGAATCCGTGCGCGCGCAGGCGGACTCCACCAAGGCCCGCCTCATGGCCGACTTCGGCACGGGCTGAGCGACGGAGAAGGTCACGGGGCGAGGCACGGAGAGAGTCACGGACGCGGGCGTTTTCGCCCACGAATTCGGCAGGAGAATTGACGCTGCCTCAGCCGGTGATTCGGCGGGATCTCTGCCATCGGACACCGAAAAGCGTCACCGATAAAGTCCCGCCACGTCAATGGTGCTGCCGGGGATCCGAAAACCCTGCCCGGCCGCTCCGGGGTCCGCGTCCGAAAGGGCAATTCCCGTTGCCCTCGCCATCGCCCCACCCATCGAACGTACGAACGCCGAGGCGCCACCGGCGCCTCGGCAGGAGCCGGTTCCCGCGGTGTCGCACACCGCGGGAACCGGCTCTTCACATGGCCCGCGTCAGCAGAGCGAACAGGTCGTGCACGTGCGGAAGCAGGACTCCTCACCGGAAATGGCGCCTGCGGCGCTCTCGGTGGAGACGTCCTGGATGGCGGTCTCGGTGAGGTCGATGTCGAAGAGGTCCTGCGTCACGGTCTCGGACATGGGAATTCCTTCCTACGAACCTGTCGAATCATCGCCTTTTGGCGACAGGAGCGGAATCTAGGTACGGATAACGGACGGAGTCAAGGGGTTACGGGGAGGGTATGTCGGGGTTAGTGTGGCGCCATTCCCCAGGAGGGGAACCGGGAATTCCCTGGTCCGTTTCATGGTGCATCGAGTAAGGGGACATGGCGGAGATGCGGGGTGGACAGAGCGCGGGACCGGTGTTCCGCTGCGCGGACGGAGTGCTGCTGAGGGCGCCGCTCCTGGCCCGGCCGAGGGTCCGCGCGACCTGGCGGGACGTGGTGCGGGACGGGCCGGACGAGTCCGGCGCGGAGGCCGTGGAAGCCGCGGAGGCCGGTGAACTCCGTTCCCACCTGGTGGAGTTGATCGCCGACCCGCGCTTCCGCGAGGCACTGGAGGTCTCCAGCCCCTCCCTCGCCCGCACGGTCGACGCCGTCCTCGCGGACGCCCCCATGGCCGTGTCCGATCTGCGCAAGGCCCACCGGGCCGTGACCCGCTACCTGCTCAGGGCCGCCTCGCGCCCCACCCCCTTCGGGCTCCTCGCGGGCGTCCTGTGGGGCTCCTTCGGCACGACCACCAAGGGGGAACTCACCGGCGCGGGGCACAGAGCGGCCCGGCCCGACGCCGGGCGGCTGGCCCGGCTGGTCGCCGAGTGGGAGCGCGACCCGGCCGTCCACCTGGGGCTGAGCGTGGTGGTGAACGGGCTGTGCTTCGTGCGCGGCGGGCGCCTCGTCCTGCCGTTCGCCCCCGCGGGCCCGGACGCCGCCGGCTCGGACACCGCGTCGGACGAGAGCCGCCCCACGACCCGGACCCTGCGCCACACCCCCGTCGTGCGCGCCGTGGTCGAGGCCGCCGCCCGCCCCGTCCGCTGCGCCGACCTGATCCGGGAGGTCGCATCGCGCTTCCCCGGGGCCCCCGACGGCGCCGTGGCCGGACTCGTCGCCCAACTGATCCGGGCACAGGTGCTGTTGACGGAGCTGCGCCCGCCGCTCGACGCGCCCGATCCGCTGGCACACGTCGAGGCGCTGCTCCCCTCGGACACGCCCGCCGCGCGGTGGGTCGCCGCACTGCGCGCGTCGCTGGCCGACTACCGCCGCACCCCGCTCGGGGAGGGAACGGCGGCCTGGCGCACGGCACTTGAGCGCGCGGCGGCGGATCCCGGCACGGCGCAGGATCCCGGCACGGACTCGGCTCCCGACCCGGCCGCCCTCCCCCGCCCAACCGCAAGGCGCCCGGCCACCCCCGCGCACGCCGTCCAAGTGGACCTGCGCCTGGACGGCACCGTCGTGCTCGCGCGCTCGGTGGCCGAGGAGCTGGAGCGCACCGCCGCCGCGCTGTGGCGCCTCTCGCCCCCGGGGCCGGGCCGCCTGACCCCGTACCACCAGGACTTCGTCGAGCGGTACGGGCTGGGGCGCTACGTACCCGTCAAGGAGCTGCTCGACCCCGACATCGGCCTCGGTGCCCCGGCCGGGTACCGGCTGCCCCCGAGCCACCGCCCCGACCCGGGTCCGGTGCCCCTCGGAGCCGCGCGCCAGAGGCTGTTGCTGGGGCTCGCGGCCGAGGCGCAGGCGCGCGGGGCGCGCGAGACGGTCCTGGACGAGGAGTGGCTGCGCAGGTTCGAGGCGGCCGACCGCGACGAGTCCGCCGACTCCGTGCGTCCGCCGTCCCTCGAAGTCGTCGTGCAGATCGCGGCGGAGTCGGCCGCCGCCGTGGACCGGGGCGACTTCACCCTGGTCCTGGTGGGCGCGGCCACCGCGTCCGGTGGCCACATGGGCCGCTTCGCCCACCTCTTCCCGCCCGCGCAGACCGAGGCGATCCGGCAGACGGTGCGCACCGCGCGCGCGACCACCGGACGGCTGCCCGTCCAGGTCCACCACCAGGCCTCGCACCACCGGCACGCCAACGTCGCCCAGGTGCCGACCTGGCTGGACGGGCGCCTGGTCGTCGGCGCCCACCCGGGCCCCGAGGTCCCGGGCGTCACGGACCTCACGCTCGACTCCATCGCCGTCGGCGCCGACTCCGAGGGCTTCCGGATCGTGTGCACGGAACGGGGGCGCGAGCTGACCCCGTCGGCGCTGCACGTGCTCAACCGCGAGCTGACCGCGCCCAACGCGGTGCGCTTCCTGGTCGAGGCCGCCGGGTTCGGCCGCAGGCAGTGGCGGCTGTGGGACTGGGGCGCCGCGGAGGACCTGCCGTTCCTGCCCGCCGTGCGCACCGGCCGCACCGTCCTCAGCCCGGCCCGCTGGCGGCTGGAGGCGACCGGGCTGCCCCTCGACGAGTGGCGGGCCCTGTGGCGCGTGCCCGACCACGTCCAGCTCACCCTCGGCGACCACCGCATCCCCCTCAACCTCGCCGTCCCGGCCCACCGGGAGCTCCTGCGCCGCGAGAGCGAGCGCACGGGCGCGGCCGTGGTCCACGAGCTGCCGCTGGGCGCGGACACCGACGGGGGCTGGCTGCACGGGCCCGACGGCGCCCACGAGGCGGAGGCCGTGGTGACGCTGACGCCCTGCCGACCGGACACGGCCGACGCTCCCGCCCCGCGCACCGGGCGCCCGGTGGTGCGGCGCGGCACCGACGAGATCGCGCCCGGCGGCCCGTGGCTGTACGCGACGCTCTACACCTCGGCCGAGCGTCAGGACGAGCTGCTCGCGGGCCCGTTGCGCGCGTTCCTGAGCGAGCTGGGCGCACCGCCCGCCGGGCCGGACGGCGTCGACCGCTGGTTCTTCATCCGGTACGCGGATCCCGGCCCGCATCTGCGGCTGCGGCTGCACGGCGACCCGGCGCTGCTCAACGGCGTCGTCCTGCCCCGGCTCCACGACCTGGCGGGGCGGCTGGCCGCCGACGGGCTCGCCCGTGGGCTGCGCCTGGACAGCTATGCCCCCGAGACCGAACGCTACGGCGGCCCCGCGCTGCTCGGCGCGGCCGAGGAGGTGTTCCACGCGGACAGCCGCCTGGTGCTCGACCGGCTCGCGGCGCCCTCGGACGACCCGATCCTGTCCACCGCGTACGACGTGACCGGGCTGGTGCGGGCCTTCCACCGGGGGTACGGCGGCGGCTGGCGCCGCTGGCTCACCGGTACGTATCCCAAGCGGGAGCAGCACCACAAGGCGTTCGCGGCCCGCAGACGGGCGGCGCTCGCCCGGCTCGCGCCGGACGGTCCGCCGGACCCGGTGGCGGAGCAGTACCTCGCGGCGCCGGAGCGCTTCGGGCGGCTGGTGCGCGCCGAGGAGGAGCGGGGCACGCTGAGCGTCTCCCCGGACGCGGTGCTCGCCTCGCTCGTCCACATGCACTGCAACCGGCGCCTGGGCACGGACCGTACGGCCGAGGCGCAGGCCTTGGCCGTGGCCCGCGGCGCGGTCCAGGCGCACCTCGACAGGGAAAGGGCCGGAGCATGACCGAGGATCCCGTCGCGCTGCTCGCGGAGCGTCTCGCCGACCCGGCCGCGCTGGCGGCACGCGTGACCGCCGCGGAGACCGCGGAGTCGGCCGAGACCCGCTCCCTGTGGCACGGTCAGTCCCTCGCGGACGGGCACGCCGGAGTGGGGCTGCTCTTCGCGGCGCTTGCCCATGGCGAGCCCGGGTACGCCAAGGTCGCGCACGCCCATCTGTCGGCCGCGGTCACGGGAGTGACGAGGCCCGCGCGGGAGGGGCTGTACGCGGGGCTGCCCGCCGTCGCCTTCGCCGCCCGGACCGCCGTGACCCGGACCGGCGAGTACGCGGGGCTCCTCGCCCGGCTCGACGACCAGGTCGCCCGGCTGGCACGGCAGTTGGTGGCGCGGGACGCGCCCCGGGTCGCGGCCGGGACGGCGGGGGCGCGGATGGCCGGGTACGACGTGGTGGCCGGGCTCTCCGGCGTCGGCCGCCTGCTCCTCGCGGCCGGGCCCGCGCACCGGGACACCACCGAGCAGGTCCTCGGCCACCTCGTCGCGCTCACCCGTCCGGTCACCGAACCGGGCGGCAGGGCCGTGCCCGGCTGGTGGACCGCCGATCCGATCCTGCTCAGCGAGCCGGACGGGATCCCCGGCGGGCACTTCAACGCGGGCCTCGCCCACGGCATCCCCGGCCCGCTCGCCCTGCTGTCCCTCGCCCATCGCGCGGGCGTGCGCGTACCGGGCCAGGAGCAGGCCATCCGCACGATCGTCGAGTGGCTGCTCGCGCGCCGCAGCCCGGACGGCACCGGCTGGCCCAACATCGTCCCGCTGGAGGCCGAGTTGACGGCCGCGTCCGGGGGCCGCCCCGACCTGGCACGGGCCCGCGGCGGCTGGTGCTACGGCACGCCAGGTGTCGCCCGCGCGCTCCAACTGGCCGGGCTGGCGCTGAAGGAGGCCGACTGGAACCGGCAGGCGGTGGCCGCGGTCGCCGCGTCCTGCGGCCCGCCGGGCGGCGTCCGCGCCCTCGGTGATCCCACGCTGTGCCACGGTCTGGCAGGGGTGACCACGATCGTGGCCCTGATGGCCCGTGAGCCCGGGGGCGCGGAACTGGCCGCGCTGCTGCCGGCGCTGACCGATGCCCTGGCGGGCGCGGCCGACCCGGCGCACCCCTTCCTCTGGCCCGCGGCCGCGCCCGGCGGCCCCCCCGTCGTGCACCGCCCCGGTTTCCTGGACGGGGCGGCGGGCGCCGCGCTCGCCCTGCGCTGCGCGAGGGACCCGGACGCGCCGCTCGGCGACCTGCCCTGGCAGGCCGCGCTGCTGCTCTGCTGAGCGGGGTCTTTACCCTTGTCGGGCATTGCGCACCGGCACCGGCACGGCCACAGTGAGAAGCGTCCGCATCCCCGTGCTGGAGGCTCGATTGACCCACGAAAGCCCGGAACGACCGGAGCCGGATCCGCTGGACGCGGCCGACTCGGACAAGTCGGTCGGCGAACTCAAGGAAGAGGTCGCGCAGCTCCGGCAGGCCGTGCGCTCGCATGCCGTCGTCGACCAGGCGATGGGGCTGCTCGTGGGCGTCGGACAGCTCACACCGGACGAGGCGTGGAACGTGCTGCGCGAGGTGTCGATGAACACCAACACCAAGCTGCGCACGGTGGCCGAGACGCTGATCGACTGGGGGTGCAGCGGGGTGCTGCCCCGTGACATCCGCCAGGAGCTCGAACGCCGGCTGACGCATCACCGCCGCACCAGCCCGTGCGTCGACGCCGAACCCCCGTCCTCCTGAGCCGGAGCTTCGTGCCGTTGTTCCCCGATCACTGCTTCGCCCCTTGCCGCTGGGCAAGGGGCGAAGGGGCGGGCTCACTGCCGAACCTCCCGGGAGCGCTCGGCTGCCCCGCTGCCCTCACTGAGTTCCCCGGTCCTGGGGGATGAAACGGCGCTCCGCCGGGCCGTGGACGGGCGGCGCCCGGCCGACGCGGGCCCGTCACCCGCGACGGGCGACGTGGCGCGGCCCGGTGGCCCACAGGGTGAGCGGTGGGAGCGAGCCCTGCCACGAGAGGACGCCGTCATGCGGATCGCCGTTCGCGTCCCGCCGCTGGCGGGCCGGGTCGTCCAGCAGCTCGTCCACGTCAGCATCCTCGACATGGCGACGCGGCTCGCGGCGCAGGCGTTCCTCGCGGCCCTGCCGATGCTCATCGCCGTGGCCTCGTTCTCGCCGCAGGCGGTGCGGCGCGAACTGCTCCACTCGCTGCGCACCCTCGTCGGTGCGCACGGGCCCGTGGCGGCGCAGGCCGAGGACGTCACCGCGGGCGGTGACACCGTGCTGCACAGCTGGGGCGCGGCGGGGGTGCTCGTGGCGCTGTTGTCGGCCACCGCCTTCACCCGGGCCCTGCAACGCCTGTGCGAGCGCTCCTGGAACCTGTCCCGTTCGGGCGTCCGGCTCGTCGCCTGGCGCTGGGCCGTGTGGCTGCTGGTGTGGACGACGACGCTGATCGTGCAGGGCGCGCTGCACCGGGCCTTCGGCGCGGGGCCCGTCCTCGGGGTCTCGCTCCAGGTGCTGGTCACGGTCCTGATGTGGTGGTGGACCCAGCACCTGCTGCTGGCCGGGCGGGTGCCGTGGCTCTCGCTGTTGCCGGGGTCCCTGCTGGCCGGTGCGGGAGTGGTCGCGTTCCAGGCCGTGTCGGGGCTGTGGCTGCCGAGGGCGCTGCGGTTGAGCGTGGAGCGCTACGGGGCCCTGGGCTCGGTCTTCACGGTGCTGTCCTGGCTCATCGTGTACTTCACCATCATCGTGTTCGGCGTCGCCGTCGGCCGCACGCTCTGCCAGGAGGAGTCCGTGCGGCGCCGGCTCGACGCGCTGCGGCGGTCCGCCCCGCGTCCGCGCGGCGCCGCCCCACCGTGACGGCGCCGTACGGATCCGCGTCATCGTGCCGCGCCCTCGATCTCCCGCGCCGTCACGCGGCCCTCCTTCACCGCCGTCGCCAGCGCCCCGTGGTCGCGCTCGTTCTGGTCGGCGTACGCCTCGGCGAAGCGGGCGACCGCACGGTCGAAGGCGTCGGAGCGGCCGAGGTAGGCGGCCATCGCGATGCGGTCGCCGGACCGCGCGTGGGCGCGGGCCAGGGTCGCCCCGCACACCCGGCCGAACAGCCGCATGACGTCCGGGGACATGAGGTCGGCCTGCGGGATGGCCTTCCAGTCGCGCAACTGACGTACGTAGAAGTCGCGTTGCCGGCCGTCGAGCCCCTCGACCCGCTCCCAGCCGAGGAACATGTCGCTGGTGGCCTGCATCAGCCGCTGGCCGGTGACGACCCGCTCCCCCTGGTTGGCGAGGCCGCTCTCCCCCGCGAACGGGGCGAGCACCGACGCCTGCGCCTCCTTCGCCTGGAGCAGCAGGGGGTCCTCGTCGTCGCGGCCGAGCAGCAGGACGATCCAGCAGCGCGTGCCCACGCTGCCCACGCCGACGACCTTGCGGGCCATGTCGACCACCCGGTACTGGGCGAGCAGCGCCCTGCGGTCGCCGGGCAGCGTACGGGCGTACCGCTGGATCAGGTCCCGCAGCTGTCCCTCCAGCTGTGCGCGCTCGACGCCGGGCATGAGGTCGCCGAGCGGGGTGACCAGGGGCGGGTCGGGGGCGATGCGCGGCACGCCGTCGACGACCTCGGCGAGCTTCTCCAGGGCCTGGAGGTGATCGCGGGTGCGGGCCTTCTTGAGCGTGCGGGACATCCGTCGGCGCGCCTCGGCGTCGAGCCGGCCGGACATCGTGGCGAACAGCTGCTCCGCCTCGATGTGCGCGTACCAGACGTCGAGCGTCCGCATCCCGGCGAAGTCGCGCATCGCCGTGCGATACGAGCGGACCGTCCCGCGCACCACGCGGGCCCGCTCCGCCCGGCCGAAGCCGTTGCCCCGTCCGGCGATGACGAGACTGGCCGCGAGGCGCTTCACGTCCCACTCCCACGGGCCCGGCAGCGTCTCGTCGAAGTCGTTGACGTCGAACATCAGGCGCCGCTCCGGCGAGGCGAGCAGCCGGAAGTTCAGCATGTGGGCGTCGCCGCAGAGCTGGGACCGGAAGCCGCTGGAGGGGGTGCCCGCGAGATCGCCCGCCATGATCGCGGCGGCTCCCCGGTAGAAACGGAACGGCGATTCGAGCATGCGCCCGTAGCGGATCGGCACCAGGTCCGGGAGCCTGCTCGCCGACTGCCGTTCGATCACGTCGACCGGGTCGGGGCGGTCCGTGGCGGGTGCGAAGTCGCCGTGGCTGGAGCGCGGGACCTTGGCGCGTGCGTCCCTGCCGCGGGCCGCCCGCTCCCGCGGGGTGAGGTGGTGGGTCGCGGTCTCGGTCATGGCGTACTCCCTCCCGCTGCCTGCGGACGCTGAGGACTCTGGGCACGGCCGGGCGGATCGGCGTCACCCCACCGGTGTGAGGTCGCCTGCCAGGGGTGAGGCCCACGGCAGGCCGGGGCCGCAGACTCCCGGCCATGGAACCGACGATGCGTGGACCCGGACCGCACGGACCCCGTGGACCGATCGCCCGGCGGTGGCTGGCGCGCGCGTCCCTGGCCTCCGCGGCGGCCGCGGTGCTGGTCCTCGGCGTGTTCGCGGGCGTGCGGACGTTCGGGTTGCTCGGCGTGGGGCTCGCGGGGCTGGTGGTCACGGCCGCCGCGGTCTGGTGGGTCATCAGCAGGCGGGGGGTGCTGCGGTTCCTCGCGCTGATCCTGGCGCTCGCCGCGCCGATCTGGGTGCTGGTCGAGTACGCGCGCGCCCGGCTGGTGTGGGTGGCCGTGGTGGCGGGCGCGCTCTGGGCCCTCGCGGCGGCGATGGGCCGGGCCTCGCTCGTGGCCCGGTCGGCACCGGAGCAGATGCCCGAGCATCCCGCGCCGAGGCCGCGCCACCCGGTGCTGATCATGAACCCGCGCTCCGGCGGGGGCAAGGTCCGCCGCTTCGAACTGCGGGAGCAGGCCCAGGCGTTGGGCGCCCAGGTGGTGCTCCTGGAGTGGCGCGAGGAGACCGACGTGGCGGCGCTGGCCCGCAAGTGCGCGGCCGAGGGGGCCGATCTGCTCGGGGTCGCGGGCGGGGACGGGACCCAGGCGCTGGTCGCCGATGTCGCGGCCTCGCTCGACCTGCCCTTCCTGGTGATCCCCGCGGGCACCCGCAACCACTTCGCGCTGGACCTGGGGCTCGACCGCGACGACCCGTCCAAGGCCCTCGAAGCGCTGCACGACGGGGTGGAGCTGCGGGTGGACCTCGGGCGCGCGGGCGGGCGGCCCTTCGTCAACAACGTGTCCTTCGGCGCGTACGCGGAAGTGGTGCAGAGCCCGTCCTACCGGGACGGCAAGACGCGTACGACCCTCCAGTTGCTGCCGGATCTCCTGGTGGGGCACGAAGGCGCGCGGCTGACGGCGCGCGCGGGCGAGAGCGAGTTCTCCGGCCCGCAGGCCCTGCTGGTGAGCAACAACCCCTACGGCTCGCACGACATCGCCGGACTCGGGCGGCGCACCCGCATCGACGGCGGGGTGCTCGGCTGCGTCGGCGTGCGGGTCGCGAGCGCCGCGCAGGCCGCGGGGCTGCTGCGGGGCGGACGCGCCACGGGGCTGACCCGGGCCGTCGCACCCACCGTGGTCGTCGAGGCCGACCAGGAGTGGATCCCGGTCGGCCTCGACGGAGAGGCGGTGCGGCTGCGCACGCCGGTGCGCTGCGAGGTGCGGCCCGGGGCGCTGCGGGTGGTCGTGCCGCGGCGGCGGCCGGGGGCGTACCGGGAACTCCCCCCGCTCGACTGGCGCCGGATCGGCAGGCTCGGGTTCGCCCGCCGCTCCGCCGCGGGCGGCCGGCGCGAGGACGGTCACAACGGCTCTCCGTAGACCTTGTGGGCCGCGCCGCGCCCGTACACGGCGAGCGACCAGATCACCGCGATGTCCAGGAAGATGATGATCGCCGCCCAGAACGGGTAGTACGGCGTGAAGAAGAAGTTCTCCAGGGCGCTGAACGCGGCGACCACGATGCCGACCGCACGGGCCCAGGCCTTGCCGGAGAACAGGTTGATCGCGGCCGCGAGCACGATGACGCCGGTGATCATCTGCACCCAGCCCCGGACGTTGGGGTCGAAGTCGAAGGGATAGTCGTTCTGGGCCTGGTAGAAGTTGTCGTCCAGGATCCCGGCGAGACCCGCGATCGCGTTGTACGCGCCGCTGATGCCCATCACGCACACGGCGAAGACCACTCCGCCGAGGGCGACCGGGCTGACGCGGCGCTCCGGTTCCTGCGCACCGGGGCGGGAGCGCTCCGGTGAGGTCTGTCCAGCCATGTCGAACCTCCTCCTCGGTGAACCGGGAGCATCCCGCGATCTCGCGCACGGCGCCGTCACCCGCACGAGGTGATGCCGTCCGCCCCGGTGCCGCGAGAATGGCGGCCGATGGCCAGGCCGTCGCACGGGAGGTGACGCCATGGGCGGGGCGCAGGCGGACCCGGCCGGGACACCCCCCGGCCGCGCGGACTTCGAGATCCGGGTGCGGGGCAGGTTCGGCGACGCCTTCCGTTCGGCGTTCGGCGAGATGACGATCCAACTGCGCCCGGCGGAGACGGTGCTGCTGGGCTCGGGGCTCGACCAGGCCGCCCTGTACGGGATCCTCGACCGCATCCAGGCGCTGGGGCTCGAACTGCTGGAGGTGCGGCGGCTGCCGACCTCCTGAGGCGCGGCAGGACGAAGCACCCGGAAAGGTAAAGCGCCCGCCAAAACAGGGCCGACAAGCCCCTTCCCGGGCCCGTCGGCGCCTCCCCACTGTGGAGGGGTGATGCCCTGCACATGGGGAGGTGAAGGGCATGTCCCTAGCAGTGTGCACGGAGCCGGCCGACCGTACGTCGGCCGCGGGGCAGGTGGTCGTGCTGCGCAGGCACTTGCGTGCGCTGGGCCGCGAGGAGGCGGCCGCCGACACGGCCGTGACGACCTGTCTGGTCTGGATCGCCGGGGTCCTGGTGCGCGTCGCCTACGACTTCGCGGATCCGCGCAGTGCGGATGCGCTCATGAGCGAGGCGTCGGCCGTCCTGGCGTCGGTGCCCACGCCGGCCGCCGTCGCGCCGCGCCCCGTTCCGTCACTCGTGGAACCGTTGACAGACCGTCAACTCGCCGTCCTGCGGCGGCTGGACGAGGAGGTGTCGCTGCGGCAGATCGCGGACGGGATGTACGTCTCGTACAACACCGTCAAGAGTCACACCCGGGCCGTGTACCGGAAACTGGGCGCGGGTTCGCGCGCCGAGGCCGTCGTGCGGGCGCGGGAGTTGGGGCTCTTGTAGGGCCCGCGCGCCCGTGGTCCGCCGCCGCGCCCCGGTCCCCGGCGCGGGTGGCGCGCACTTCGTCCCGACGCGTCGCGACGGCTCGCACAGCCCGCCCCTGGACCGCTCACAGCAGCTGGAGTTCCCGCGCCCGCCGCACGGCCGCCGAGCGCCGCGTCACGGCCAGCTTGCGGTAGACGCTCTTGAGGTGCGTCTTCACGGTGTTCACCGAGAGGTACAGCTCCTCGGCGATCTCCTCCGTGGTCATCATCTGCGCCAGCCGGCTCAGGACATCGCGCTCGCGTGCGCTGAGCCGCTCGGCCTGCGCCACCGCGCCGTCCGTCGTCGTGGTCTCCGGTACGGCGCTCACCGCGACGCGTCCCGGCCGGGTGGGGTCGACCAGCGCGGCGCAGGCCGGCACCACCGTCCGCAGCATCGCGCGCGGCAGCCGCGCCCGTGCCACCACGTCGCCGATCGGCACGCCCGGCGCGCCGCCGCGCTCCACCGTGCCGGTCAGCCCCGCCACCAGGGCGGCGATCCCGGAGAGGAAGGCGTCCGGCAGCGCCGCGAGGACGGCCTGGCCGTGGGCGAGTTCACGGCGGGCCCGCGCGGGGTCGCCGCGGGCCAGCTCGACCCAGGCGCGGGCCAGGTGGAGGGCGGCCCGCGGCGGCTCGGGCGCGGTCCAGGCGGGCAGCGGCGGCTGGGTGGCCTGGGTGGTGAGTTCGTCGGCGGCCCGGCAGCGTCCGCGCAGCACCTCCAGGAGGGCCAGCTCGGCCAGGCAGTCCCTGCGCAGCGCGCCGTTGCCCGCGGCGCCCGCCGCCTTCAGTCCACCGGTGAGGGCGGCCTCGGCGGCCCTCAGGGCGCCGTCGCGCAGCTCGCCGCCGCCCCGGATCGCGAGGGTGAGCGCGGAGATCTCGGGCCGCTGGACCAGTGCGCCGTGCGGCAGCCGCAGCGAGGCCGACTCCGCGTCGGCGGCGGCCGCCCGCGCCTCCCGGGGCCCGCCGGCGCGCAGCCGGTCCATGCGGATGACGGCATGGGCCAGGCGGCAGCGGGCACCGCGGTCGTCCTCGTCGGCGGGCAGCTCGGCCAGGAGCCGGTCCGCGCACGCCATGTACCGCTCGTAGGCCTGGTCGTCCGCGTGCACCCGGGCGACGGCCGCGCCGAGCAGCACGAGTTCGGGCTCGTCGGCGGGCAGCTCCCCGGGCAGCTGGGCGAGCAGCTCTGCCGACAGTCTCGCCTTGGTCAGGCCGAGGACCTGGCCGATCGCCAGGCGGTGCACGATCAGCCGGCCGATCCGCGCCCAGTCGCCCGCGGCGATCAGGTGGTGCACGGCGTCGGCGAGCAGGCCGTGGTCGCCGAGCCAGTTCGCGGCGCGGCGGTGCAGCGGCGAGACGAGTCCGGGCGCCTCGTGGCGCAGGCACATGCGCAGCACGTCGGCGAACATCTGGTGGCAGCGGAACCAGCCCTGGCCGACCGGCTGGAGGAAGGAGTTGTCGCGTACGAGGGCGGCGAAGTGCCCGCCGGCCTCCTCGCCGGAGAGTTCGGCGGCGAGTTCGGCGTTCATCCGGTCGAGCACGCTCGTCGTGAGCAGCAGCCTGCGCATGCCGGGCGACTGGAGGTCGAGGACCTCCTCGACGAGGTAGCTGGTGATCGCCTCGTCGTCGCCGGCGAACTGGGCGACGAACCGCTCGGGGTCGCTCTGCTTCTCCAGGGACATCGCGGCCAGGCGCAGCCCCGCCGCCCAGCCGTCCGTGCGGTGCCGCAGCGCGCTCACCGTCGGGCGGGGGACGTCGATGCCGTGCTGGGCGAGCAGGGCCGCGGTCTCCCGGTCGTCGAACGCGAGGTCGGCGGTGCGCAGTTCGGTGAGGTCGCTGGTGAGCCGGCCGCGGTGCAGGTGCAGGGGCGGGTCGCGGCGCGCGAGCACGACCAGGCGCAGCACGCCCGAGGTGTGCCGCAGGAGGCTGGTGACGCCCTCGGCGATCGGTGAGCCGGGTGCGGGCTGGAAGTCGTCGAGGACCAGCACGACCGGCTCGCCGTAGGCCTCCAGTTCGCCGGCCAGCGCGGCCACGTGCCGGGGGCCCTCGCCGGTGGTGACGCGGTCCGACAGGTCCACGCCCGCCTCGCGCAGGGCGGCCACGACGCGCGGCCAGAACACGCACGGCTGCTCGGCACGGCCGTCGCAGGTGACCCAGGCGAGCGGGCCGGGCAGCCGCCCCGTGTGCGCCCACTCCAGGGCCAGCGCCGTCTTGCCCGCGCCCACGGGTCCGACGACCACGGTCAGCGGACCGAGGGCGCCCCGGGCGAGACGGGCCGTCAGACGGGGCCTGGGGACCAGCCAGGTCGGCAGTGCGGGGGCGGAGCCGACGGCTCCCGCGTCCGGACCGGTGTCCCGTGGGTGTGGCCACTCGGCCATGGTCGGCACCTCGCTCTCGGAGCAGTGCGGTGCGGCACAGGCAAGTGTGGTGCCGACGGCTCCGGCGGGCTGCGCGACGGGCGCCGTATCACCCGGGTGAAGTTCCGGCGTACGACGGCGTGGAAGGCGCGCGCGAAGAGGCGCGCCCCACCCGGCACAGCCGTACCCCCCTACGGCACAGGGGCACCCCCCATACGCCTCGGGGGCGCCCCTCCTCCGGCTCGGGAAGCCCCCTCGTCCGGCGTGCCGAGCGGGCCTCGGTCACTTCTCGCGCAGCGCCTCGACCAGTTCCTCCTCCCGGTCCTTGGTGAGCGAGGTGCGGATCACGGTCGGGTTGAAGGGACGTACCGCTTCGCGCACCCGGTCGGGGGTGGAGCGCCGCACCAGGGCGAAGACGGCGGCCCTGCCCGGTTCGAGAGTGGCCGCGACCTCCTTGATGAAGGGGTCGTTGATCCCGACGTCGGTGAGCTTTCCCGCGAGGGCGCCGGTGGCGGCGCCCACCGCGGCGCCGAAGACCGGCATCAGGAAGAGGAGCCCGAACAGCGAACCCCACAGCGCGCCGCCCGCGGCGCCCACGCCGACGGGGCTGTACGTCTGCTCCACGTGGATCTTGCCGTCCATGGTGCGGTAGGCCAGCGCCGCGTCCTCCAGGTCGAGCAGTTCCTGCTTGGAGAGGTCCTTGGCGAGGCGCAGCACCGCCACCGCCTTCTCCCTGTCCGAGAATCCGAGCACGACGAGATCGGCCATCAGGCCCTCCTGTGGTTGTTGCGTTTCGGCGGTTCCGACTCCGATCCGTTCGGAACCGGTTCGCCCGACCGCTGTGCCGCACTGATGAGTTCGGCGGCGATGGGCGCGAGCGCCTCTTCGGTGAGGAAGCCCTCCGCCACCGGCACTCCGCCGGCGTCGCGCACGGCCTTGCGCAGGTACTTCGCCCAGACGTGTTCCAGCAGGACGAAGGCGGCCGCGGTGCCGGGGTCGAGCGCGTCGGCCATCTCCCTGATCTGGGTGAGGGACAGGCCGAAGGCATTGCCCTCGGCCAGGCTCGGCGCGATGCCCTCCGCCGCCCGCAGCCGCTCCGCCGAGATGCCCAGCAGCGCGGCGACCGTCTCGCCCATGCCCTCTGCCTGGAAGTCGAGGGTGAACAGGTCTCCGCCGGTCTCCTTGCCGACGAAGAGGAGATCGAGGACGTGGATCTGTTCGTTCGACTCCAGGACCGCCAGTTCCTCGATGATCCGCCCCTCGAACTTGGCGTCCGGCCCGAAGCCGATCGTCAGGAGCTGAACCGGTCCGATCTCAGCCATGGTGCCTCCCTTCAGCGGAACTGCCGCCGTCACGGCCGTCATCACAGCGTCGGACCGTGCCCTGACGCGTCACCCGCCGCAGGTGAGGGAGGCGTGCGTCCGTGCGGTCACGGTGGGCCGCGGAGGTGGCACGCCGATGACGGACGACGGGACACGGAGCGGGGACGGGACACCGGACCGGGACGAGAGCGAGGTGGAGCGGCTGCGTGCCGAGGTGGCACGCCTGCGCGACCGCACCGACACCGAACGGCGGCGCCGCGACCGCACCCTGGTCGTCCGGCGCGTGCTCGCCGCGGTGCTGATCGCGCTGGTCGCCGTGCTGGCCGTCACCTCGGTCGTGGGGGTCTGGGGCTCGCGCACCACGCTGAACACGGACCGCTGGATCGCCGCGGTGGGCCCGTTGCCCGAGGACCCCGAGGTCAACGCGGCCGTCTCGACGTATCTGGCGAACGAGATCTTCGACCAGCTGGACGTCGAGCAGCGGCTTTCCGAGGCGCTGCCGCCGCGCGCGTCCTTCCTCGCGGGCCCGGTGACCGGGGCCGTCCACGACTACATGCGGGAATCGATCTCCAAGCTCATCGCCACGGACCGGTTCCAGGACCTGTGGCGCGCCACGAACCGGTTCGCGCACGCGCGGATCGTCGCGGTCCTGGAGAAGAGCAACGACAACGTACGCGTCCAGGGCGACACGGTCACCCTCAACCTGCTGCCGATGGTCAACAACCTCCTGCGCTCCCTGGAGGACCAGCTGCCCACCCTGTTCGGCAAGAAGCTCGACCTGCCCGCCGTCTCCTCGGGCGAGATCCCGCCCGGTCTGCACCAGCGGATCGAGAAGGCACTCAACGTCGACCTGCCGGAGGACTTCGCGCAGATCCGGCTCTACGACCGCCACGAACTGGGCCAGCTCCAGGAGGCCGTCCTCCTGTTCAAGCGCGCGGTGGTGGGCCTGCTGATCGCCGTGCCGGTGCTGCTGGGCCTCGCCCTGTGGGTCTCCCCCAACCGGCGGCGGACCGTGCTCCAGCTCGGCCTGTGGCTGATCGTGACGGTCACCGTCCTCTCCGGCGTCCTTCGGGCGGTGCGCGAGCAGTTACTCGGCCACGTGCCGCCCGGCGTCTACCGCGACGGCCTGCGGGCCGCGCTGTGGACGATCTTCACGACGCTGCGTGACCGCGGCGACCAGCTGCTGTGGATCGGCATCGCCATCGCCGTGATCGCGTACCTGGTGGGGCCGGGGCGACTGCCGGTGCTGCTGCGCGGGCTGGTGGCGCGGGGCACGCGGGCCACGGGCCACTTCCTCGCGCGGACCGGGGACAAGCTCACCAAAAAGGATCTGCCGGTACGGCCGTGGCTGGCCCGGTACGCCGATGTGCTGCGGGTCTCCGGTCTCGTCGTCGCGGCCCTGGTGGCCCTGCTCCTGTCGTCGTGGACCGGGCTGCTCGTGGTCGGCGTCCTGCTGGCCGCGTACGAGATCGCGATCACGCTGGCCGCCCGGGGCGGGGGCTCACCCCCAGGAGGTGAGGCGACCCCCGAGGCGCCCGCCAAGACTGGCGCACCCGGCTGAGTACCGCGGGAGCCACACAGGGAGGCTGCGCATGAAGAGGCAGACGCAGGCCGGCCGCTCCCGGCCGGTCGGTGACGCGAGCGGACGGTCCCGGCTGTGGGGCCCCTACCTCAGCGAACGCCAGTGGGGCACGGTCCGCGAGGACTACAGCCCCGGTGGCGACGCCTGGTCCTACTTCCCGCACGACCACGCGCGTTCGCGCGCCTACCGCTGGGGCGAGGACGGCCTCGGCGGCATCTGCGACGAGAAGCAGCGCCTGTGTCTGGCCCTCGCCCTGTGGAACGGCCGCGACCCCATCCTCAAGGAGCGGGCCTTCGGCCTCACCAACGGCGAGGGCAACCACGGCGAGGACGTCAAGGAGTACTACTTCTACCTCGACAGCACCCCCAGCCACTCCTACCTGCGCTACCTGTACAAGTACCCGCAGGCCGCGTTCCCCTACAACGACCTCGTCGAGGTCAACCGGGCCCGTACGCGGCAGGAGTTCGAGTACGAGCTCCTGGACACCGGGGTCTTCGACGACGACCGGTACTTCGACGTGACGGTGGAGTACGCCAAGGCCGACCACGACGACGTCCTCATGCGGATCACCGTCGACAACCGCGGCCCCGACGAGGCGACGCTGCACGTGCTGCCGACGCTGTGGTTCCGCAACACCTGGTCGTGGGGCGAGCGTCCCGGCGAGGAGCACATGCCGCGGCTGCGGGCGGTCGAGGGACCGCGCGGCACGGCGACCGTCCGCGCCGACCATCCGGAGCTCGGCAGCTACGACCTGCGCTGCGACGGCGCGGCGGAGCTGCTGTTCACGGAGAACGAGACCAACAACCGGCGCCTGTTCGGCACGGCCGACGCCTCCCCCCATGTGAAGGACGGCATCGGCCGCTACGTGGTCCAAGGTGAGCGGGGCGCCGTCAACCCGGCGCGGCACGGCACGAAGGCGGCCGTGCACCACACGCTCACCGTCCCGGCCGGCGGGTCCGAGACGTTGCGGCTGCGTCTCGGCCCCGCCGGCGCCCAGCTCGCGCTGGCCCCGCGCGGCTTCGACACGGTCTTCAAGAACCGGATCGCCGAGGCGGACGCCTTCTACCGCGAACTCACCCCCGACCGGGCGACCGAGGACGAGGCGCGCGTGCTGCGCCAGGCCCTCGCCGGGATGCTGTGGTCCAAGCAGTACTACGCGTTCGACCTGGAGACCTGGCTCGCCGAGCACGACCTCACCCCGTGGAGCCCGCCGCGCTCCGGCATCCGCAACCGCGAGTGGTTCCACATGGTCTGCGACGACGTCGTGTCGATGCCGGACAAGTGGGAGTACCCCTGGTTCGCCGCCTGGGACCTGGCGTTCCACGCGGTGGCCTTCTCGGTCGTGGACGTCGGCTTCGCCAAGGACCAGCTCGAACTCCTGCTGCGCGACTCCTTCCTGCACCCCAACGGCCAGATCCCCGCCTACGAGTGGAACTTCGGCGACGTGAACCCGCCGGTGCACGCCTGGGCCGCGTACTTCGTGTACTCGGTGGAGAAGGCCACGACCGGCCACGCCGACCACGCGTTCCTGGAGCGCACCTTCCAGAAGCTGCTCACGAACTTCACGTGGTGGGTCAACCGCAAGGACCCCAGCGGGCGCAACGTCTTCCAGGGCGGCTTCCTGGGCCTGGACAACATCGGGGTCTTCGACCGCAGCGCGCCGCTGCCCACCGGGGGGACCCTGGAGCAGGCGGACGGCACCGCGTGGATGGCGCTGTACTGCCAGTCGATGCTCCAGATCGCGGTGGAGCTCGTCGAGCAGAACGAGGCGTACGAAGAGCTGGTCCTGAAGTTCGTCGAGCACTATCTGTGGATCGCCGCCTCGATGGACCGGCTCGGCGACCTCGGCGACGAACTGTGGGACGAGGAGGACGGGTTCTTCTACGACGTGCTGCGGCTGCCCGACGGGCAGGCCGTCCGGCTGAAGGTCCGCTCCATGGTGGGGCTGCTGCCGCTGTGCGCGTCGACGGTCTTCCAGCCCCGGCAGCTGGAGCGGCTCTCCGGCCTGACCGAGCGCCTCCAGCGGTTCGCCGCGCGCCACCCCTCGCTGTCGGTGGCGCTGACGTCGGCGGGGGCCGGCACGGCGGGCGGGCCGCGGCTGCTGTCCGTCGTGGACGAGAAGAAGCTGACGCGGGTGCTCGGTCATCTCCTGTCGGAGGACGAGTTCCTGAGCCCCTACGGCATCAGGGCGCTGTCCCGGTATCACGCGGAGCACCCGTACACGTTCTCGGTGCACGGCGAGGAGTTCCGGGTCTCCTATCTGCCCGCCGAGTCGGACACCGGGATGTTCGGCGGGAACTCCAACTGGCGCGGCCCGGTGTGGCTGCCGATGAACACGCTCGTCATCCGGGCGCTGTTGAACCTGTACGGCTTCTACGGCGACGACCTCACCGTCGAGTGCCCGACCGGCTCGGGGGTGCACAAGAACCTCTACGAGGTCGCCGAGGAGCTCTCCGCGCGGCTCGGCCGGATCTTCCTGCGCGACCAGGAGGGCCACCGGCCGGTGTACGGCGGGCAGCCGAAGTTCCACGACGACCCGCACTGGCGGGACCTCGTCTCCTTCTTCGAGTACTTCCACGGCGACAACGGCGCCGGCATCGGGGCCTCCCACCAGACGGGCTGGACCGGTCTGGTGGCCGCCCTGATGAAGATCTTCGGGACGCTCGGCCCCGAGGACTTCAGGCCCGGGGCCACGAGGAGGCGCGGCCGATGACCGAACTGCCCGCACAACCCGTCGTCCACGAGGTCAACACCCGTGTGTGGCTGCGGGAGACCGGACTGCGCACCGGCCGTGCGACCGGTCTCGCGGAGGTGCCCAAGGACGTCTGGGACGAGATCACGCCGTCGGGCGTCGACGTCGTCTGGCTGATGGGCGTCTGGGAACGCAGCCCGCTGGGGCGCAGCATCGCGCTGGACAACCCGTCGCTGCGCGCCGCGTTCGACGCGGCCGTCCCGGGCATCGGCGAGGACGACATCGCCGGATCGCCGTACTGCATCCGGCGCTACGAGGCCGACGCGGCGCTCGGCGGCCCCGAGGGGCTCGCCGCCGCACGGGCCGAGCTGGACCGCCGGGGCGTCGGGCTGCTGCTCGACTACGTCCCCAACCATGTGGCGCCCGACAGCCCTTGGGTGGCCGATCACCCCGAGTACTTCGTGCGGGGCGACGCGGCGGACCTGCGGCGCGATCCCGCCGCCTTCCTCGACACCGGGCGGGCCGTGCTCGCCCGGGGCCGCGATCCGTTCTTCGCGCCCTGGCCGGACGTGGTGCAGCTGAACGCCTTCGCCCCGGAGCTGCGGGAGGCGACCGCGACAGTGCTCGACGGCATCGGCCGGGTGTGCGACGGAGTGCGTTGCGACATGGCGATGCTGCTGATCAACGACGTGTTCGCGCGGACCTGGGGAGAGCGGGTGGGGGCCCCGCCCGAGGGCGAGTTCTGGTCGGAGGTCGTGACGGCCGTGCGCCGGGGGCACCCCGGGATGCTCTTCGCCGCCGAGGCCTACTGGGACCTCGAATGGGCGCTCCAGCAGCAGGGGTTCGACTTCTGCTACGACAAGCGCCTCTACGACCGGGTGCTGAACGAGAGCGCCGAGTCCGTGCGCGGCCATCTGCTGGCCGACGAGTCCTACCAGCGGCGGCTCGTCCGCTTCCTGGAGAACCACGACGAGCCGCGCGCCGCGCACACGCTGCACCCGGCGAAGGAGCGGGCGGCGGCCGTGCTGATCGCCACGCTGCCCGGTGCCACGCTGTGGCACGAGGGCCAGTTCACCGGGCGCCGGGTGCACCTGCCGGTCTTCCTGGACCGGCGCCCCGACGAACCGGCGGATCCGGCGCTGCGGGCCTTCCACGAGCGGCTGCTCTCGCGCGTCCACGGCAGCGGCATGCGCACGGGCGAGTGGCGTCTCCTGGACTGCGCGGGCTGGCCCGACAACGACTCCGCGCGGCAGCTGATCGCCTCGTGCTGGACCGGTCCCGCGGGCCGGTTCGTGACCGTCGTGAACCTCTCCCCGTATCAGGCGCAGGCACGCGTCCGGCTCCCCTGGAACGAACTGGGCGAGGAGACCTGGGAGTTGACCGACCTGCTCCACGACGACCGGTACGGCCGCTCGGGTGCGGAGATGCTGAGCGGCGGACTGTACGTCGACCTGCCGCCGTGGGGCACGCACGTGCTGTCGGCCGCGGCGAACGCGGGCTAGTTCCTGGTCCCGGCCCGGGACGGGCCCTAGTCGTCCCGGCCCGGGACAGGCCCTAGTCCCGGTCAGCCGTCGGCCGCCGGCGGCTGACCGCGGTCCACCGTGCGCCGCTGCGCTCCCTGAAGTCCTCGACGGCGCTCTCCACCGTCGGGAAGAACTGGCCCGGGTCGAAGGTCCGGGTCAGTCCGTAGCGCTCCAGCTTGCCGCGCACCGGGTCCTTCAGCTCGGCGAAGACCAGCTCGATCCCCCGCTTGTGCAGGGCCTCGTCCAGCTCCTCCAGGAAGTCGGCCGCGGTCGTGTCGACGTCGGTCACCGGCTCGGCGGCGATGAGCACGCGGCGCGGCGGCGGCGCGGCGCGCGCGCACCGCAGGACCTCGTCGCGGAACGACTTGGCGTTGGCGAAGAACAGCGGCGCGTCGAAGCGGAGGATGACCAGGCCGGGCAGTTCCTCGGCGCTCGGGTGGGAGCGCACGTCGTGGTAGCCCGCGAGGCCGGGCACGCGCCCGAGCACCGTGCTGTAGGGCCACCACGCGCGCCGGAAGACATTCAGGATGGACAGGCCCACCGCGACCGCGATGCCGGGCAGCACGCCCAGCAGCGCCACCCCGAGGAAGGCCGCGATGCACAGCAGGAACTCCGTCTTGCGCTGCCGCCACAGCCGCGCCGTGCCCTTGGCGTCGGCCAGCGAGAGGGAGGCCGTGACGACCACCGCGGCGAGCGTGGGCTGCGGCAGGTCGCGGAAGAGCCCCGGCAGCAGGACGAGCATGAGGAGGATCAGGGCGGCGCCGACCACCCCGGTGAGCTGGGTCCTGGCGCCCGCCCGCTCGGCGACGGCCGTCCGCGAGCCGCTGGTGCTCACGGGGAAGCCCTGGAAGAGGCCGGCGGCCACGTTCGCCGTGCCGATGGCGATCATCTCGTCGTTGCCGCGGATCTCCTGACCGCTGCGGGCCGCGAACGCCGACGCGTTGGAGATCGTGTCGGCCAGGGAGACCAGGGCGATGCCCAGCGCGCCGACGAACAGCGGGCCGAGGTCGTCCCACCGGATGTCCGGGACGGTGAAGGGCGGCAGCCCCTCGGGCAGCCTGCCGACCATCCGTACGCCGTGGCCCTCCAGGTCGAGCAGGACGGAGGCGGCGATGGCGAGCACCACCATGACGAGGACGGCGGGGACCTTCGGCAGCAGGCGTTGCAGGAGCAGGATGACGGCGATGCAGCCCGCGCCCACCGCGACGGCGGCCGGTACCGCCTTTCCGTCGCCCAACGCCCGTACGAAGGCGTCGACTTCCTCGACCAGACCGTCGGCGTCCGTGGAGAACCCGAACAGCTTGGGCAGCTGGCCGATGAGGATGGTCAGGGCCAGTCCGTTCATGTAGCCGATCATGGTCGGCTTGGAGATCAGGTCGGCGACGAAGCCGAGGCGCGCCACGCCCGCGAGGAGCGTGATCGCCCCGACCATCAGCGCCAGGGCGGAGGCGAGGGCGACCGCGCGGGCGCTGTCGCCGCCGGAGGCGATCAGCGGCAGGACCGTGGCGGCGATCATCGGGCCGAGCGAGGAGTCGGGGCCGAGCACGAGGATGCGGGAGGGTCCGGCGACGGCGTACGCGAGCAGGCAGAGCACGGACGTGTACAGGCCGGTGATCGCCGGGAGGCCGGCCAGTTCCGCGTACGCCATGCCCTGCGGCACGAGCAGCGTGCTCAGGACGAGACCGGCGACGAGGTCCTTGGCCAGCCACTCCCGGCGGTAGGTCCGCAGTGTCCTCAGGCCGGGCGGTACCCCGGGCACCGGCGGCTCACCGCCGTCCGGCGGCGGGGCGCCGTGCGCGGCGGCGGGCCGCGAGCTTGCCCAGCTCCCAGAGCGTCAGCAGGGCCAGTGGCGGCAGGAAGGCCCAGGCGAACTGGCCCGCCTCCAGGGGCGTGGTGTCGAGCAGCCGGTTGAAGACGTCCGTCTGGGTCACCAGGACGGCGAGGACGAACTCCCCGAGCATCGTCCAGTTCAGCTGCTTGCTGTCGAAGGTGTCGGCCGTGAGCACCGTGCCGGTCTGGCTGCGGCACTCCAGGGCGGCCACGATCAGGCAGAGCGCGAACGAGGCGAAGGCGATGGAGTTGCCGACGCGGACGCTGTCGTAGCGCGAGGCGCCCAGCTGGATCAGGCCGAGCAGCCCGGCGGCGACGGCCGTCCCGGCGAGGCCGACCGTGAGCATCAGTCCGGGCGTCATCACGGGCTGGCCCCGGGGGCGCGGGCGGCGGGCCATGAGGTCCTGCCTGACCCGGTCGAAGCCGAGGGAGAAGCCGAAGGCCGCGTTGACGACGAAGTGGATCCACAGCACCTGGGCGGGCGTGAACGGCTCACCGTCCGCGATGTCGAACAGCGAGGCGCCCAGGAAGCTCAGCACGAACACGACCAGCAGGAGGAGCACGAAGCGGATGTACTTGGTGAGGTTGTCGTAGATCTTCCGGCCCTGCTCCACGGCGTGGACGATCGTGGCGAAGTTGTCGTCGGACAGGATCATCCGCGCCGCGTTCTTGGCGACCTCCGTGCCCGACCCCATGGCGATGCCGATGTCGGCGGCCTTGATGGCCGGGGCGTCGTTGACGCCGTCGCCGGTCATGGCGACCACGTCGCCCTTCTTCTTCAGCGTCTCGGCGAGCAGGACCTTGTGCTCGGGGGCCACCCGGCCGACCACGCCGATGCCGTCGACGCGGGCGAGCCGTTCCTGTTCGGACAGGGCCGCGAAGTCGGCGCCGAGGATCGCCTCGCCGTCGATGCCGATCTGCTCGGCGACGGCGGCACCGGTGATGACGTCGTCGCCGGTCACCATCCGGACGCGGATGTGCGCGGCCTGCGCGGCGAGGACGGCGTCCCGGGACTCCTCGCGCGGCGGGTCGACCATGCCGACGAGGCCGGCCACCCGCAACTCGGCGACCTGCGCGAGGAGATCGCCGCCCGGCACGAACGCCGCGGGGGCGAGGTCGCGGGTGGCGGCGGCCATCACCCGGCGGCCCGCGCGTTCCATCCGCTCGATCTCGCGCTCGGCGCGCTCCCGCAGCGCGGTGTCGAAGGGGATGCCCGCGCCGTCGGACAGCGCGGTGGTGGCGCGCGCGAGGACGGCCGGTGCCGCGCCCTTGACGAAGCAGCGCACGACGGGATGGCCCTTGTCGTCCGTGGCCTCGTGGAAGGTGGCCATCAGTTTGTACGCCGGGTCGAAGGGCAGGGTCGCGAGCCGGGGCAGCCGGGCCCGGGTGGCGTCGACGTCCAGGCCCGCCTTGTGGCCGAGGACGAGCAGGGCGCCCTCGGTGGGGTCGCCCACCACGCGTCCGTCCACGAGCGAGGCGTCGCTGGCGACCAGGTAGGGCAGGATCGCGTCGTCGATGCTCGGGGTGGTGCCGGCGGCATGGTGGATCCTGCCGTCGAGGGAGTATCCGCCGCCCGAGACCGTGTACCGGTCGAAGGGGTCGACGACCTCGACGACGGTCACCTGGTTCATCGTCAGCGTGCCGGTCTTGTCGGAGTTGACGGCGGAGGTGAAGCCGAGGGTCTCCACCGAGGGCAGGTCCTTGACGATCGCGTGGCGCCGGGCGAGGTCGAGGCCGCCCAGCGAGAGGATCGTCTGGGTGACGGTGGGCAGCGCCTCGGGGACGGCGGCGATGGCCAGCGACACGGCGCTCACGAACAGCGCGTCCCACGGCTCGCCCCGCCCGCGCCCGAGCGCGAACATCACGACCATGGTCACCCCGGCGGCCCCCACGATCCACAGCGTGAGCCGGTTCAGCTCCTTGGTGAGGGGAGACATCTCACGCCGAGTGGTCGACAGCATCCCGGAGATCCTGCCCAGTTCGGTGGAGGACCCGGTGGCCGTGACGAGGAGGACCGCGCTGCCGTGCGTGACGGGGGTGTTCATGAACGCCATGTCGGTCTGGTCCGCCGGACCGAGGTCCGTGCCCCGCACCGGCGCGGCGTCCTTGGCGACCGGGACGCTCTCACCGGTGAGCGCGGACTCGTCGATCTGCAGGGCACTCGCGCTCAACAGCCGTCCGTCGGCGGGCACTTCGTCACCGGCGGCGAGCAGCGCGATGTCGCCGACGACGACGTCCACCGCGTCGATCTCGGTCACCCTCCCCTCGCGCCGCACCCGGGCGCTGGCCTTCGTCATCGCCTTCAGGGCGTTCATGGCGCTCTCGGCCTTGCCCTCCTGACGTATCCCGATGACCGCGTTCAGCAGGGTCAGGGCCAGCAGCACCAGCGCGGTGCCCCACTCCTGGATGACGAGGGAGACCAGGGCGGAGGCGACGAGGATCATCTGCATGTACGTGGTGAACTGGCCGAGGAAGCGGACCCAGCCCGGTGTCGGCCGCTCCTCCGCGAGGGCGTTGGGCCCGTACTCGGCGAGCCGCGTGGCCACCTGGGCCGCACTCAGGCCCAGGGCCGGGTCGACGCCCAGCTCCTCGGCCACCGACGCGGCCGGGCGCGCGTACCAGGCGTGGTCCGCCGCCGCGGGGGCGTCGCGTCCGGATGCCGCCGCGGTCATCGCGCCCGCCTTCCCGCGCCGTGCCGGCCGCGGCCGGCCGCGGCGGCCCAGGGGTCCGCCGCCGCGCCGGCCGGTGCCTCACCCTCCAACTGGCGCTTCTCCAGTTCGAGTTCGTGACGCGCCTTGTCGCCGATGTCCGGATAGCGCGGGCCGATGTCGAGCAGCGCGTGCGCGAGGACGGCGGCCGCGCAGATCCGGGCGTACCACTTATGGTCGGCGGGCACCACGTACCAGGGCGCCCACGGGGTGCTCGTGGCGGACAGCATCTCGGAGAACGCCGACTGGTAGGCGTCCCAGGAGACGCGTTCGCGTGCGTCCGCCGCCGAGAACTTCCAGTTCCGCTCCGGCACGTCGATCCGTTTGAGGAAGCGGATGCGCTGTTCTTCCTTGGACAGGTTCAGGAACAGTTTGACGACGCTGAAGCCGTTGTCCGTCAGATACCGCTCCCAGTCGTTGATCTCCCGGTACCGCCGGCGCCAGAACGACTTCTTGTCCCTGGCCCCGCCCGGCAGCCGCTGGCGGGCGAGGAGTTCGGGGTGCACGCGGACCACCAGGACCTCCTCGTAGTGCGACCGGTTGAAGATGCCGATCTCCCCGCGGCGCGGCAACCGGGAGGCGTAGCGCCAGAGATAGTCGTGTCCGAGCTCCTCGGACGAGGGCGCCTTGAAGTTGGCCACGTGCACGCCCTGCGGGTTCACCCCGCTCATGACGTGGCGGATCGTGCCGTCCTTGCCTCCGGCGTCCAGCGCCTGGAGGCACAGCAGGACGCCGTGGCTGCCCTCGGCGGCGAGCCTGCGCTGGTAGTCGGCCAGCAGGAGGACGCCGACGCGGAGCAGATCCTGTCCTTCGCGCTTGTCCTTGACGCCCGTCCTGTGGGCGGGGTCGAAGTCCTTGGACAGGTTCACCTTCGCATCGGGCTCGACCCGCAGAGGGGCGATGAACTTCGCGATCCGCCGCGCCCTTTCGTCCCTCGTGCGCACCCGTCCGTCCTTCATCGGTCGCCTCTGCTAGCTCAGGGTGTCCTGATCCACGACGCACAGGCCCCAGATGATGAAGCCGTCCATCGCGATCAGCGTGAGGGACCAGAAGGGGTGGTACGGGATCGACAGGAAGTTGGCGATGATCATCAGGCCGGCGATGACGATGCCGACGACCCGGGCCCACTTCATGCCGGCGAGCAGGCCGAGGCTGACGCCCACCGCGACGACGCCGAGGACGAGGTGGATCCAGCCCCAGCTCGTCAGGTCGAACTCGAAGACGTACTGGGGCGTGGTGAGGAACACCTTGTCCTCAAGGACCGCCATGAGGCCACGGCAGAAGTCCAGAGAACCGGAGATGAACAGCAGCACCGCGGCGAAGATCGTCAGCCCGCCCGCGGCCGCCCTCGTGGTGCCCGAGCGGTGGTGCGAAGTGGTCGTGGTGGTCATGACAGGACCCCCATGGTTGAGCAGGGTGCCGATTGCACCGCTGAGTGGGGGCGAGTCTCGCTCGCGCGGCGGTGCCGGGTCGTCACCCCCCGAGGGTGACGCCCGGGAGCGGGGCGCCCGGGAGGCTGTCGGTCGTCCGACGCACGCGAGGCTTCCGGCGCCCCAGAGGCTGCCGGGAAGGGCTTCGGCGCACGCGGGGAAGGCCACAGGCCCGAGGGGGGAGCTCCGGGCCTGGAGGGGAGCTCCGGGTCCGGAGGGCCGCTCCGGGCCCGGGGCGCGGCTCTGCGCGAGGGAAAGCCCCGACCCGGGACGGAACCCGCGCCCCGGGAGGCAAGCCCCGGCCCGGGAGGCAAGCCCCGGCGCGGGAGCGAGAGGGAGGCGAGGGATGACCGTGCCGTCCACCCCTGAGGGGGCAAGCACCCCCAGGAACGGCCGCCCGTGGCCGCGTCGCATCCTCGCGCCGCTCGCGCTGGCGCAGTTCATCTGCAGCTTCGCCGGCTCCAACATGACCGTGATGATCAAGGACATCAGCGAGGACCTGGACACCTCCGTGCAGGGCGTCCAGCTCGCGATCACCGCGTTCCTGCTGGTGATGGCGGCGCTGATGATCCCTGGCGGCATCCTCACCGAACGCTACGGCCGCAAGCGGTGCCTCGTGGTCGGGCTCGCCGTGTACGGGGTCGGCGCCCTGCTCAGCGCGTTCGCGCCCGGCCTCGGCGTCCTCATCCTCGGCAACTCGATCCTGGAGGGTGTCGGCACGGCACTGCTCATCCCGCCCGTGTACATCCTCACCACGCTCCTGTTCACCGAAGTCGCCGACCGGGCGCGCGCGTTCGGGGCGATCATGGGCATGGGCGGCATCGGCGCCGCCGCGGGACCGCTGCTCGGCGGGCTCATCACCTCGGCGATCAGCTGGCGGGCCGCGTTCGTGTTCCAGGCCGCGGTGGTCGCGCTGATCATCCTGCTGACCCGGCGCCTCGACGACCCGCTGCCCGCGAACCCCGGCCGCTCCTTCGACACCGGCGGCGCGGTCCTGTCGGCCACCGGTCTGGTGCTGGTCGTCATGGGCATCCTCGCGGCGGACGACAACGTCTGGCTGATGGCCGCGCTGCTGCTGGTCGGCGCCCTCGTCCTGGTGGCCTTCTTCCGCTGGGTGCGCGCCAAGGAGCGCGCGGGCGCCGAACCGCTGCTGCCGACCGCGCTGTTCCACAACCGCACGTCCAACCTCGGCCTGATCACCCAGCACATCCAGTGGCTGCTGCTCATGGGCGTGTCGTTCGTCGTGGCCACCTATCTCCAGGTCGTCCGCGGCTACGACGCGATCGGCACCGGCGTGATCTTCACCGCGTCGACGCTGGGCCTGCTCGCCAGCTCGCTGGGCGCCGCGCGCTTCGCCCGGCGCCGCGAGCAACGGACGCTGGTCATGGCCGGGTTCGTGGTGACGGTGTGCGGGATCGGCGTCCTGATCGCCCTCGCCCACGGCTCGCCGAAGGCCTGGGTGTTCACTCCCGGGCTGCTCCTGATCGGCCTGGGGCTCGGGGTGATGCTGACACCGTCGGTGAACGTGGTGCAGTCGAGCTTCTCGGAGGACCTCCAGGGCGAGATCTCCGGCCTGTCGCGCAGTGTGTCCAACCTCGGTTCCTCGGTGGGCACCGCGCTCGCCGGGACCATCCTCGTCGCCGACCCGGCCGTGGGACCGTACGCCGCGGCCCTGGTGGTGCTCGCCGTCATCGGGCTCGGCGGACTCGGCGCCGCCGCGAAACTGCCCCGGACACCGGCGCCCGACCGGCACGGGTGAGGCCAGGCGGGGCGCCGGCCGCCGCCTCAACTCGGGTCGTGGCACACCTCGGTGGCCACGACCAGGTCCTGGAGCGACGCGTGCCGGGCACTGAACGGGATCCAGCACATCCCCAGCGGGAACGTCACGCACAGCACCGCACGCGCCAGGGACCGCACCACCCCCAACGGACGGCCGCCACGGCCGCTGACGCGCAGCCCCATCAGGCGGCACCCCGCGGTGTACCCGATCGAGGCCCAGGCCCCGCCGAGGTAGAGCACCGCGAAGACCCACGCGACCGATCCGGTGAGCCAGGCGGGCAGATCGGGGAACCGGAACGGCGGCCCGGTGACGAGCAGCCGCGCACACCCCGCTCCGACCTGGACCGCGAACCCGGTCACGGCGAGGACCAGCGCGTCGAGCACGGCGGCGACACCACGCGAGACGATGCCGGCGGGCTCGGGAGCGGGCGCCGCACGACCGTCCGGGGCGGCGCCTTCTGCGTCCCACGGCGCCATCACGGGGCTCGTGGCGGTGCAGGCGCGTCGGTGTCCGGGGGCGTGTCCGTGCGGCGCAGGATCCGGTCCGCCAGGCGGTTCACACTGCGGTCGCCCCGCTGGCCGAGGAGGCGGATCGCGTCGACGGTGTCGGTGGTGAGGCCGCCCCCGGTGTCCCGGACGATCCTGCCGAGGTCGATCTCGCCGAGCACGTCACGGGTGATGCCCACCAGGTCGATCCGGTCGATCACCGCGTCCACGTCGACCCGGTCGGCGATGTGGTTCACGTCCACCCGCTCGGCGATCCGCTCCAGGTCGATCCGGTCCGCGATCCGGTCCACGTCGACGCGCGCCACGAGGGCGTCCAGGTCGACGCGGTCGAGGACCGCGCCGATCACCGCACGGGTCACGGCGTCCGCCGCCCCTCCCACCGTGTCCAGCGCGCACCGGGCCCGCCGGACGACACAGGCCACCAGGCCGCCCGCCCTTGCTGAGGTCATTCGCAGACCGCAGCAGTGACCGGACGGCCTGACATCCTCCGCCGGGGGTGAGTCGCCCGGCAGGGGCGGCCGGTCAGGCGCCCGGCAGGATGACCGCCCGGCCCTTCACCCGGCCCTCGTGCAGGTGCTCGTACGCCGTGGGGGCGTCGTCCAGCGTGTACGTCTCCACATGGACGTCGACCGCGCCGGACCGGGCGAGCTCCAGGACCTCGATCAGCTCGGACCTGCTGCCCCAGTACGGGGAGCGGACCGCGACGTCGTGGGCGGTCGTGCCGAAGCCGACGGACGCGGCGCCGCCGCCGATGCCGACGATGGACACGTCGCCCTCGACCGCCGCGCAGGCGGTCGCCGTGGCGGCGGTGGGCGGGGCGCCGACGAAGTCGAACACGGCCTGGGCACCGAGCCCGCCGGTCAGCTCACGGACCCGGTCCGCCGCGGCCGGGTCCGACAGGACGGTCTCGTGGGCGCCGACCTCGCGGGCGAGCCGCAGCTTGTCCTCGGTGACGTCCAGGGCGATCACCCGTGCCGGGGTCAGCGCCCGCAGCAGCTGGATGGCGACGTGGCCGAGGCCGCCGGTGCCGATGACCACGGCGGTGCTGCCGGGCGTCAGCCTGGGCAGCGAGGTCTTGATCGCGTGGTACGGGGTGAGGCCCGCGTCGGTGAGCGGCACGGCGGTCACCGGGTCGAGGCCGCCGAGCGGGACCAGGTGGCGCGGGTCGTCCACGAGCAGATACTCGGCGATGGCGCCGGGCGCCCCGAGTCCGGGCGGACGGATGCCGAGCTCCGCGGCGCGCGTGCAGTAGTTCTCCTTGCCCTGCGCGCACATCGGACAGGTGCCGCAGCCCCACGGTCCGTACACGGCCACGGAGTCGCCGAGCGCGAGACCGGTGACGCCCTCGCCGAGCGCGGCGACGGTCCCGGCGCCCTCGTGGCCGAGGGTCAGCGGCAGCGGGAAGGACAGCGCCTCGGCGGGCATGCTCATCACCGCGATGTCCGAGTGGCAGACGCCGGCGGCGGTGACCTTCAGGAGCACCTGCCCCGGGCCCGGCCGGGGGCACGGGACGGTGACGACCTCGGGGTCGGCGCCGACGCTGCGGTACTGCACGGCCTTCATCCGGTCGGGCAGGCCGGGGAGTTCTTGACCTGACATGGTGGGATGCCTCTCTTCCTGTCTTCCTGTCTTCCTGCGGGTGGGGCGCCGGTCAGCGGGCCGCGTATCCGCCGTCGACCAGGTGGTAGCTGCCGTTGACGAACGAGGCGCGGTCGGAGAGCAGGAACAGGGTGAGCTCGGCGACCTCCTCGGCGGTGCCGAGGCGGCCCTGCGGGTGGAGCGCGACCAGCTGGGCGCGCTGCGCCTCGTCGCCCTTGAGCAGCGGGGTGTCGATGAACCCGGGGGCGACGGCGTTCACGCGGACGCCCTGGGAGGCGTACTCCACGGCGGCGGTCTTGGTCAGGCCGACGACGGCGTGCTTGGCGGCGGAGTAGGCGGGCGACCCGGCGAAGCCGTTCGTACCGAGGATCGAGGACATGTTGACGACGGCGCCGCCGCCGGAGGCGAGGAGGTGCGGCAGCTCGTACCGCAGGGAGTAGAAGACGCCGTTGAGGTTGGTGTCGATCACGCGCCGCCAGTCCTCGACCCCGTACTCGCCGGTCGGGGCGGAGGCCCCTGCGATGCCGGCGTTGTTCACGGCCAGGTGGAGTGCGCCGTACGTCTCGACCGCGAACTCGACGGCCAGGCGCACCGATTCGGGATCGGTGACGTCGACGCGTACGGCCGCGGCGCGGCCGCCGGCCTCGGTGAGGTTGCGGGCGACGTCGCGCGCGCCCTGTTCGTTGAAGTCGGCGACGACGACGGCCGCGCCCGCGGCGGCGAGGCGGCGGGCGACCT
The DNA here is from genome assembly GCF_040680155.1 of Streptomyces sp. NPDC052114. Classification (NCBI taxonomy): domain Bacteria; kingdom Bacillati; phylum Actinomycetota; class Actinomycetes; order Kitasatosporales; family Streptomycetaceae; genus Streptomyces; species Streptomyces sp. NPDC052114. The sequence goes on along the minus strand of NZ_JBFAWC010000006.1, from coordinate 120,649 downwards.
CCAGGCCGATGCCGGATGCCGCGCCGGTGACGAGGGCGGTCTTCCCGGCGAACTCCGCCGGGGCGCCGGCGGGCGCACCGGTCGCGGTGTCCGTGGCGGTGTTCGAAGGGGTGTCGGTGCTGCTGGTCGTGCTCATGGTGGTGCCTGGTTTCACTTGGTGGTGGTACGGGATTCACTCGATGCCGGGGCCGGGACGGACGCCGGGGCGGGCGCCGCGGCCGGGGCGGGCGCGGGCTCGTCGGCCAGGGCCGTGAACGCCGCGTCGATCAGCCGGGGCAGCGGCGCGCTCGCGCCGGGCGCGATCCAGAACCGCACGGCGGTGCCGAATGCCCCGACGGCGAGCGACACCGCGAGCGCGGGCCGCAGATCGCGCTCCGCGTCGAGCCCGAGCCGGCGCGCGACGATCGCCACCGACTCGGTCTCGGCCTCGTCCTGCACCCGCAGATAGGCGGGCAGCAGCGAGGCTTCGGTGTGGAGCAGCCGCAGCAGGTCGCGCGAGCGGGGCAGGCGGTGCCAGGCCGTCGGCTCGGCGCCCAGCCAGCTCCGCAGGGCGCGGTGGTAGGCCGTGAGCGGGCTCTCCTCGGCGGGGCGGGCGGCCAGCGCCGCGTTGATCCGCGCGAAGTCGGCGCGCAGGGCGTCGACCACCGCGTCCTCCTTGCCGGCGAAGTACCGGGAGAAGGTGCGGCGCGAGACGTCGGCCCGTTCGCTGATCGTCTCGACGGTGACCTGGTCGAGGCCGTGGGCGAGGACCAGGTCCACGGCGGCGTTCGCCATGGTCTCCCGGCTCTCCCGGACCTTGCGGGTCCGACGGCCCTGATTGCTGCTCATGTCTTCGACTGTACTCCTCGAAGTGTCCCAGTGGGACACATGGCCCACTGGGACACAACGACTGCTGGGACACAGGGGCAACCGAGACACACCGACCGCTGGGGCACAGGGGCAACCGGGACACAGGGGCCGCCGGGACACCTCACGGCCGCAGCTCGTCAGCCGACCGTCACCTTCACGACGCGCCCCGAGGCCTCGGCCACGAAGAGCTCGCGCCGGGGGTCGTGCTCACCGAAGCCGCGCGGCACCCGGACGCTGCTGGGCATGCGCAGCCCCGACACCAGGACGCAGGAGCGCCCGGTGGCCGGGTCGACCCTGATCAGTTCGCCGTCGCGGAAGCTCGCGACGACCAGGTCGCCGCCGAAGGACGTCAGGTCGTCCAGGATCTTGGCGCCGAGGGGGTTCGGACTGAGCTCGGCGACCGTGGTGCGGCGCGCCGGGTCGTTCAGGGGGATGCGGACGACCGGCGACGACGCGTCGGTGATGACGCTGCTGTAGAGCTGGTCGCCGACGATCTCCAGGCCGTTCGTGCCGAAGACGTCCGCCGCCCGCGTCCACGCCTCGTCCCGCGTGCCGTCGGGGCGGATCTTGACGACGCCGGTGGCGAGTTCGCGGCTGAGGTAGAAGTTCCCGTCGGCGTCGATCGCCAGGCCGTTGATCCCGTCGACGCCGTCGACGAACCTCTCGGCCCGGGGCCGTTCCGCCGCCGGGTCGAAACGCATGATGCCGCCCCCGCCCGAGAGGCCCCAGCTCAGCGGATTCACGCCGTAGTTGACGTACATCATGCCGTCCGGGCCGCGCCGGATCCCGCCCGGACCGATGACCGGGACACTGGCCTTGAGCGTCCCGTCGGGGGCGTACCCCTCGACCCGGTGCCGCATGACGTGTGCGACCCAGAGCATGCCCCGCCCGTCGAACTCCAGGTTCTCCCGCCAGTCCAGGAGCGGCACGCCCCCTTCCCTGAACACCTCCACGCGCGCCGGCTCGGCGCAGCGCTCCAGGGCGGTCGCGGAGGCCGGGGCGCGGCCCACGGCCGCCTGCGCGGAGGGCTGCGCGCCGCTCACGAGAAGCGCCGACAGGAGGCCAGTGGCGGTCGCCGCGCGGACGGCGCGGGAGGTGCGGACGGCGCGGGAGGTCCATGCGGTGCGGAACGTCCGCTCGGCGCGGCGGCACGGGCGTCCGGCCGGCCGGGGATTCGGCTGGGTCACAAGTGGTCCCTTCACTGCTGACGACGGGGGCGTGGGGCTCGGTGCGGAGGCGGTCCTACCCCGGGCGTCGCGCAACGGACCTTTGTTACTGGAGAGTTGGCCGAACTCGACCGCAGCCCGGCGCGGGGTTCACGCCCCGCTCACCGACGCCGGTCACGGATAATCGACGGTCTCGGCCGTCGGCCGTCCCCGAGGGGAACCCGTTGAGGAGGTTGCGTTGAGCGAACGCCGACTGGGCGTGGTGCTGGTGCACGGAATCCGGTCCAGCTCCGCCATGTGGGATCCGCTGCGCGGCCTCATCGCGGCGGACGACGGTCTCGGTTCCGTGGAGACGCTCCCCTACGAGTACGCGACCGGCGTCTTCCGCCTCAATCCCACGCGGACGTTCCCGAGCTTCGACACGGCCGCCGACGGCCTGAAGGAGTTCCTCGACACGCAGGGCGCGGACTTCCCCCGCCTGATGGTGATCGCCCACAGTCAGGGCGGCCTGATCGTGCAGCGCTGCCTGGCCCGGATGCTCGCCGAGGGCCGGGGCCGCGATCTCGCCCGGATCGGCCGCGTCGTGCTGCTGGCCTGCCCGAACAACGGCTCGGAGTTCCTGCTCTCGCTGCGCCGCCGCTTCTTCGGCCGGAGCCATCCGCAGGAGACCCAACTCCGGCCCTACGACGAGCAGATCACCGACACCCAGGCCACGGTGCTGCACGACATCGTCCTGGCCCGCGAGGTCACCGACCGCACCTGCCCCATCCCCTTCAAGGCGTATGTGGCCGAGAGCGACAACATCGTCAAGGCGGCCTCCGCCAGGAGCGTGTTCCGCGACGTCGGGACCCTGCGCGGCGGCCACTCCACCGTCGCCAGGCCCGACTCCACGGGGCATCCGACGTACCGCACCCTGCGGCGCCTGATCCTGGAGACCGCCGACACCGACCCGCCCGACCGGCCGGGCCCGCTGCCCGCCGTGCCGATCCGTGACGCGGCCCTCGACGCCACGGCTCTCGGCGTCCACCGTGTCATCGACACCGCCGCCCCGACGGCCGATCTCACCCCCCAACCGCCTTATCTCCTGCGGGAACACGACACCGCGCTGCGGCACGCCGTCTCCGGGGCGGCCGACGGACGCAGCCGCCTCGCGGTCCTCGTCGGCGGTTCGTCGACGGGCAAGACCCGCGCCTGTTTCGAGGCGCTGGCCCTGCTGGGCCCCGAGTGGCGGCTGTGGCGCCCGCCGAGCGCCGACGACCTGGCGGCCGGTCTCGCCGGGCGGCCCCGGCTCCCCCGCACGGTGGTGTGGCTGGACGAGACCCAGCGCTGTCTGACCTCCTCGGCCGAGGACCCGGCGGCCCGCGCCCTGCAGTCCCTGCTCGACGATCCCGCCCGAGGTCCCGTGCTGGTCCTCGGCACCCTGTGGCCCGAGCACCACAAGGAACTCACGGGTCACGGCGCCCACCCCGCGGCCCGCCTCCTCAAGGACCGCCAGATCCACCTCACCGACACCGGTTTCCGCACCGCGTCCGAGGCCGACGTCATGGCGGCCGTCGCCGACGACCCACGGCTCGCCGAGGCCTTCACCGCGGGACGGGACCAGGCGACCCAGTACCTGGCGGGCGGCCGGGAACTCGTCGCCCGCTATGAAAGCACCCCGGAGACACGGGCGTTGGTCGACGCGGCGGTGGACGCCGCACGCCTCGGCCGGGTGCGGGACGTCACGGAGGCCTTCCTGGCCCCGGCGGCCTGGGCGCTGCTGCCGGAGCCGTATGTGCGGACCCGGCCGCCCGACTGGCCGGAAGGGTGGTTCCGGCGCGCGCTCACCGACGCCGGGGAGCCCTGCCGGGGCGTCCCCGGCCCCCTGACCACGCTCGGCACAGCCCCTGACGAACCGTCACCCGACGTACGCACCTACCAGCTCGCGGACTATCTGGCCCAGCGCGTCGCCGCAGAGCGCCGGCTGCTCTGCCCGCCGGACGCGTGGTGGGAGGCGGCGGGTCGGCACGTGTCCGCGCCGCGGCACCTGCTGGCCCTGGCGGAGGCGGCCCGCGCGCGGGGCCGGTACCGCGTGAGTGCTCTGCTGGCGCAGCGGGCCCTGGACGCCGATCCGTCCGTGCGTGCGCACGATCTGTTGGTCGTCCTGCACCACGGCGCCGGGCACCCGGCCCGAGCGGCCCGTGTCGCGGAGCAGGCTCTGGCGCAGGGCGACGAACACCCCGCGCTCGTGCTGGCCGAACTCCTGCGCGCGCAGGGTGACGTGGACCAGGCCGTCGTGTGGCAGAGGCGGGCGGCGGCCGGGGCCGCGGACAAGGAGGCGGCGTGGGACGCGCTGGCGGCGACGCTCCTTGCCTCGGGGGACGTCGAAGGGGCGATGCGGGCCGGAGAACACCTGCCCCGCTGGCGTCTGGGGGCCTTCACCCATGACCTGGGCGCGGCGGGCCACGGCGCGCGGGCCCTCGCGTTCGCCCGGCGGCTCGCGGCGGAGGGAAGAACCGAGGCCCTCGTCGCCGTGGCGAAGGGCCACGAGGCCGAGGGGCGGCTCCAGGATGCCATCGACCTGCTCGACGAGCCGGACCGCCTCGACTCGGCACGCGCCTACGAGTACCTCACGGACCTGCGCGAGGAGGCGGGCGACCCGCGCGGCGCCGAGGACGCGGGCCGACGCGCGGCGGGCGAACACCGTTACGGCAAGGCACTCAAGCGCCTGGCGTGGCGCCGCGCGGAAGCGGGAGATCCCCGCGGGGCGGGGCACGCGATGCTGGCGCTGGCGTCCTGTCCCGACTGGGGCTGGTGGGCGCTGGTCGCATCCACGTACTTCTTCGAGGCGAAGGCCCCCGAGGCGGCCGCCGCCGCGGCAGAGCGGGCCGTCGCCGGCGGATGGCCCGAGGGATGGGTACAGCTGGCCCACCTGGCCGCGCATCGGGGCGACCTGTCCGGGGTGGAGCGGGCCCTCGCGCAGGCCACGGCCACCGAGGACGGCGACGTGTGGGAGGCGCTGGGCGACTTCCACCAGGACCAGGGCCGTGTGGAAGAGGCCGATGCCGCCTACCGGCGCGCCATCGGGCTCGGCCGGCACTCCGCGTACGACGATCTGGCGGCGCTGTGGCACGACGCCGGGGACCTCACCCGCAGGGACGACGTGATCAGCGAGGCACTGGCGGCCGGCCGGGTGGGCTCCCTCCGCCCTCTGCCCGAATTCTTCGCCGACGCCGACGACCACGCGACCGCCCGCGCACAGGCACTGCGCGCCGTCGAGCACGGCGACGAGGGAGCGGGCCTCTTCCTCACCCGCCGCTGGCTCCAGGTGGATCGCACGGCCGACGCACTCGCCCTCGCCAAGGATCTGACGCTGCTGGGGCACGACCAGGCCCTGAACGAGCTCGTCCAAGTGCGTTGGGAGGCCTCGGACTTCACCACGGTGATCGACGCCGTCGAGTTCGTCCGGGGCGCCGGAGGCACCGAAGAGCGGCTGATCGTCGGCTACTTGGCGGCAGCCCACGCGGCGACCGGCGCCGCCGAGGCCTTCGAACGGACCCTCAAGGCCCTGCGCTCCTCGGCACCCCTGCTGCACGCGGGCGAGCTGTGCGAACAGCGCGGGCTGCGCGCCGAGGCCCTGGCCGCGTACGAGGGAGCCCGTGCGCACGGCGACGGGCGGGCCCTGCCCGCTCTGGCCCGCCTGCACGCCGACGACCCCCCTCGGGCACGCGCCCTGCTGCACCGGGCCGTCGACGCCGGCGCGCCGAACGCCCTCGAACTCCTCGTGGCCCACCACGAGAGCGCCCGGGACCCCGCGGCGGCCCGCCGGGTCCGCCGCTACGGCGTCACGGCGGACGGCCCCGCCCCGGCCTGGTGAGACCGCCCGGCCGCGACGCCCTCAGGGCCGCCAGTCGAACGGGAAGTGCTTGCTGGAGCCACCGCGGTACGCGTGCGAGAAGTCGAACCCCTCCGCGTGGTCGCTCTCGACGACGCCCCACGTGGCGATCTGGCCGGGGCCGACCTCCGCTCCGGGGGCGTTGACCAGCTGGACGCGGCGGGATGGGTCGGCGGTGGGGCCGGTGAGGGCGGTGGCGCCGACCGTGACCTTGTCCGCGACGCCGGCCCGCCAGTACGAGAGGTCCTCGGCGGCGTCGAAGCGGACGGGCGCGTACCGCACCTCGCGCAACTCACTGATGAGCGAGCCGAACTGGCCGGGCCAGCCGCCGACGTGACCGGCGAAGATCTGCTCCAGGGCGTCGCGCTGGTCCTGGTCGCCCTTGGCGTCGATGTAGAACATGACCTTCATCGTGGCGTCCGGGTCGCCGACCCACATGTTCCCGGCGAACTCGCCGAGCGCGACGACGCCGAGGCCGTCCAGGCGCACGTCGCCGAAGTGCCCTTCGTGGACCTGCCAGACGAGCGTGAAGAGGCAGTCGCCGTGGGTCGGGGCCTGCGCGAAGGTGCAGGGGCAGGGCAGTGCGCAGCTGCAGACGTCGAACCACTCCCCGCGCAAGTGCCAGTCGGGCAGGGCGCCGTCGCCGGTGCCGGCGCGGAGGACGGCGGGGGCGAGAGGAGCGGGCTGCGGTCCGCTGGACGTCGTGCACATGGTGGAGCCTCCTGACTCTCGGAACCAGACCACTCAATACCCCCTGGGGGTATTGAGTGGTGACAGGAAAGGACACTACGGACCGCCGCACATGAACGTCAAGTACCCCCAGGGGGTATATCCACTTCGGCGCATTCGCGGTCCTGCCCCACCCCCGCCGACCGTGCCATGGTGAAGGCGCTCTGGTCCGGACCATCTCCGCCGATGAGGAGTCGACACATGCGCGGCACAACGGTCTTGCCCGGCGAGGGCAACAACGGAGAACCGGGCGAGGACGGCATGCCGACCCACCGGCTGCAGGTGCCGATGCCCAACGCCCTGCCCTTCGCCATCGGCACGTTCGACACCATCGGCCCCATGTCGCGTGCCACGTTCCCGCACCGGCACACCTTCCACGAGATCGTCCACGTCACCGGCGGCACCGGCGGGCACGTCGTCGACCTGAACCGGTTCGCGCTCCGGCCGCCCAACCTGTGCTTCATCTCCCCCGGCCAGGTCCACCACTGGGAGGACGTCACCGGCCTGGAGGGACACGTCATCCTCTTCACCGACGACTTCCTCCTCGACCACCCCGCCGACCGGTACGTCCTGCGCACCCTCGGCCGGCGCTCCTGGCTGGAGCTCTCCGAGGAGGCCGCGGACCGGACGGCGCGCCTCGTCGCCGAACTGGACGCCGAGTACCGGTCGGGGGCCGACGGATTCCACAGCGTCCTGCGCGCCCTGCTGCACATCCTGGTGGTGCGCTCGGCGCGGCTGCCCGCGCACCAGCCGCCGACATGGACGGCGCAGCCGCCCGCGCCCGCCCACCCGGCCGCGCCGCACTCCCGGCCGGGCTCGATGGCCACGGAGTTCACGGCACTGATCGGCACACCGGAGGGCGCCCTCCAGTCGGTGCGGTCGAGCGCCGAGCACCTGGGCGTCTCGGTGAGCTATCTCAGCGAGGCGGTGAAGGCGGCCACCGGCCGCACGCCCGGCGAACTGATCCGGCAGTCCCGCGTGCACGAGGCCAAACGCCTGCTGCTGCGCACGGATCTGTCGGTCCGTCAGATAGCGGGACGCGTCGGGTTCGGGGACCCGGCGTACTTCTGCCGCTTCTTCCGCCGCGAGACCGGGGCGAGCCCGGGGGACTTCCGGCGCGGCGGTGGAGATATTCACCACGACCACCGGCTTGAGTCCATCGCCCGGACCCCTTCCTCCGCATAACTTCATGGACGGTCCGGACCCCACCCACCCCCGCAGGCTCAGGAGGAGCGATGGACAACGAGATCGGCACCCCCGGCGGAGACGGCGTCGACGAGGCGGCCACCGGCGGCGTGCACGGGACGGGCCGCGGCCCCAGCCGCAAGACCGTGCTGCGCGCGGCCGCCGCGGCGGGCATGGCGGTGCCCATGGCCCTCATGGGGGTTCCGGCGCTGGCCAGGACCGCCGGGGCGCGCGGCGAGACGCTGGAGGCGACGCCGACCTGTGACGACGGCGACGACCCGACGATCCCGCAGATGGAGGGCCCGTACTTCAAGCCCAACTCCCCCGAGCGCGCCTCGCTCGTCCAGCCCGGCACCCCGGGCGTGCGGCTCACCGTCACCGGGTACGTCTTCGGGCTGGCCTGCAAGCCGGTGTCGCGGGTGCTGCTGGACTTCTGGCAGGCCGACACCTACGGCACGTACGACAACACGGGCTTCCGCTTCCGCGGCCACCAGTTCACCGACGCCAACGGCGCGTTCAAGCTCACCACGATCGTGCCCGGCCTCTACCCCGGGCGCACCCGGCACCTGCACGTCAAGGTGCAGGCCCCCGGGCGGCCGATCCTGACGACGCAGCTCTACTTCCCCGGTGAGCCGCGCAACAACACCGACCCCATCTTCGACGCGCGGCTGCTCATGAACGTCCGCAGCGTCGGCAACGCGAAGGAGGCGGACTTCGACTTCGTCCTGAACCTGCCGCAGAGGTAGCGGTACAACCTTCGGCGGCCCTGGTACGTCAACCGATGGACCAAGAACACCGAGGGAACAAGGGAAGCCGTATGTCGCTCGCCGGCCGCAGAGTCCGTCGCACCATGCCCCTGATAGCCGCCTCCTTGCTGGTCGGCAGCGGCCTCACGGCCTGGACGCTGGGCCAGGGCACCGCCCATGCGGCCCCGGCGTCCGAGCGGGGCGCCGGGGCCGCCGGCGCCCGGATGACGGACGACTTCAACGGCGACGGGTACGGCGACCTGGTCGTCGGCGCCCCGGGCGGCACGGTCTCCGGCAAGGAGAAGGCCGGGTACGTCGTCGTGACGTACGGCTCGAAGGACGGTCTGGACCCGGCTCACACGAAGGTCGTGAGCCGGTCCACGGCGGGGGTGCCCGGGGCGGCCACCGCCCAGCAGGGCTTCGGCGGCACGGTCACCAAGGGCGACCTGGACCACGACGGGTACGCGGACCTGGTGATCGGCACCGGAGGGCCGGGGTCCGGCGCGGGCGTGGTGATTCTGTGGGGGTCCGCGTCGGGCCTCACCGGCGGCACGGGGATCGACGCCTTCGGCTTCGCGCCGCAGGCGGGCGACTTCGACGGCGACGGCACCACCGACCTGGCCCTGTTCGCCGGTGCGGGCTCGCACGGCGACGACCCGGTCGGCCAGGACGCCCGCCTGTGGAAGGGGCCCCTCACCCGCGCCGGGAAGCCCGCGGCGACGCTCGACTTCATGGACGCGTCGCAGTGGTGGAGCTACGAGAACGACCAGCGTCCCGACCCCTCCTGCCGTGAGAGGCCCGAGGTCTGCGTCGACGGGCCGCTCTCCGTGAAGGGCCCGGTGGTGCCGAAGGCGGTCGGCGACATCAACGGCGACGGCCGTGACGACATCGCCATGAACGACTACTACGGCGACGGCGAGTGGAGCAACAGCGTCCTGTACGGCGGCGCCACGGGCTTCAAGCGGGGCGGGGCGCCGGGCTCGCGCGGCGCCCTGGCCGTCGGCGACATCAACGGCGACCGCCACGACGACCTGGTGGTCGGCGGCGGCGACTACGAGGACAAGGTCATGGTCGCGTACGGCTCGGCGGACGGCCTGGTCGGCGACGTGTACCGGTTCGACCAGGATCTGCCGGGCGTGCCCGGCGCCGAGGAGGGCGGCGACCGCTTCGGCGGCTCGGTCGCCGTCGGCGACGTGACGGGCGACGGCTACGCGGACATCGCGCTCGGTGTCCCCGGCGAGGACGTCCGGACCGTCACCGACGCGGGCGCGGTCGTCCTGGTGCGCGGCGGCGCGAACGGCGTGACGGGCACCGGCGCCCAGGCCTTCCACCAGGACACGGAGGGCGTCCCCGGAGTCGCCGAGAAGGGCGACCGGTTCGGGGCGGCCGCGGCGCTGGTCGATGTCACCGGTGACGGCCGTGCCGACCTGGCGGCGTCCTCCGTGGAGGAGAACGCGGACGCCGGCGCGCTGTGGTCGCTGCGCGGCACGGCCACGGGCCTGACCGCGACGAGGTCCGTCGCCTTCGGCCCCAAGGACGTCGGCGGCCCGAACGCGGCGGCGCTGTTCGGCAGCACGCTGCGCTAGGCGCGCGCCGGGCCCGGGGCCGTCCCCCGGGCCCGGCCCGAGGCCTCCCCCCGTCGGAGGCCTCGGGCCGGACGGATCAACTCCCAGGTGTCCACGGCGTAGTCGAGGGTCATGCCGTGCCGCTCGTACAGGCCGAGGGCACCGCTGCTGTTGTCGGTGTCGACGCCGAGCCCGATCCGGTCGCGGCCCAGCGCGGCGTAGTGCCCGAAGGCATGGCGCAGGAGGTGGCCGCCCAGGCCCCGGCCGCGCAGCTCGGCGCGGACGCCGAGGTTGCCGACCCAGCCCATCGACGGGCGGTCGTTGTGGGTGTGCAGGACGGCCGCGTCGCCGAGGCCCTCGACGTGCGCGAGCCAGGTCAGCGACCAGTCCGCGTTCGCGCCGTCGATGTCGTCCAGCCACTGGGTGTAGCTGCGGGGCTGGTGGTCGAAGTGGTCGGTGAAGCACTCCTGGAGCAGGGCGTGGGCGCGCCTGCGGTCCTCCTCGGCCCGGCAGTCCCGCAGCGTCACGCCGGACAGCGGCGCCGGCAACGGATCTTCGCCCACGCTGATGTGACGCGCCATCACGTTGTACCGGCGCACGGTGTCCCAGCCCCGGGCGCGGAGCGCCGAGACGTCCATGGTGGGCGCGGTGTTGAGGTGCAGGTGGACCACCGCGCGCGATGCGCCGTTGGCCGCGGCCCGCTCCGCCGCGCGGTGCTCCATCAGGTCGAACAGATGCAGGGCGCCCTCGGCCCTGCCCGGCAGGACGTAGTGGTCGACGTCGATGCGCTCGCCGCCGGAGTCGTCCCACAGCAGCGCGTACCCGACGAGGCGGTCGCCGTCGAACAGCAGCCAGGAGTCCCGCTCCAGGTCCACCTCGGGATGCTTCAGCTCGGCCTGGATCTCCGTCAGTTCGGTGTCGGCGCGGCCGATCTCCAGCAGGTCGACCTCGTTGAGCAGCGCGCACACCGCCGCCGCGTCGCCGAGCGTGGCGGGCCGCACGGTCAGGCCCGCGGGCGGCAGGAGGGAGGTGGTCATGGCACCACTGTCCGGGGCGGGGCACCAGGACCGCAACGGAGTTTTCGCCCGCCCCGGCCGTCCCGCCCGCGCCGGGCCCCGTGGACCCCCGCGCCCGTCCGGGAGCCCTAATGCCCGTCCGGGCGCTCCCGCGGCTCCCGGTCGCGCAGGGTGCACACGCCGCTGAAGACGCCCGCGAGGTGGTCGGCGAGGGCGGACAGGGCGGCGGCGGGCGGCAGGCCTTCCGGGTCCGCGTAGAGGTGGGCGGTCAGGCCTTCGGTGTACGCGGCGACGCGGGCCGCCTCGACGTGTTCGTCGGCGTCCTCGGGCACTTCGCCGCACTCCTTGGCGTTCACGATCGCCTGCGCGAGATGGGCGCGGGTGCGCCTCAGGGCGGCGGTCCTGAGCTCGCCGAGCCGGGGGTCGTCGGCCGCGCGCCCGGCGAAGGCGAGCGCGACGCGCCAGTCCTGCCTGCGCTCCGTGTCCAGCGGCATGCTCTCGGCCAGGGCGTCCAGGACCATGTGCTCGATCCGGGTCCCGGCGGCCTCGGCGGTCCCGATCAGGGCGGTCACCCGCTGCTCGAACCGCTCCAGGACATGGCCGTAGGCGAACAGCAGCATCTCGTCCTTGCCGCGGAAGTAGTGCTGGACGAGCCCGACGGAGATGCCGGCCTCCGCGGCGGTCCTGGCGACCGTGACCGCGCCCAGGCCGTCGGTGGCGATGATCCGGCCGACCGCGGCGGCTACTTGGTGACGGCGCTCTTGGTGATCGGCGACGCGAGGCATGGGTCGACCATACAGCCATACGGTAACGTCATAACCGTACGCACATACGGTTATGGGGAGGCGTCATGAGCGGGAGCAGTGGTGTCAGGGGTGCGACGAGGGGATCCGCCGCGTGGGGGCGGCGGTTCGCGGCCGTGGGTCTGGCGGCCGTCGCCGTCATGGGGGTGGCCGCCCCACCGGCGGGAGCCGCGCCGCCCGGGAAGGCCGCTCCGTCGCCCGGCGCCCTGGAGCGCGTGGACGCCTACGCCGAGCAGCAGCGCGAGCGCACCCGCGTCCCCGGCATGGCGCTCGCCGTCGTCCAGGGCGGCGAAGTGGTCCACCGGCGCACCTGGGGCGAGGACGGCGACGGCGATCCCGTCACGCGCCGCACCCCGTTCCTCCTCGGGTCGCTGTCCAAGCCGATCACGGCGACCGCCGTGATGCATCTGGCCGAGGCCGGCCGGCTGCGGCTCGACACGCCCGTGCGCCGCCATCTGCCGTGGTTCGAGCCGGCCGGGCCCGGGGCCCGGCGCATGACGGTCCGTCACCTGCTGAACCAGACCAGCGGGCTGACCGAGCGGGACGGCCTGACACGCGCCGACCGGTTCGACAACGCCCCGGGCGGAGTCGGCCGCGTCGCCCGGAGCCTGGCCCACGTGCGCACCGTGACACCGCCCGGGGAGCGGCACACGTACAGCAACGCCAACTACATGCTGCTGGGCGCCGTGGTGGAGCGGGTCACCGGGCGGCCCTTCGGTCCGTGGCTGCGGGACGCGGTGCTGCGGCCGCTCGGCATGGACGGCGCGCTCGTCGACGCGCGCGACGCCGAACGCCGCGGACTCGCCCCGGGACACCGCTACTTCTTCGGCCGCCCGACGCCCTTCGCCTCCCCCTTCGACGCCTCGGGCGTGCCCTACGGATACGTCGGCGCCGACATCGACGGCCTCGCCGCGTTCGCCGCCGCCCACCTCGGCCACGGCGGCCCGGCCGCGCGTGCCGTCGTCTCACCGGACGGACTGCGGGAGCTGCACAAGGGCACCGTCCGGGCGGGCACCTCCCACCGCTACGGCCTGGGCTGGCGCGACGACTCCTTCGACGACCTCGGCGAGCGCGTCGTGTGGCACGGCGGCGCGACCCCCGGCTTCCACGGCACGGTCGTCCTCGCGCCCGGCCGTGACCTCGCGGTCGTCGTCCTGCACAACGCGTACAACCCGCTGCGCGACGAGCAGCTCAACTCGACCGCCTTCGGCGCCCTGCGCATCCTGCTCGGCGGACGGCCCGAGCCCGCCCCGGCCGACCCGATGCTCGCCACCCTGCTGACCGTCGTCACCGGGACGGCGCTCGTGCTGGGGCTCGCCCTGACCTGGTCGCTGTTCCGGCTGGTGCGCCCGGGCAGGCACAAGCAGCGGACACGGAGGGCGAGTTGGACGGCCGTGCGCGGCGCCGGGACGGCCGTGGGGCTGCTGCTTCTCGCGGTCGCGGCCGTGTACCTGCTGCCCCGGCAGGTCACCGGGGTGGATCTGGCGCAGATCCTGCTGTTCGTGCCCGATGCCGGGCGGACCCTCGTCGCGGTCGCCGTGCTCGCGTGCGCCCTCGCCGTGGTGCGCGGGGCCCACACCGTCCGGGCCCTGCGCTCCCTCAGGCGTACGGCCCCGTCTCCCGGTGCCGCTCCAGACGGCCGACCAGCAGCTCGTACGACCGCCGGACGACCTGACAGGCGCGGCGTGTCGCACCCGAGTGCACCGGGTCGGCCGTCAGGCCCGCCCAGTGCGTGAGGCGTTCGCGGGCGCGCGCCGTCAGCTCCGGCGCGGCCGCGTCCGCCGGGAGGCCGAGGAGGGCGTGCGGGGCGTGGCCGTACTCTCCGGTGATGCGCAGCAGATCGGCCGCGTCGGGCGGGTCCAGGGAGACGGCGCCGCTGTAGTGGCCGCGCAGCACGGCGAGTTCGGCGAAGGCGTGCTCCGCGTGCGCGAGGCGGGTGACGTCGGCCACGGCCCGCTCCAGGGTGGCGCGGGCCCGGGGTGAGCCGCCCGCCCGCTCCGGCAGACCCCGTACGTGCTGGACCGCGCGCGCCAGCTTGACCAGTTCGGCGCGGTGGCCGAAGTGGTCGGTGAGCAGCGCCCGGAAGTCCGCCATGCCGCTGCCGCGGTGCAGCTCGGCGCGGAGGGTCTCGCGGGTGTCGGCGCCCTCCCGGATCAGCCGGGCGGCCAGGACGATGCCGTAGCCGCCGAAGCGGGTGTGCAGGGCGAGGCGGCGGGCGGCGCTCACCGGCACGTGCGGCAGGTCGGCGGAGACGAACTCCGCGCCGAAGTACACGCGGTCCGCCAGCTCGGACGGCGTCAGCGCGGACAGGGCGGTGAGGTCGGCGAAGTCCTCCTCGGTGCAGCTGCCCGCCGCCGCGCCCACCAGGCTCGCCAGCGGGCACAGGTCGTAGAGCAGCCGCCGGGCACCGGCCGCGTCCATCAGGCGCGCGGCCACCCGGCGGCCCTCGGCGAGCGGGTCGTCGTGGGCCGGCCAGAACAGCTCCACCTTGGTGAGCGCGCCGACCGTGGTGACGGGCCCGGCGGCGCCGACGCCCGCTCCCGTGAAGTCCCGCAGGAGCTCCTCCTCCGAGGAGGCGAGGCCGCGCGCGAAGACGAGCACGAGCGCGTCGGCCCTGGCGGCCTGGCCGAGCGTCGCGGCCCGCACGTCGCCCTCGTCCAGGGCGAGGAACCGCAGGGTGTTGGCGGAGTCCTCACCGAAGTGCGAGTCCAGGCCCGGCGTGTCCACCAGGTCGAAGGCGCGCAGGTAGGGGTGCGGGTCGGTGATCTCCAGGTAGTCGATCCGGCGCAGCAGCGCGGCGAGTTCGGGCGCGCCGCCCCGGGCGCGCGCGGTGAGCTTCGCCAGCTCGGCGACGTCGCGGCGCTCCGGCGGCGTGCCGTCGGTGTAGTGCACGGTGAGCGTGCCGGCCGGGCCGTGGCGCAGCCAGTTGACGTTGTACGTCAGCTCCTCGACGCCGGTCGGCACGCGCTCCCCGCCGAGCAGGGCGTTGGCCAGCGTCGACTTGCCCGAGCTCACGCGGCCGACGAGGGCGACCCGCAGCGGCGCCGCGATCCGCGCGCGTTCCTCGGCCAGGGCGGCGCGGGCCTGGTCGAAGTCCGGTGCGGTGCCGAGGACGTCGAGGGCCGCGTCGAAGGCACCGGCCGCGCGGTCACGGAGCACCTGAGCCCTCCTCGGGTCCGAGGAAGCGGGTGAAGAACTCCGGTCCGATGGCCCGGTAGTACGGTTCCAGGCCCGGTTCGACGAGCCTGCGCAGCAGGGCGGAGAAGCGCTCCCGGCCCCCGAAGCGGGTGTGCGCGGCGAGGGCCGCGCACAACTCGTCGTAGAGGGCGAGGAGTTCGTGCCGGGCCGCGCGGTACTCGCCGATCGTGCCGCGTACGGCCTCGTGCGGGAAGGTGCCCGCCGGCGCCGGGTCGCCTGGCAGGGGCCAGGGCCGGGTCAGGCGCAGGTCGACGTACTCCATCGGACGGCCGGTGGCGCGGTCGAGGGTGAGGGTCGCGAACGGCGGGAACAGTTCGGCGCCGCCGTCGCGCAGCGGCCGCATGCCGAAGAGCGGTACGCGCAGACAGACCCGGGTGGCGCCGTCGTCCGACCGGGGGCCAAGGCGCAGCGGCACGGGCCAGCCGATGCCGCTCTCCATGGGAGCGAGCTGCCGGAACAGCGGCATGCGGCGCAGGCGCGCGAGCAGCTCCTCGGTGGGCACGGGCCCGCCCTCGGCAGGCTTCGGCGGGCTCCCGTACGGATCAGGCATGGTGGCCCCCTCCCGTGGCGGCCGTGGTGACGGTGAACCGGTCCGAGTCCTCCCAGGCCGCGAGGAAGTCCCGCTCGGGCACGGCGAGTCCGGCGCCGTCGGGGCGTCCCGGGTCGTTGAGGATCACCTGGGGATCGTCCGGGTCGCCGCGGTCGACGCCGATGACCTGGACCACGTGGTCGGCGCCCTGGCCGGGGATGCCCGCGGCGTCGGCGAGCTGCTGTGCCTGTGCGTCGGCGGCGAGGATCTCGTCGGAGTCGACGGCGACCAGGACGCCCGCGCCTGCGGCGAGGGAGGCCTCCAGGCCCTCCAGGCTCTCGCCCGAGGTGCGCTCGACGGGTACTCCGTAGAGCTCCAGGAGGTTGCCGACGTCCTCCATGGGGGTGCCGCCGCCGGGCCGGTACCAGTCGTGGGCCTCGGCCACGGCGGCCAGTTCCTCCTCGGTGTGGTCGACGCCGGTGAACCGGTCGATCAGGAACTCCTGGCCGACGACGGCGCAGGTGTCGGGGGCCTGCTGCTCGTGCCAGTGGGCGACGTCCTCCCGCGCCTGGTCGGCGGCGGCGAGGGAGGGGAACGCGGCGGCGCCCGCGCCGAGGGCCCCGAGGCCGTCGTCCACCGGTTCCGGTGACGCGAGATCCCCGAAGTCCCCGAAGTCCCCGAGATCCCCGAGATCCCCGAAGGCGGGGTCCTCCTCCGGTCCCGGCCGCGGATCGTCGTAGGCGTCGTCGAAGGTCATGCGTCCGCCCACCCGCCGTCGTCCTCACCCTGCCCGGCGGTGTCCGGGGCGGCACCGACTCCCGGTTCCTCCGGCGCCTGTGCCCCCTGCTCGCCCTGCCCCGCACGCCCCAGCGCGGCGGCCTCCGCGCGCAGCGACTCGACGTTCCTGCGGACGTCGAGCAGGGGGACCCGCCGCTGCCGCAGCCGGGTGGTGCGCTCGGCCGCCTGGGCGCGGGTCGCCGCCCGCGCGTCCTTGATCCGTGCCAGGGACGCGGTGACGCTCTCCTGTTCCTGGCGGATCTTGCTGTCGAGCTCCGCCATGACGGCGGCGATCAGCTCGTCGGTCAGGCCGGCGACGGCCTCCTCGATGTGCCGCTGCTGGGTGGCCCGCAGCGGCGCCAACTGGGTCTGCAGGCCCTGCCGTTTCTGCTGCCGGTCGGCGTACTGCGAGGTGCGCAGGGAGGTGACCAGGCCGACGGCGGCGCCGACCAGCGCTCCGATGGCGAGTCCGGGCAGACCGCCCACCAACGGGACCGCGTAGTTGCCGATCATGAATCCCATGGCCGCGCCCGTGCTGGTGGTGAAGGACGTCTCGCGGACGGCCCGCGTCCCGGCGCCCGGTGCGCGGTCGTCACCGAGGCGTCCGGTGACCTCCAGCGGCGGCACCGGCGGGTCGGGCAGCGCGCCGACCTTCTGCTCGGCGAGGTCGAGCCCGTGGGCCGCGCTGAACTCGCGCAGGATGCGGGCCGACCGGCGGCGTGCCAGTTCGTCGACGCCCGCGACGACGGCCGCGGCGTCCGAGGAGAGCTGGCCGACGAGGCGCTCGGGCTCGGCGAGGAACACATCGCGGTAGAGGTAGTCGGTCTGGAAGGTGTTCCACACCCGGTCGATCCCGGCGTGGCCCTCGCCGCCCAGCTTGCGGCCGAGCGCGATGATCTGCCGGCGCAGCTCCGCCCGCCAGGCCGCCTCGCCGAGGGCCAACCCGGCCAGACGGCGCTTCTGTTCCTCCAGCTCTTCGGTGAGACGGGTGAGTTCGTCCTCGGTCCGCTGGGTGAGCACCTCCAGTTCCGTCTCCAGGGGCCGCAGCAGCGCGAGAGCCGCGCCGTCGAGATCGGCGAGGGCGCCGCCGAGGAGCAGCTTGGCGCGCCTGCGCTCCAGGGCCTGCCACAGCAGCGCCTCCAGAGCGGGGAAGTTGCTCAGCCGCAGATGGCGTTCGCTGCCGGACTCCAGGTGGCGCAGTTTGGCGAGGCTGGAGACGGCCGCCAGGGGCAGGTCCTCGGGCGCGCGCCCGAGGACCTCGGCGAGTTTGGCGACGGTGTTCTCGCGGATGCCCGTGCTGTCGGTGGGCACGTCGGTCTTGGTGAGGACGAAGACGATCCCGTCGACGTCGTCGGTGACCTCGGCGGCCGTGGCGGCCTGCCGCAGGAAGACCAGCTCGCTCTCGGTCAGCGGCTGGGTGGCGTCGGCGACGAAGAGGAGGGCGTCCGCGTTCGGCAGGAAGGCGGCGGTCACGGCGGTGTGCTCGCGGAACACCCCGCCGATGCCGGGGACGTCGACGGCGACCACACCCGAGGCGAGCCGGCGGTTGGGGGTCTCGACCTCCAGGAGCCGGGCACGGCGCACGTTGTGCGGATTGCCGCCCTCGGTGACGTAGTCCGCGATCTCGGACCGGCCGATGGTGCGCCGTTCGGCCGGCCCCGCGCCGTCCTCCGGCTCCTTGCCCGCTTCTCCCTGCGCGCCCTCGCCCTGGAGCGTGACGGTGATCCGCTCCGTGTCGGCGTACCGCACCGTGGTGACCAGTCGGGTGGCGTACGTCGTGTCCACCGGGAACAGGCCGGGGTCCTCCAGGAGCGCGCCCAGGAGACTGGACTTACCGCGCTTGAACTCGCCGCAGACGACGACGGTCAGCGTGCCGTCGCGCAGCCGCTCGCGTGCCGCGCGCAGGCGCCGCAGTGTCTCGGTCGCCCGCTCCTCCTCCGCCTGCCGTTCCGGGCCGTCGAACAGGCCGAGGACTTCGGCGCGCAGCGTGTCGTACGTACGCATGCTCTCCCCCTTCGAGCGTTCCGCTCCTTCGATCCGGGGCGGGCCCCGAATGTTCCCGCCCGGCGCGCCGGGTCCGGTCCCGTTCAGCGCGCCGGGTCCTCGCGGGTGAGGGCCCAGACCCGGGCGGTGCCGTCCTGGCAGGTGGTGGCGAGGCGGCGTCCGTCGCCGCTGAGGGCCGCCCCGACGAGCACCTCGGGGTGCCCCACCTCGCACAGCACGCGGCCCTCCCTGTCGACGTCCCTGACCTGCGCCGACCACAGCCCGGGCGCGACCGCGAGCACCCTGCCGTCCGCGTCGAGCGAGACGGTGTTCACGCCCGCGGCGTGGTCGAGCACCAGCAGGCACTCCCGGCCCGGTACGTCCCACACGTGGACGCGACCGCTCTGCACGCCGACGGCGAGCCGTCCGCCGTCCGCGCTCAGGGCGACGCCGTTGACGGGCACGCCGTAGGGGACCGACAGGAGTTCCCGCCGCTGCGCCACCGACCAGACCCGGCACGTCCCGTCCCGGTCCCCGGAGGCGAGCACGCGGCCGTCGGCGCTCAGCGCGAGCGAGAGCACCCAGCTCTCGTGCCGCAGACTCGCGAGGCGACGGCCCGCCCGTACGTCCCAGACGTGCGCGATCCCGTCGTCGGACCCCGAGGCGAACCATCCGCCGTCCTCGGTCAGCGCCACGGCCCGCACCCAGTCCCCGTGCGCGGAGGCCAGGACGACGGTGTCGGCGTCCCGGTTCAGCCGGGCGCCCGGGGCGCGCGAGCAGGAGGCCAGCAGCGTGCCGTCGCCGTTCACCGCCACGGCCAGGGCGGGTTCGGTGTGCCGCACGGTCGTCCGGGCACCGCCGGTGGCCGTCTCCCACACGCTCGCCGTGCCGTCCGAGGCCCCGGTGGCCAGCCACTGTCCGTCCCCCGACAGCGCGGGCGCCACGATCTCGGCGCCCGCCCGGTGCGCGACCCTGCGGATCACCCGGCCCTCGGGGAGCCAGGTGCGGGCGCCGGTCCGCGGGGCGGGCTCGCGCGGCCCGACCGTCACCAGCCAGTCGCCCGCCACGACGGTCTGCCCCGCCGCCGCGTGGTGTGCGACGACCCGCCCCGGCCGGTCGTCGGCGCGCAGCTCCCACAGGCTGCCGTCGACGGGCCGGACCAGGGCGAGCGGCTGGCCGGGGGCGTAGTCGGCGCCGGGCGGGCGCAGCCACCCCACGAGTTCGGCGGTGCCGCCCGGCAGGCTCCAGCTCAACGGCCGCTGTCCGCGCGGCACTTCGGCGGGCGCGAGACGACGTTCCCCGGTGTGCGCGGCCCAGTGGGCGGCGCCGTGGGCCACGGCGAGGTCGGGGTCCTCGACGTGGCGGAGCGGGCGGTCCAGGGCCTGGGCGAGGAGTTCGGCGATCACCGGCATGCGGGTGGTGCCGCCGACCAGGAGCACGGCGTCGAGCTGGTCGGCGGTGAGTCCCGCGGTGGCGAGCAGGGCCCGGCAGCAGTCGACGGTGCGGGCGAGCAGCGGTGTGACGATCCTGACGAAGCGCTTGCGGTCGAGTGCGACGAGGACGCCGGCGGGGGCGAAGACGTCCTCCACGTAACTGTCCGCGCTCAGCTGGTGCTTGAGCCGGTGGGCGAGGTCGCCCAGTTCCAGGATGTTCCTGCGGGCCGCGAGAGCGGACGCGGCGGGGCTCAGCGCGGCCGTCAGCTCCGCGCCGCCGCGCTCCCTGATCTCGCCGAGCAGCAGCGCGTCGATGTCGCTGCCCCCGCAGTCGTCGAGGGCGTCGTGCCCGAGGACCTCGTGGCTGCCGCCGTCCCGCAGGCGCACCAGCGCCGCGTCGAAGGTGCCGCCGCCGAAGTCGTAGACGAGGACGGTCTGTCCGGGTGCGACGGGCTCGCCGGCCACGGGGGCGTACGCGGCGGCCGCGGGTTCGGCGAGCAGCTCGACGGCGGTGAAGCCCGCGGCCCGGCCCGCCGCGAGCATCACGCCCCGGCGGGGGTCGGCGGGGCCGTAGGCGGCGGGGACGGTGAGCACGGCCCGCTCGACGGGCGTGCCGAGCAGCCGGGTCGCCTCGTCGCGGAAGGCCGCGAGCACCCGGGCCACGAGGTCGCCGGGCGTGAACGAGCGCTCGCCGAGCGGGATCGGCGCGTCCTGCCCGATGTCCCGCTTGAACTCGCCGCGGTACAGCTCGGGGTGGACTCTCTTGCGGTGTTCCGCGGGGGTCCCGATCAGCAGGGTGTCGTCCCGCAGACAGACGACGGTCGGCCAGGTCCACGAGCCGGTGGACCGCTCCTTGAGCAGCCGTACGCCCCCGTCGGTCAACAGCGCCGCGGACGACGCCGACGTGCCGAAGTCGATGGCCAGGACGGCCTGTTCCATGTCCGCCTCCCCCGTTCCGTACCGGGCTCTCCCGCGTCCGGACGCCCGGCCCCGTCCGCTCCCCGTCCCGCCCCGCTCCCGACCCGCCCCGTCACCGGCGGCCGTACTCCGTCGGCCGGGTGGCGAGGGCCACCATCCGTTCCCAGTCGGCCTGCTCGCACGCGTCGTCGGGTACGTCGCCGATGGCACGGGAGAGCCGACGGAGCAGCCGGGCGGGACCCGCCCGGTCCGGGTCGACGTCGGGGTGGGCCGTCATGTCGGCCCACGCCTCACCGCTCACGTCCGGCCTCCCCGCCACTCCCCGGGGTCGGGGCCGAGCAGGGCGAGCAGCGCCTGACGGGCCCGGGAGATGCGGCTCTTGACGGTGTTCAGCGGGATGCCGAGGATCTCGCCGACCTCGGCGTAGCTGCACCCCAGGCACTCGCGCAGCACGATCGCCGCGCGGAACTCCGGGGGCACCCGGTCCAGGGCTGCCTGCACCGACAGCGTGGTCACGACCCGCTCCGCGACGGCCGGCGCGTCGTAGGCCTCGTCCGGCATGTCGAGTCCGGCGGGGCGCGGCCGCGCCGCGCGCCGCTCCACCTCGGCGAGCGCGGCGTTGACGGTGATGCGGTAGAGCCAGGTGGAGAAGCGTGCCGTGCCGTGGAAACCGACCAGTCCGCGCCAGGTCCGCGTGAGGGTCTCCTGCGCCGCGTCGGCCGCGTCCTCCGGATTGCCGGTGACCCGCAGGCACACGGCGTACACCTTGGCCCGGTGCCGTGCGACGAGTTCCGCGAACGCCTCCCGGTCCCCCGACCTGCTGCGTGTCACCAACTCGGTGTCCGTTACGCGTTCCGCCGTGCCGTGCGCCAGGTCCATGGCGCATCACCCGTCCCCCGAAAGCGGCCGCGCGAGCCACCTGCTGCGGAGCACGGCCGGTTCCACCGTAGGGGCGGCCCGCGCGCCCGCCCCGGTCACTCGGGGGCGACCGACCCCCAAGTCGTCCTGTCGCAGTAGAGGGGGCCCGGGGCATCCGCGTAGCCCGCCTACTCCCTGTGCGCGGGACGGGAACTTTCCCGCCATGGTGGCGGTCCGAAGTCGGCAGGGTCTTCCCGCGATCCCCACAGGAGGGAGCGCTCGATGGCGTACGCCGATGACGGTCTCGCCGAACTGTTCGCCCGCCACCGCCAGGAGGCGCTGCCGCGCCGCGAACGGCTGTCCGTGCGCGAGGCCGCCCAGCGGATCGGCGCGCAGCTCGATCAGCTGTACGACCACTGGTGCGCCCAGGCCGACGGCCCGTCGCGCGAGCGCGGCGAGGCGGTCCGCGACGCGCTCGGCGCCGTACGCACCGCCGTGACCCACACGCTGCACAGCGTGCGGCCCGGCACCTCCCCGCCCGCCGGAGCACCCCGGCCGGGCGCGCCGTACGAGGCGCCGTACCCGGCCCCGCCCCACGACGCACCGTGCTCCCCCGGTGAACGGCCGCGCAGGGGCCGTCCGTCGAACCCCCTCGCCCGGCTCTTCCGGGCCGAGGCCGAACCGCCGCCGCCCGCCTGGCCCCCGCCCCCGCCGGCCCGGCCCGAGGTGGCGCCGGAGCGGCTGCTCGACGCCGTCGGCCACGCCCTGGAGGCGGTCGACCGCTGCCTCCAGTCCCTTGCGGCCGAGCCCGCGCGGGCCCCCGCCTGGCACGAGGACGACGACCTCGTCGAGGTCCTGCACGGCCTGCTCGCCGCCGAGGAGCGCCGCAGCGCCGACCTCGCGCTGGCCAGGATCTCCTCGCTGCGCGACAAGCTGCGGCTCCAGCGCGGCATCGAGGTGCTCGGCTACGACCCGTACGACTCCCGCCACGACACCGTGCTCTTCGAGTTCGGCGCCCCCGCGGGGCCGGGGCTGCCCGGCCGTTGCCAGGCCCCCGCGCTCGTGCGCGGCACCCGCGTCCTGCGCCGCGGCGTCGTCCTGCCGCTCCCCCGCGCCGAACACGCCCCGCCGCCGTCCGCCGAGCACCGCGTACCGCCGCCCGCCGGCCACGGACCGCCCTTCCCCGACCAGCACCCGCCGCCCGTCGACCACCCCCTGCCGCCCACCGAGGAGGGCTGACCCGTGACCGAACCGGCCAACATCGTCGTCATCGGCTTCGACCTGGGACACGGGGAGACCGCCCTCTCCTACGTCCACGCGGACCGGTCGGCCTCGCCCGAGGTGATCGACCTGCCGGGCAGCCGGCAGGGCCGGCACGCCTCCGCGGTGCTCGACCACCCCACGCGCGGCGTCCTCGTCGGGGAGAGCGCCATCGCCGCCCGCGACGGCAGTCCGTATCTCGCGTTCAAGAGCCCGCACCTGGACGAGCCCGAAGTGAGCACGCCCGTCGGGCTGTTCGTCTCGCGGATCGTGGCCGATGTCCTCGACACGATGCCGCCGCGCCCGGGGCAGGAGCTGCTGTGGGTCTTCGGCACTCCGTCGGGCTGGTCGGCGGAGATCCGCGCCCGGTACGCCGCGTTCCTGGCGGAGCTCTGTCCTGGCCGGGTGGAGGTCGTCCCGGAGTCCCGCGCGGCCCTGCTGTACGCCCGTGACTCGGGCGAGGTGGCGGGCTCCGCGCACCGGGTGGCCGGCTCGGCGCTGCTCGTGGACATCGGGTCGTCGACCACGGACTACACGTACGTGGAGGAGCGTCGCGGCCGTCCCGTCGACCACGGCAACATCGCGCTGGGCGCGACGCTGATCGACAAGGAGATCTACCGCCGCCTCGTGCTGCGCAACCCGCAGCGCCGGCTCCTGGAGAAGGCCCTCGCGGTCTCCCCCGCGAAGTCGCGCTACCTCGAATTCCAGTGCCGCAAGGCCAAGGAGGAGTTCTTCCGCACGGACCAGCAGCGCCTCGCGGTGAACCCGAAGGAGCGCATCGGCGTGATGGACACCGTCGAGTCGGACGACGGCGAGGAGGTCATGGTCGACATCCGGCTGCGCTACGCCGACATGGCGGAGGTCCTGGAGGCGCCGCGCCCGGAGCTGGACGGCCTGTCGTGGCGGGACGCGTTCCGGCAGGACCTGTCCACGGTGCTCGGCAATCTGCCCGCCCCCGCCGGTCTGGTGCTGCTCACCGGCGGCCCGTCCCGCATGCCCTTCGTACGCGAGATCAGCAGGGAACTCGTCGACGACCCGGAGCGGGTGGCCCTGGGCAGCGCGCCGGAGTTCGCCATCGCCCGCGGCCTCGCGCTGGCGGGCCGCACCTCGGTGCGCACCGCGGGGTTCCGCGCGGAGCTGGACGAGCTGCTGGGCAGCGGGGCGGTCGAGGAGATCGCGCGCGAGCATCTGCCGGAGCTCGCCACCGCCCTCGGCACCGCCGTCGCGACAGGGGTGACGGAGCGTCATGTGCTGCCCGCGTTCCAGCGCTGGCGCGAGGGCGAGTTCAAGACGTTGCAGGACATGGCGGCGCAGGTGGCCTCCGGGGTGAACGCCGAGCTGAACGATCCCGCCGATCCGCGCCTCAAGCAGGTGATCGCGGACTGGCAGAACGGCATCGCCCCCGAACTGGAGCAGCTGACCCGGCCGTTGGCCGAGCGGTGGCGGCTGTCCGCGCACGCCCTGGAACTGCCGGAGGTCACCGTCACGGGCACCGGCGAGTTCTCCGTGCAGGTGGATATGGGCGCGGCGACGGACATCGTGGAGAACGTGGCGCGGGTGGCGAACGTGGCCATCGCCACCGTCGTGGCGACGGTGCTCTTCGGCACGGGGACCGCCCTCATCGCCACGACGGGACCGT
This sequence comes from Streptomyces sp. NPDC052114, assembly GCF_040680155.1. Lineage (NCBI taxonomy): Bacteria > Bacillati > Actinomycetota > Actinomycetes > Kitasatosporales > Streptomycetaceae > Streptomyces > Streptomyces sp. NPDC052114. The sequence continues at coordinate 96,121 of NZ_JBFAWC010000006.1, read as the reverse complement.
TCGGCGTGCTCGTCGCCTTCGGGTTCCTCCTGTGGGGGCTCTCCGTCGGCAAGGACGAGATGATGAGCCGGATGCGCACCGCCGACATTCCGATGTGGGTGCGGCACGCCCGGTCGGAGGCCTCGCTCTCGGCGAAGCTGCGCGGCAGGGCCTCGGCGAACGAGGCCGAGCTGGCGCGGCGGATGGCCGGCGAGTTCCTGACGGAGACGGGCGAGGCACTGGTCCTCGACGTGTCGACGGCGATCGCGGCCCAGCTCAAGGCTCTCGCGGACGAGGCGGCCCTGGAGATCTCCTGAGCCGTGGCGCGGTCCTGCGCCGTCCCTCGCGCGGGCGGCGCCGCCGCGACTCCCCGTCGGGCACCGCCCGGTTTCTCAGGCCAGCACCGCCCGTACCGTCTTGCCCCCGCGCCGGGTGCCCACGACCTCCAGGCGGTGGGCGAGTTGATGGACCATCGCGAGGCCGCGGCCGTGCTCCCGCTCGCCGCTCGCCGCCAGCAGGCGGGGGCGTACGGGACTGGCGTCGTAGACCTCGACGGTCACGCGGTCACCGGCGACCGCCACCCGCAGACGGCAGGCGCCGTGCGCGTGCCGCACGGCGTTGGACACGAGCTCGGAGACCACCAGCATGGCGTCGTCCGCGCGCTCGGAGTCCACCTCGGCCACCGGGCCGGCGCCCGTGTGGCGATGGGCCCTGGCGAGGAACGCCGAGGTCAGTTTCCGTGCCCGGCCCGCCGAGGCGGGCTCCTGCGGCAGTGTGTACTCCACCCGTGCACTGGGCCGATGGGCGCGCTGATGCGCACGCATGGCAGCTCACTTCCCCTCCCTGGGACAACAACCGGCGTCCACCCGCGACCTCTGTCGCCACCGGGGTCGCGGACTGTCTTGCGCGACCGGTCCTGCCCCACCGTGATTCCCGCCCCGGGTGATCGCCAATCGCCCGTCCACCGGATCGCTGCCGCGGGCCGATCGCCGCGCGTCGTCACGGTCGAAGCCCCCGGGAAGGCCCGCGGTCCGGTCCGCGCCCGGCACATTGACGTTGACATCAGCTTCAAACCAGACTGGGCGCGCCCGTCGCCGACGGCGGAGGAGCCGGTCCGCACCGCACGGCACGACGCGGGGCCCGCCGCCTCTCCGCGCTCCGCACCCGCTCCGGAAAGGCCGCCCCATGAACGCGACGCCCCGCCCCTTCAAGGACTACCAGGACGAGATCTACCTCAACGGCCTGGCCGGCGTCGTCCCCAAGTACCCCATGACGTACGCAGAGTTGGAGGCCCGCGCGCACGCCGCGCTGCCGCCCTCCGTCGTCTCGTACGTGGCCGGGGGCGCGGGCGACGAGCGCACGCAGGACGCCAACGTCACCGCGTTCGACGGGTGGGGGCTCGTGCCGCGGATGTTCGTCGGCGCGGACCGGCGCGACCTGTCCGTCGACCTGTTCGGCATGACGCTGCCCTCGCCGCTGTTCATGGCGCCCATCGGGGTCCTCGGCATCTGCGCGCAGGACGGGCACGGCGATCTGGCGACCGCGCGGGCGGCCCGCGGGACCGGGGTGCCGATGATCGCCTCCACCCTGTCGGCCGACCCGATGGAGGCGGTCGCCGCGGAGCTCGGCGAGACGCCCGGCTTCTTCCAGCTGTACACGCCGACCGACCGCGACCTCGCCGAGAGCCTGGTCCGGCGGGCCGAGAAGTCCGGGTTCAAGGCGATCGTCGTCACCCTGGACACCTGGATCACCGGCTGGCGCCCGCGCGACCTCGCCAGCTCGAACTTCCCCCAGCTGCGCGGCCACTGCCTGGCCAACTACACCAGCGACCCGGTCTTCCGCGCCCTGCTGCCGGCCGCCCCCGAGCAGGACCCGCAGTCCGCGGTCCTGACGTGGGTGCGGGTCTTCGGCAACCCGCTCACCTGGGACGACCTGCCGTGGCTGCGGTCCCTGACCTCGCTGCCGCTGATCGTGAAGGGGCTGTGCCACCCCGAGGACGTGCGGCGCGCCAGGGACGGCGGGGTGGACGGCATCTACTGCTCCAACCACGGCGGGCGCCAGGCCAACGGCGGTCTGCCCGCGCTCGACGTGCTCCCCGCCGTCGTCGAGGCCGCCGACGGGCTGCCGGTCCTGTTCGACTCGGGCGTGCGCAGCGGCGCGGACGTCGTCAAGGCCGTCGCGCTCGGCGCCACGGCCGTCGGCGTGGGGCGTCCGTACGCGTACGGCCTGGGCATCGGCGGCGCCGAGGGCGTGACGCACGTGCTGTGCTCGCTGCTCGCCGAGGCCGATCTGCTCATGGCCGTGGACGGCTATCCGACCCTTGCCGATCTGACGCCGGAGGCCCTTCAGCGGGTGCGGTGACGTCCGGCGCCGCGGGGCGGAACCGGCCTGCCCGGGGATCTTGAAGTCCGACGATCATTGGACACTTCAACGTTTCATGTGAGACATTGATGTCTCATTCGAAATTGAGGTGTTACAACCATGACCCCGCAACGTGATCCACGGCGCTGGGCCGTCCTCGCGATCCTCTCCGGCAGCCTCCTGCTGATCGCGATGGACACCACGATCCTGAACGTCGCCTTCCCCTCCCTGGTCGCCGATCTGCGCCCCAGCTCGGTGCAGCAGCTCTGGATCATCGACAGCTACGCGCTCGTGCTCTCCGGACTCCTGGTCACCGCGGGCGCGCTCGGCGACCGCTGGGGCCGCAAGCGGCTGCTCCTGATCGGCTTCGGCGTCTTCGCCCTGGCCTCGCTGCTCGCCGTCTTCGCGACCTCGGCCTGGCAGGTCATCGCGGCCCGCGCGCTGCTCGGCGCGGGCGGCGCGGCGATCATGCCGGCGACCCTGTCGATCCTGCGGCACGTCTTCACCGACGCCCGTGAGCGCGCTCTCGCGTACGCGGTGTGGTCCGCCGTCTTCGGCGGCGGCATGGCGTTCGGCCCGGTCGTGGGCGGTCTGCTGGTCGAGAACAACGGCTGGCACTCCGCGTTCCTCATCAACATCCCGGTCGCGCTGGTGATCATCGCGCTCGGCCTGTGGATACTGCCCGAGTCCCACCAGCCCCGCGCGGGCCGCTGGGACTGGTGGGGCGTGGGCCAGTCCGTCGTCGGCATGCTCGCCCTCGCGGGCGGCATCAAGCAGCTCGGCAAGGGCGGCCCCGCCGACCCGATGGCCTGGGGCCTGCTCGTGGTGGCCGCGGTGACGCTGACGATGTTCGTCCGCCGCCAGCTGCGCCTGGAGAACCCGCTGCTGCGGATCCGCCTCTTCGCCTCCCGGCCGTTCGCCATCGCCGCCTCCTCGATCTTCCTCGGCATGATCGCGATGGGCTCGGCGCTGTTCCTGATCACCCAGTGGTTCCAGTACGGACAGGGCTACACCCCGCTGGAGGCGGGCATCCGGCTGCTGCCCGCGCCGCTGGGTCTTGTCGTCGCCTCGCTGCTCACCCCGGCGCTGATGCACCGCCTGCCGATCCGGCACGTCATGGGCGGCGGTCTGGTCCTGATGACGGCCGGGCTCGCCCTGCCGTGGCTGCTGCAGCTGTCGGGTCCGCTCGGCTACGGCGAGATCTCCGTGGCGCTCGCGGTGCTCGGCATCGGCGTCGGCGTCGCCACGACCGCCGCGTCCGTGACGCTGATGGCCGCCACCCCGGCCAAGGACGTCAGCGGTGCGGCGGCGATCGAGGAGACCGCCTACGAGCTGGGCGCCGCGATGGGCGTCGCCGTCCTCGGCAGCATCGCCACCGCGCTGTACCGCGTGAACCTGCCCGACCTCGGCCTCACCGCCGAGACCACGGCGGCCGTGCGCGACTCGATCGGCGAGGCCGCGCGGGTGGCGTCCGAGCTGACCGGACCGGCCGGCGGCGCCCTGCTGACCAGGGCAGCCGACGCGTTCACCGCGGGGATGACGCCGACGTTCCTGATGGCGGCCGCGCTGCCGCTGGCCGCCGCGGCGCTCACCTGGGCGAAGATCCCCAAGGGTCTGCGCCCGACGGAGAACGCGCACTGACGCGGAGCGCGTAGACCGGCAGACGCGGCACGCAGAGTGCCGCAGGGGCGAGCGTCCCGCACCGAAGCCGCGAGCGTCCCGCGCCGAAGGGGCGAGCCGCACATCACGCTCGCCCCAACTGGCAACAGAGGTCACTTACTTCACCCCTATCATCTGTTCGACCCCGGGCCTCCCCCAGCGCGAGGCCCGGGGTCGACACATGCTCCTTCAGTGAGAGGACAACGGGGACTTGAGTTCCATACGGAAGCGCGGCGCGCGCAAGCGCCGCATGGCGATGGCCGCCGTGGGCGCGGCGGCGGCCGTCGTGGCGGGGATACAGCTGACGCCCACCGCGTTCGGCACCGGCGAGGGCGACGGGGAGCCGCAGGCCACGCGCCCGGCCGCCGCGCCCGCGAACCCGGGGGCCGTCCCCGCCGAGCGGCAGGACTTCGGCAGCTCCCGCGCGGACGGGACCGCCTTCGAGGACGGCGTCATGTCGCTCAAGGCGGCGGACCCGGCGCGGTCGGCGCCCTCGGCCCGGGGTGCCGCGGCGGCCGCCCCGCAGGGCGAGGGCTGGAAGTCGGGCGGCCCGTCCAAGTACCTCGCCACCGGCTACACCATCAAGTTCTACGACAAGAAGGCCGCGGACTGGCTGGCGCCCTACGTCAAGCGGTCCGCCGCCGACCTCCAGCGCGTCACCACCCTGCCGGTGACCGTCGACACGAACCCGGTCGGCTGGGACTACCAGCGCCCCAAGGGCGAGATCGTCGTCGGTCTACTGCACCGCCCCTGCATACCGCCCGCCGACGGCGGCTCCACCGGCTGGAAGGTCGTCCGTGACGGCTCCGGCAGCAAGAGCCTGAGCTGCGGCTTCTTCTCCTCGTCCGTCGCCGACACGGTGACCAGCGGGCACGCGTACATCGACGACGAGTTCTTCACCGCGGACGGGAAGCCCGCGCCGTCCATGGGCGAGACGTACCTGCGCAACCACATCAGCCACGAGCTCGGCCACACCATGGGCCTCACGCACGCCAACCGCAGCGCGACCCGCGGCGACTGCGTCAAGGGCACCGACTCCGGCCAGTTCCCGGTGATGTGCACGCCCACCAACGCCTACCAGGACAAGCGGGCGGGCACCTACGTCCAGCAGTTCGACATGCAGGGCCTGCGCCACCTGGCGCGCGGCGGCGGCGCGGCGCTGCCCCCGCAGGGCAAGGTGACCGGCATCGGCAGCAAGTGCCTGGACGTCAAGGGCGGGAAGGCCGCCAACGGCACCCAGATCCAGCTCTACACCTGCAACAAGGGCCCGGGGCAGTCCTGGATCCTGCAGAAGGACGGCGCCTTCCGCTCGCTCGGCAAGTGCCTGGACAACTACCGCAACGCGAACACCAACGGCAACAAGATCACCCTCACCGACTGCACCGGCGGCGCGTCCCAGCGCTGGTCGGTGAACGCGAAGGGCCAGATCGTGCACGTCGCGTCCGGCAAGGTCCTCGACGTGACGGGCGGCTCGACCGCCAACAGCACGAAGGTCCAGCTGTACACGGCGAACACGAACAAGCGCCAGGTGTGGGTCACGCCCCAGTAGCACCCGCAGGGCCGGGCGGGAGGACCTCCCCTCCCCGCTCGGCCCCTCGCCGAACAGGGGCACACGCGTACGAACGGCGCCGGTTAGGATCACTCGACGTTCGGCGCGGCCGACTCGGTACGACCCAGAAGGAACAAGAACAGTGCAGGTCATGGGGAGGGGCATCGTGGTGGCGGCCGTGGGGGCGGCGCTCACGGCGGTGCTGGCGGGATGCGGTGCGGACGGCGGCGACGGCGGCTCGGGCGGCGGCAAGGGCGGGGCGCGGAACGACCGGACCGACGCGCACGAGGTGCTCCTCGCCGCGGCGAGGAAGACCGGCGCGCAGTCCTCGTACAAGACGGTCCAGACCGGCGAGGGCGGCTCGGAGCGCTCCGAGATGCTCTACCAGAAGAAGCCGGCCGCCACGGTCGTCAAGGCCGAGGTCGAGAAGTCCGCGTCCAGCCCGACCGGCATCAGCCACATGATCTCCCTGGGCGGCACGGCGTACGTGAAGTCGGACGGGGTGCCCGGCAAGAGCTGGTACAGCATCGACCTCGGCGGCAGCGGTGACGACGGGGGCACGCCGCGCGCGGCCGGGTACCTCAAGGAGTTCGCGGGCGCGCTCGCCGCGACGAGGTCCACCGCGTGGGTCGCCGAGGAGAAGGTGGGCGGCCGCCCGGCCGACCACTACCGCGGCAAGGTCGTCCTCGACGAGCTCGCGACGTACTCCGGTCCCGCCCTCTCCAAGGGCCTGCGGGACCTCTACGTCGAGATGGCGAAGAAGCAGGGCATGCGCTCGGTCGTCATCGACATGTGGGTCGGCAAGGACGACCTCGTCCTCAAGTCGCGCGAGACGGGCAAGGGCAAGAAGGGGCGCGAGGTGATCGACGAGGAGTACTCGGACTTCGGCGCGGTCCCCCGGATCACCGCACCGCCGGCCGCCTCGGTCGCCACCTGGGACGAGTTCCTCGCGGGCAAGGCGCAGCCGTAACCGCGGGCCCAGCGGCTACAGTCACCACCGATCCACCCGCCCACCTGGGAGAACCACGGACCATGGCCGTCGACGAACTCGACACCCGCATCCTGCGCCTGCTCCTCGAACAGCCCCGCACCAGCCTGCGCGAGTACGCGCGCGTCCTCGGCATCGCCCGCGGCACCCTCCAGGCCCGGCTCGACCGCCTGGAGCGGGACGGCGTGATCACCGGCACGGGCCCCTTCCTCTCCCCCGCGGCGCTCGGCCACCCCGTGCTCGCCTTCGTCCACATCGAGGTCACCCAGGGACATCTGGACGACGTGGGGGACGCGCTCGCCGCCGTGCCCGAGATCATCGAGGCGTACTCGATCACGGGCGGCGGCGACCTGCTGACCCGCGTCGCGGCGCGTGACAACGGTCACCTGGAAGACGTCATCCAGCGGCTGATCAAGCTGCCGGGCGTGGTGCGCACCCGCACCGAGATGGCGCTCAGGGAGCGCGTGCCGCACCGTCTGCTGCCGCTGGTCGAGTCGGTGGGCAGGGCCACGGCCGCGCGGTCGTGAGGCGGGGCGGACGGTCGGCCCCGCCGTCGTGAGCTGGGCCTTTGGCATGCTGGAGGCATGAGCACCTTCGGCAGCACCTCGGTCATCTTCGATCTCGACGGCACCCTCGTGGACAGCGAGCCCAACTACTACGAGGCGTCGCGGGCCCTGCTCGCCGAGTACACGGGCCGCCCGTACACCTGGGCCGACAACGAGCGGTACGTCGGCATCAGCTCGCACGAGACGCTCGCGCTGTGGCGGCGGGAGTACGGGATCGAGGCGACGGTGGACGAGCTGCTCGCCGACCTGGACCGCCGCTATCTGGCACTGGCCCGCGCCGAGACCCCCGTCTACCCGGAGATGCGCAAGCTCGTCGAGCGGCTGCACGACGCGGGCGTGCCGATGGCCGTGGCGTCCGGCTCCTCGCGCGCGGCCATCGCGGCGATCCTGGCCGGCACGGGCCTGGACGCGCAGCTGACCACGTTCGTCTCGGCCGAGGAGGTCCCGCGCGGCAAGCCGGCGCCGGACGTCTTCCTCGCCGCGGCCGAGCTGCTCGGCGCCGCGCCGGCGGACTGCGTGGTCTTCGAGGACGCAACGCCGGGCGCGGAGGCCGCGCGGGCGGCGGGCATGCGGTGTGTGGCGATCCCCTACGTGGCCGCCCACGCCGATGACGCCGCATTCGCCGCGGCGGAACTGCTGTTCCGGGGCGGCCACGGCGAGTTCACGGCACAAGCGGCGCTGGACGCCCTGGCGCCCCGCTAGCGGGCGCCCCGGCAGGGACGCGGGGAACTGCGCGCCCCGCCACGACGGACGCGCAGCCGAAAGACCTCAGGCCGCCCCGGCCACCCGCTCAGGGGTGAGCAGCTCCGCAAGCCGCTCCGGCGGCAACAGCCCCTTCTCCAGCACCAGTTCGGCAACGCCCCTGCCCGTGCTCAGGGCTTCCTGCGCGATCTCCGTCGCCGCGGTGTAGCCGATGTGCGGGTTGAGCGCGGTCACCAGGCCGATGGACGTCTCCACCGAGGCGCGCAGCACCTCCGTGTTGGCGGTGATGCCCTCGACGCAGCGCTCGGCGAGGGTGACACAGGCCGCCCGCAGCGAGGTGATGCTCTTGGCGAGCGAGTGCAGGATGATCGGCTCGAAGGCGTTGAGCTGGAGCTGGCCCGCCTCGGCGGCCATGGTGATGGTGACGTCGTTGCCGATCACCTCGAAGGCGACCTGGTTGACGACCTCGGGGATGACCGGGTTGACCTTGCCCGGCATGATGCTCGAACCGGCCTGCACCGGCGGCAGGTTGATCTCGTTGAGCCCCGCGCGCGGCCCCGACGACAGCAGCCGCAGGTCGTTGCAGCTCTTGGAGAGCTTGACCGCGATCCGCTTCAGGACGCCCGACAGGTGCACGAAGGCGCCGCAGTCCTGGGTGGCCTCGACCAGGTTGGCGGCCGTCACCAGCGGCATGCCGGTGATCTCGGCGAGGTGGCGGCGGGCCGTCTCGGCGTAACCGGCGGGGGCGTTGAGGCCCGTGCCGATCGCGGTGGCGCCGAGGTTGATCTCGTGGATCAGCTCGACGGCCTCGGCGAGCCGCGCGCGGTCCTCGTCGAGCATCACGGCGTACGCGGAGAACTCCTGGCCGAGCGTCATCGGCACCGCGTCCTGGAGCTGGGTGCGCCCCATCTTCAGGACGTCGCGGAACTCCAGCGCCTTCGCCGCGAACGCGTCCTGCACCACCGACATCGCGCGCAGCAGTCCGTGCACCGCGCTGATCGTCGCGACCTTCACGGCGGTGGGGTAGACGTCGTTGGTGGACTGGCTGAGGTTGACGTCCTCGTTCGGGTGCAGGTGCGCGTAGGCGCCCTTGGGGTGGCCGAGGAGTTCGAGGGCGCGGTTGGCGACGACCTCGTTGGCGTTCATGTTGGTGGAGGTGCCCGCGCCGCCCTGGACGACGTCGACGACGAACTGGTCGTGCAGGCGGCCCTCGCGGATCTCCCGGCAGGCGGCGGCGATGGCGTCGGCCTTGGCCTTCGGGAGCAGGCCGAGTTCCTCGTTGGCGCGGGCGGCGGCCTCCTTGACGGCGGCGAGCGCGTCGATCAGCTGCGGGTACACGGAGATCGGGATGCCCGTGATCGGGAAGTTCTCGGTGGCCCGCAGGGAGTGGATGCCCCAGTAGACGTCGGCGGGCACGTCCCGGTCACCGAGCAGGTCGTGCTCGCGGCGGAGTGCGGGAGTGGGGGCGGCGGTCATGGCGTTCTCTTCCAGGGTCGTACACGGCGGGGCGCGCCCCGTCAGGGGCGCGGGGAGCTGCGCGACCGGCCTAGTCGGCCGGCCGCGGGAGGCAGTCGAGGCGAAACGTTCAGGCGGCCCGGTCGGCGATGTCGGCCACGACGGCCGTCTCGCCGAGAGCGCGCCGCAGCACGGCGGTCCGCTCGTCCCGGCCGGAGGCCGCGAGGAGCGCCGCGAGCACCGCGCTGCGTGCCTGCCCGGCGCGCAGCGTGCCGGTGAGCACGGCGCCCGCCGCCGCGAGGTCGACGGCACCGCCGTGCGTGTAGATCTCGGTGACGGGACCGGCCGGGACACGGGTGGTCAGGGCGACGAGGACGCCCTGGTCGACGGCGGCGGCGACGGCGGCGACGAACTCGGGGGTCGCGTTGCCCGCGCCGGTGGCGACGAGCACGATGCCCTGGGCGCCCGCCTCGACGGCCGTCTCGACGAAGAGCGGGTCGGCGTCGACGTGGTGCATGACCATGTCGATGCGCGGCAGGGAGGTGGCGGCGGGCAGCGGCAGCGGGGCGGGGCGCTCCGGGCGGTGCAGTATCGAGACCTTGCCGAAACCGACCTTGCCCACGCGCGGACCGGACGGGTCGGCGAAGGCGTCGGCGGCGAGGGTCTGGGTCTTCACGGTGCCGCGGGCGGCGTGCACCTTGCCGTCGAAGACGACGAGGACGCCGAGGTCGCGGACCGTCGCGGCGGTGAGCAGCGCGTCGTAGAGGTTGCCGGGGCCGTCGCCGCCCTCGACGCCGAGGGGCTTCTGGGCGCCGGTGAAGACCACCGGGCGGGGGTCGTCGTGGTGCAGGTCGAGGAGGAAGGCGGACTCCTCAAGGGTGTCCGTGCCGTGCGTGACGACGATGCCGTCGACGCCGGGGTCGGCGAGCACCTCGTGCGCGGTGCGCAGCAGGGTGAGCTGCTGGGCGGAGGTCAGGCGCGGGCTGTTCACGTTGAACAGGTCGACGACCTCGACCTTGATGTCGTGGGGCAGCGCGGCCGTGGCGAGCACCTCGCGGCCGGGGGCGTCGGCGGCGAAACCGGTCCCCTGCCAGCGGCTCGCGATCGTCCCGCCGGTGCTGATGACGACGATCCGTCGCGTCTGCGGTTCCACGTCCGCGTACCTCCCTGGTTCCTCGAGGACCCTCAGCCCCCGGAGTGGTGGGCAGCCTCGACGCAACGATAGATCGAACATCGCGCAATGTGCTTGCCAAGATGGACCCCTCCCGCAACATGAAGGGTGAATAATTGCGCCATGGACGATATCGATCGCAACATCTTGCGTGAGCTACAGAAGGACGGCCGACTGACCAACCAGGAGCTGGCCCAGCGGGTCGGCCTGAGCGCCTCCCCGTGCATGCGACGGGTGCGCCAGCTGGAGCTGGACGGCGTGATCCAGGGGTATCGCGCGGTCGTCGACCCGGCGGCCGTCGGGCGCGGCTTCGAGGTGCTCGTCTCCATCGAGGTGCGGCGCGACCGCGAGACGGTGGAGGCGTTCGAGGAGGCGCTCCAGGACATTCCGGACGTCATCGAGGCGCACCGCCTGTTCGGCAGCCCCGGCTGCCTGCTGCGCATCGCGGTCGCGGACCTCGCGGCGTACGAACGCCTCTGGATCGAGCGCCTCACGGCGCTGGCGGGCGTCACCGAGGTCAACAGCCAGATCATCATGAAGCGGATCAAGGAGCCGAAGGGACTCCCGGTGGACGGCTGAGGCACCGCGACACGGACCCGCTTACCGTCAACCCGCCTTTGGTGCAGACCTATTGACGCCTGGTCTGGACCATCCTAAGTTGACGCATCGCACCCCGCACGTCTCCAGATCCCCCTCCGCATCCAGGGAGCAACAGCGTGATCGGTCGGACGTTACGCCTGCTGGGGTCCGCCCTGGCACTGGTCTGTGTCGCACAACTGCCGGCCGCCGCGGCCGCTCCGGAGTCCGCCGCCCCCGCACCGCGGGCCGACACCTGCGCCCTCAAGCCGAAGCCCGCGGGCAAGGTGCTCCAGGGGTACTGGGAGAACTGGGACGGCGCCTCCAACGGCGTCCACCCGCCGTTCGGCTGGACCCCGATCACCGACTCCCGCATCCGCGAGCACGGCTACAACGTGATCAACGCGGCCTTCCCCGTGATCCGCTCGGACGGCACCGTCCTGTGGGAGGACGGCATGGACGCGACCGTGAAGGTCGCGACGCCCGCCGAGATGTGCCAGGCCAAGGCCGACGGCGCCACCATCCTGATGTCCATCGGCGGCGCGACGGCCGGCATCGACCTCAGCTCGCCCGCCGTCGCGGACCGCTTCGTCGAGACCATCGTGCCGATCCTGAAGAAGTACAACTTCGACGGCATCGACATCGACATCGAGACCGGCCTGGTGGGCAGCGGCAACATCAACCAGCTCTCGCCCTCGCAGACCAACCTGATCCGCATCATCGACGGCGTGCTCGCCCGCATGCCCGCGGGCTTCGGCCTCACGATGGCCCCGGAGACGGCGTACGTCACGGGCGGCAGCGTCACCTACGGCTCCATCTGGGGCGCGTACCTGCCGGTCATCAAGAAGTACGCGGACAACGGCCGCCTGTGGTGGCTGAACATGCAGTACTACAACGGCAGCATGTACGGCTGCTCCGGCGACTCCTACTCCGCCGGCACCGTCCAGGGCTTCACCGCCCAGACCGACTGCCTCAACAAGGGCCTGGTCATCCAGGGCACCACCATCAAGGTCCCCTACGACAAGCAGGTCCCGGGTCTGCCGGCCCAGCCGGGCGCGGGCGGCGGCTACATGGCGCCGAACCTCGTCTCCCAGGCGTGGAACACCTACAACGGCTCCCTCAAGGGCCTGATGACGTGGTCCATCAACTGGGACGGCTCGAAGGGCTGGACCTTCGGCGACAACTTCAAGCGGCTGACGCGCCAGGGCTGAGCACCGCCCGCCGCTCACCGCGCCTCCCCCGGCCCGCCGCGCATGCCGACTGCGCGGCGGGCCCGCCGCTGTCCGCGTCCGTGCGCGCCCGTCCGGGTCCGTCCGCCCGGCGCCCCGGGGATCGCCGTGGCGGCGTTTCGGGACCTTCGGCCCCTGGCCGTCCGGACACCCGGCGCTTACGGTGGGGGCAATTCCGCCGGGATCGAATCGAGTCGAATCGGATCGAATCGAGTGGGTTCCGCACGTCGCGTGGAGAGGAGGCGGTCATCATGGACAAGAGTCCGAGTCGCAGTCGTCGACTCCTCAGCGTCCTTCACCCGTCTCCTCGCGGTACGCGCTGACGCCTCCCGCGTCCCTCACGCACACCTCACGGGCGGACCCTTCGCGTTCCTCACGCATGCCGTCCGTCCCGCTGTCGCGTGGACTCCCGCTGCCGCGCCGCCCTTTGGGAGGTGCCCTCATGACGTACATCATCTTCGCCCACAAGCCGGTCGTCCGCCTCGCCCGCCATGTCGCCCTGATCTGGCGCCGGTTGGCCGACGCGCCGCTCGACAGCAGCACCGTCCGCGCCACGCGCGCGCCCGTGCCCGACCGCGCCCACCGCTACGGGAGCGGCCGGGCGGGCAGGGGGCGGTGACCGACCGGCCGCCGGGGGCCCGCTCCGCGGACCGTGTCCCGGCCCACGGCCGCCGCCCGCGTGACCGCTGCCCCCGTGACCGCCGCGCGGGCCGCGTCGGCCAGCGCCCGCCGGTCGGCGCCGAGGAGCGGATCGTGCACCGTGATCCGCGCGGTCAGCCCGCGCGCGGCGGCCACCCGGCGCAGCGAGACCGTGAAGTCCTCGTCGCCGAGGAAGGCCGCCGCGGTGGAGGCGGCGCCGCGCTGCCGGTACTCGATCGTCACCGGGCGCACGGGCGCGCCCGCGTCCACCGCCGCCTGGAAGACGGCCCGCCGGAACCGTCCGCCCCCCGCGGCGCACCACGTCGTCGCCTGCGGAAACACCAGGAGCGAGGTGCCGTCGCGCAGATCACGCGCCAACTCCGCCACAGATGACGGCAGTTGACGTGGGCTGCCCTCCCGGTCGATGAACCGTGTGCCCGCGCGCCGGGCGAGCGCGCCGACGACCGGCCAGCGGCCGACCTCCCGCTTGGCGAGGACGTGCACCGGCTCGACGGCGAGCAGGGCGACGACGTCGAGCCAGGAGATGTGGTTGGCCACGACGAGCGTGCCCACGCCGCCCTCGCGCGCGCTCAGGCGCCCCACGCCTCCGGGCCCCGCCTCGAGCCGCACGCCGAGCGCGCCGAGCACCGCGCGCGCCTGCGACCGCAGGATCCGCGGGTCGGCGAGCCGGTCGCCGCGTGCGAAGGACCGGGGCAGCACGCCGGTCAACGCGGCGTACCGGCGCGCGAGTTCAGCCAGCGGCACGCGCGGGTCCGGGTCGGTGGCACAGCGCGCGGGGCAGCCGATCTCGGCCGCCCACGGGCTCGGCGGCGAGGCGGGACCCGGCGCGTGCGCCGGACACCAGGTGCCGCTCACGCGTCCTCCCCGAGGAAGTAGCGGCGGTAGCGCGGGCTGAGGCGTTCCATGTCGAGGAGCACGAAGAAGTCCGCGACGTCGAAGTCCGGGTCGTGCGCGGGGGCACCGCACATCCACGCGCCGAGGCGGAGGTAGCCGCGCAGCAGGGGCGGCAGATCGGCGTAGGACGGGCGCTCGGGCGCGGGACCGGTGGGCGTCCAGGGGCGCCGGGGGTGGACGCGCAGATCGGGCGGCGACACGTGCTTGGCCGTGCCGAGCAGCCAGGCGCTGGCCGCGGCCCGGCCGCCGTCGGCGAGCGGCACCGAGGCGCAGCCCGCCAGGTGACGGTGGCCGGAGAGCAGGACGTAGCGGGCCAGCGCCGACCACATCAGGTTGATCACGGCCCCGGAGCGGTGGGCGGGGTGCACGCAGGAGCGGCCCGCCTCGACGGTCGAGGCCCGCAGGCCGCCGAGCGCGCGCAGGTCGAACTCGCCGTCGGAGTAGGACCGGTCCGTCCTGCCGGGCGGCAGCAGCCGGTAGGTGCCGACGACGTCGCCGGTCGAGGTGTCGGTGACGAGGAGGTGGTCGGCGAGGTCGTCGAAGGCGTCGATGTCGTGTCCGGGCAGGGGCGTGTCGAGGGTCGCGCCCAGTTCCTCGCCGAACACCTGGTACCGCAGCCGCTGGGCGGCCCTGATCTGTGCGGGGGTGTCGGCGATGGAGGTGACGTAGGAGCTGGTGGCCGTCGTGACGAGCGGTGTCGAAGGCATGACAGTTCCGTTCTCGGTTCGGTGGGGACGACGGGGCCGAGGGGAAGAGCGGGAAGAAGAAGGGAGAGAAGAGGGGGGAAGAGGAGGAGACGGCGGTCACGGACGCGCTCGGGTCCGGCGCCGCTGCGGCGCGGCACGTTCAGCACGGTGACGGCGCCGGCTGAACTGCGCGCTTCCGGCGCGCGTCGACCGCACGTCCGGAGCGCGTCGGGAAGGACGCGGCGCAATCGGGCGCATGTCGGCGAGGGGGGGGCGCCGCGGTCGGGCGTACGCGGGGAGAGCCGGTGCCTTCGTCGGGCGTACGCGGGGAGGGCGAGCGCCTTTGTCAGGCGTACGCGGAGAAGGGGCGAGCGCCCCCGTCAGACGTACTCGGAGAGGGCGAGCGCCCCCGTCAGACGTACGCGGAAGAGGCGAGCGCCCCCGTCAGGCGAACGTCACGCGCGCGCTCGCGTGCCGTTCGTCGCGGCGGCTCGCGACACGCAGCTCGGCCCCGCGCTCGCCGTCCGGCCCGCCGAGGGCCAGGAGCTGCTCCCCGGCGAACAACGGCTGGTGCAATCGGTACGACAGACCGCGCACCGTCCGCCCCGGCGCGTGTGCGCGGGCCGCCTGGAGCATGAGCAGCACCAGCAGCGGGCCGTGCACGACGAGCCCCGGGTAGCCCTCGACGTCCTTGCAGTACGGCGTGTCGTAGTGGATGCGGTGCGCGTTGGCGGTCAGCGCGCTGAACCGGAAGAGCAGCGAGGGCGAGGGGCGCAGCACCAGCTGCCAGGGCTCGGCGGCCTCGGGCGCGTCGCCCGTGTCGCATCCGAAGCGCCCGCGGCGGCGCGTGTCCTCGCCGCTGCGGTAGACGACGTCCTGCTCCTCGACGACGCGGACCCGCCCTTCCTGGATGATCTCGTGGCGCACGGTGACGAACACCATCTCGCCGGTGCGGCCGTGCTTGACCTCCGTCTTGGCGAGGCCGGTGGTGCGCCGGGCCTCGGCGCCGACGGTGAGGGGCGCGGTGAACTCGGCCCGGCCGCCCGCGATCATCCGGCGGCGGTCGGGGACCGGCGGCAGGAAGCTTCCGTGCGCGGGGTGGCCGTCCGTACCGAGGTCGCGCTGGGCGGGCCAGTCGAGGAAGTACAGCCAGTGCCACAGGGGCGGCAGGTGCCCACCGGCGACGGGGGCGTCCGGAGGACCGGCCCCGGCGGGAACGTCGGGAACGTCGAGCAGTGCGCCGAACGCGGCGAGCGGCTCGGCACGCAGCACGTCCACCGTGGTGACCGGATCCGGGTTCCAGGCGTCCAGGTACGCCGCGAGCCCCTTGCCCCGCCGTGATGGCGTGTGCCCCATGCTCACCCCCGCACCGTCGCGCCGCCCGCGCCGCCCGTCGGCACGCCCGCCCCCACGACGCCTTGTGCCGTACAAATCCGGGCCCGTGCCGTACGCATCCTCACCCACCCTCCGCCGCGCGCTCGCCCCCGTCAACCCCATGCGCCCCGCCCGTACGCCGAGGCGCCCCCGTGGACCGGCCATTGACGCGCCCACCCTTTGGCCGTACAAACGCGGCATGCCTCCTCCCCTCCCCCTCGCCGGCATCACCGTCGTCAGCCTGGAGCAGGCCGTCGCCGCTCCCTTCGCCACGCGGCAGCTCGCCGATCTCGGCGCCCGCGTCATCAAGGTCGAGCGGCCCGGCGGCGGCGACTTCGCGCGTCGGTACGACACCACGGTGCACGGGCAGGCCAGCTACTTCGTCTGGCTGAACCGCTCCAAGGAGTCCCTCACCCTCGACCTCAAGTCCGCGGAAGGACAGGAGATCCTGGCCGAACTCCTCGCGGGCGCCGATGTGTTCGTGCAGAACCTCGCCCCGGGCGCCGCCGCCCGCATGGGCCTGGGCGCCGAGGAGCTGCAGGCCCGTCACCCCTCCCTGATCCCGTGCACCGTCAGCGGCTACGGCACGGAAGGGCCCTGGGCGGACCGCAAGGCGTACGACCTGCTCGTGCAGTGCCAGACCGGGCTGCTCCAGCTCACCGGCACCCCGGACGAGGCGGTGCGCGTGGGCATCTCGGTCGCCGACATCGCGGGCGGGATGTACGCCTACAGCGGCATCCTCTCGGCGCTGTTCACCCGCGCGACGACCGGCCGCGCGCCCGCCGTCGAGGTCTCCTTGTTCGACGCGCTCGCCGAGTGGATGAGCCAGCCCGCCTACTACACCCGCTACGGCGGCACCCAGCCGCCCCGCGTCGGCGCCCGGCACGCCACGGTCGCGCCGTACGGCCCGTTCACCGCGTCCGACGGCAAGGACGTGCTGCTCTCCGTGCAGAACGAACGCGAATGGGCCGCCCTGTGCCGGGAGTTCCTCGGCCGGCCCGAGCTCGCGGAGGATCCCCGGTTCGCCACCGGGTCCGACCGCGTGGCGCACCGCGACGCGCTGGACGCGCTCATCTCCGTACGCTTCCGTGAACTCGACGGCGAGGAGGCGATGAAGCTGCTCGACCGGACCGGCATCGCGAACGCCGGGGTCAATTCGGTGCACGAGTTCCTCGACCACCCGGTGCTCGCCGAGCGCGACCGCTGGCGGGACATCCGGGTGCCGGGCACGGCGGAGCCCGTCCAGGCGCTGCTGCCCCCGGCCCTGCTCTCCGGGGTCGCGCCGCGCATGGACCCGGTGCCCGGGGCGGGCGAGCACACGGACGCGATCCTCGCCGAACTGGGGCGCGGGCCCGACGACATCGCCCGGCTGCGCGCGGAAGGGGTCTGCCGGTGAGCACCCTGGACGACCTCTCCCCCGACGAGCGGCTGGTCGTCACGACCGTCCGCGACTTCGTGGACGAGCGGGTCAGGCCCGTCGCGCGCCAGTTGGAGCACGCCGACACCTATCCCGAGGAACTCATCGAGGGGATGAAGGAGCTCGGCGTGTTCGGGCTCGCCGTGCCCGAGGAGTTCGGCGGCACCCCGGTCTCCACGCCCTGCTACGTCCTGGTCACCGAGGAGCTGGCGCGCGGCTGGATGAGCCTGGCGGGCGCGATGGGCGGCCACACCGTCGTCACGAAGCTGCTGGTGCACTTCGGCACGCCCGAGCAGCGGCGCCGCTGGCTGCCCCGCATGGCCACGGGCGAGGTGCGCGCCACGATGGCGCTGACCGAGCCGGGCGGCGGCTCGGACCTTCAGGCGCTGCGCACGGTCGCCCGCCCCGCCGAGGACGGCGACGGGTATGTCGTCGACGGCGCGAAGACGTGGATCACCAACTCCCGCCGCTCCCGGCTGATCGCGCTGCTGTGCAAGACCGACCCGGACGCCGCACCGCGCCACAGCGGCATCTCCGTGCTGCTCGTCGAGCACGGCCCCGGCCTGACCGTCTCGCGCGACCTGCCGAAGCTCGGCTACAAGGGCGTGGAGAGCTGCGAGCTGTCCTTCTTCGGCTACCGCGCCCCGGCCGACGCGCTGCTCGGCGGCGTCGAGGGCGAGGGTTTCGCGCAGATGATGAAGGGCCTGGAGACCGGGCGGCTGCAGGTCGCGGCCCGCGCGCTCGGCGTGGGACGGGCGGCGTTCGAGGACGCGCTGCGCTACGCCCAGGAGCGCGAGTCGTTCGGCGTGCCGATCTGGCGGCACCAGTCCATCGGCAACTACCTCGCGGACATGGCGACTTCGCTGTCGGCGGCCCGCCAGCTGACCCTGCACGCGGCGCGCGAGGCGGACGCGGGGCGGCGCGTGGACATGGAGGCGGGGATGGCCAAGCTGTTCGCCTCGGAGACGGCCATGCGGATCGCGCTCGACGCGGTCCGCATCCACGGCGGCCACGGCTACTCCACGGAGTTCGACGTCGAGCGCTACTTCCGCGACGCGCCGCTGATGATCGTGGGCGAGGGCACCAATGAGATCCAGCGCAATGTGATTGCCCGTCAACTCGTGGCGCGCGGCGGCCTGGACGTCTGAGACGAGAGGCGAAGAGCATGCGGGGCTACGGGGGACAGCACCATGGGCCGGGGTGAGAGCGCGTATGCGCGGCTGGCCCGCGAGCTGCGTGAGGCGATCCTGCGGCACGACTATCCCGAGGGGGTGCGGCTGCCCACGGAGGCCCAGCTCGCGGCGAGCCGCGGCGTGAGCCGGCAGACGGTGCGGCGCGCCTTCCAGGACCTGGTGGCGGAGGGCCTGGTGGACCGTGCGCCGGGTCGCGGCACGTTCGCCAGGCGGCGGCACGACCACCCCGGCGGCCGGTTCACGGCCGCGGAGGACCTGTTCGCGCTGCCGCCGGACACGTCGACGCGTCTCCTGACACCGCTGCGCCGTCTGGTCGACCTCGACGCGGCGGGACGCCTGCGGCTCGGCGCCGACCAGGTGGACCGGGCCGACTTCCTGCGCCTGCGCGAGGACACGCCGTTCTGTCTGACG
The DNA here is from genome assembly GCF_040680155.1 of Streptomyces sp. NPDC052114. Lineage (NCBI taxonomy): Bacteria > Bacillati > Actinomycetota > Actinomycetes > Kitasatosporales > Streptomycetaceae > Streptomyces > Streptomyces sp. NPDC052114. The sequence continues at coordinate 77,251 of NZ_JBFAWC010000006.1, read as the reverse complement.
GCCGTCTTCCTGCCGCCCGAGGTCGGTGAACTCCTCGCGGACATACCCGAGTTGACCGTGAAGGGCGCGGCGAGCGGCGCGGCGGTGCTCGGCCTGCTCGACGGGCGGCTCCCGGAGCCCGTCGCCGAGGCGCACCAGAGCGTGACGGTCGCCCCTGCGGACGCGGCGGCGGCCGCCCGTCTCGGCTGTCCGCCCGCGCATCCGCTGCTGCGCGTCGACCGGTTGTCCGTGACCGCAGCGGGACGTCCCGTCGAGCTGACGATCAGCCACTTCCTGCCCGAGCGCCATTCGTACCGGGTGCGGCTGCGGCGGGACGCGCGGTGAGGGTCAGGCGGCGGCGCCGAGCCCGTCGAGCACGACCGCGTTCGGGAGCCCGGCGAAGACCTTGCCGGGCACGATGAGCTTGCCGCGCCGGCTTCCGCTGCCGACCAGGACGTACGGCAGAGCGGCGACGGCGGAGTCGACCAGCAGCGGCCACGCGGCGGGCAGCCCGATCGGGGTGATGCCGCCGTACTCCATGCCGGTCTCGCCCGTGGCCGTGTCCATCGGGGCGAACGACGCCTTGCGCGCGCCCAGTTGGCGGCGCACGGCGCCGTTCACGTCGACCCGCGTCCCGGACAGCACGACGCACGCGGCGAGCGTGGTCCCGCCGCCGCGCTTGCCCGCGACGACGACGCAGTTGGCGGACTGGTCGAGCAGTTCGGGGCCGTAGTGCTCCAGGAAGGTGGCGGTGTCGGCCCAGCGCGGGTCGGTGTCGACGTGGACGAGCTCCTCGGCCGGGACGGGCCCGTGCCAGCCGCGCACGGCCTCGGCGACGGGCGCGACGAGCAGGTCGAGGGCTTCCGGGGCGGTGCGGACGACGTCGAATTCACCGATGGGTGCGCGCATGGCGGAACGCTAACAGCCCTCAGTAGGCGGCGGCGTGGGCGGGCGGCACCGAGACGGTCATGGTCATCTCCACCGGTTCGGCGCCCTTGTTGTGGTAGCCGTGCGGCACGTTGGCCTCGAAGGTGGCGGCCGTGCCCGCGGGGACGAGGTGCTCGACCCCGTCGACGAGGAGGGTCAGTTCACCCCGGGAGACGTGCAACAGCTCGACGGTGCCCGGCGGATGGGCGTCGGAGTCGCTGCCGTCGTCGGGCATCAGCCGCCAGGACCACAGCTCGAAGGGGCCGCGCGCGTCGGTGCCCACCAGCAGCGTGGTGCTGCTGCCGGCCTCCGTCGACCACATGCGGACCGCCTGCTCCGGCGGCACGAGCCGTACGTGCGAGCCCTGTTCGTAGTCGAGGAGCGTGGTGATGCTGACGCCCAGCGCGTCCGCGAGCTTCACCGTGATGCCCACGCTGGGGTTGGTCCTGGCCTGCTCGATCTGGATGATCATGCCGCGGCTCACGCCGGCGCGGGCCGCGAGGGCGTCGAGGGTGAAGCCCCTCTCGTTGCGCCAGCGCTTGAGGTTGCGTGCGAGCGACTGGGTCAGCTGGTCGAGGTCCGACACATTCCGTCCAATATTTTGGATGACAGAGTTCAGGATACTGAACTACGGTGTGGTGCACCTGATGGTTCCGGATGGTTCAACACACTGTACTGCGAGGCTCCTCGATGACCGCACTGTTCGCCCTGGCCACCAGCCTCCTGTGGGGTCTCGCGGACTTCGGCGGCGGACTGCTGACCCGGCGCATCCCGGCCCTGACGGTGGTGGTCGTCTCGCAGACGATCGCGGTGGCCGTGCTCGGCGCGGTCGTCGTCGCGACCGGTGGCTGGAGCGAGTGGGGCCCGCAGTTGTGGTTCGCGGTGGCCGCGGGCCTCGTCGGCCCCGTCGCCATGCTCGCCTTCTACAAGGCGCTGGCCCTCGGCCCGATGGGCGTCGTCTCGCCGCTCGGCTCGCTCGGCGTCGCCGTGCCGGTCGGCGTCGGACTCCTCCTCGGCGAACGGCCCGGACTCGCGCAGTTCGCGGGCATCGCCGTGGCCGTCGCCGGCATCGTGCTCGCGGGCGGCCCCGAACTGCGCGGCGCGCCCGTGCAGCGCCGGGCGGTGCTGCTCACCCTGCTCGCCGCGTTCGGCTTCGGCGGCGTGATGGCCCTGATCGCCGAGGCGTCGACCACGCTGACCGGCCTCTTCCTCGCGCTGTTCGTGCAGCGCGTGACCAACGTGGCGGCGGGCGGCGCGGCGCTGTACGTCTCCGTGAGGCGCGGCGGCAGGGCGCTGCCCGAGGGCTCCGGCATGGGCGTCGTCCGGACCGCGCTGCCCGCCCTCGCCTTCGTCGGCCTCGCGGACGTCGCGGCCAACGGCACGTACTCGGTGGCCGCGCAGAACGGCCCGGTCACGGTCGCCGCCGTGCTCTCCTCCGTCTACCCGGTGGTGACGGCGCTGGCGGCACGGGCGGTCCTGAACGAACGCCTGCGCGGCATCCAGGCGGTCGGCGCGGGCCTGGCCCTGGCGGGCACGGTCCTCCTGGCGACCTGAGGAAGGCCTACGCCTCCCCCAACTCCCCCAGCGCGATGAGCTGCTCCGGCGTGATCCCGTCGGGAATCGGCACGGGCGCCGGCGTCCGCAGCGGCGGCTCCCACCCCCGCTGCGCGTCCCACGACCGCACCACCCGCGCGGGCGCCCCCGCCACCACCGCGTGATCCGGCACCTCGCCCCGGACGACGGCGCCGGCCGCGACCACGACGTTGCGGCCGATCCGGGCCCCCGGCAGGATCACCGCCCCCGTCCCGATCCAGCAGCCGGGCCCGATCTCCACCGGCTCCATCCGCGGCCACTGCTTGCCGATGGGCGTGTGGGGATCGTCGTACGAGTGGTTGGTGGACGTCACGTACACATAGGGGCCGAAGTAGCAGTCGTCGCCGATCGTGACCGTGGTGTCGGCGATGATGTGGCTGCCGCGCCCCAGGACGACGCCGTCGCCGATCCGCAGGATCGGATCGGGCCCGAGGTCGAGGTCCGGCATCATCCCCGCGGTGAGCGTCACGTGCTGGCCCACGATGCAGTGCGCACCGAGCCTGATCCACGGCTCCCCGAAGACCGTGCCCTGCGGGAAGGCCAGCCGGGTGCCCTCGCCGATCGCACCGAACCGCAGCCGCCCGGGGTGCGCGGCGGTCACCGCACCCGTGCGCTGCACCCACGCCCAGCCCGCGTGGACGGCGCGCTGCGCGAGCCGGCGCGGCCCGGCGGCAATGGATGAGAACGTGTTCCTGTTCTTCGGCACGGGCTCACGTTACTCAGCGGTCCGGCGCCGCGCAGGCCGTCGAGCTGTGATCTTCGCCCCACGCGGCGGCGCGGGCCACCCGGTCCCGTACGGTGCGGTCAGGCGTGACGACGTACACACGAGGGAGACATCCGATGGGCCACGAGGCACTCATCACCGGCATCGGCGGCAAGGAACCGAAGATCGACCAGGACTCCTTCACCGCGCCGACGTCCGTCGTGCTCGGCGAGGTGACGCTGCACGCCGGGGCGAGCACCTGGTACGGCGCGGTGCTGCGGGCCGACTGCGGACCCATCGAGGTGGGCGCCGACAGCAACATCCAGGACAACTGCACCCTCCACGTCGACCCGGGCTTCCCCATCAGCATCGGCGAACGCGTCTCGGTGGGTCACAACGCCGTGCTGCACGGCTGCACCGTCGAGGACGACTGCCTCATCGGCATGGGCGCCACCGTCCTCAACGGCGCGGTGATCGGCGCCGGTTCACTGGTGGCCGCGCAGGCGCTCGTGCCCCAGGGCATGGAAGTGCCCCCGGGCTCGCTCGTCGCGGGCGTGCCCGCCAAGGTGCGCAGGCAGCTGACCGACGAGGAGCGCGAGGGCATCTCGCTCAACGGCACGATGTACGTGGAGCTGGCCAGGGCCCACCGCTCCGCGCACGCGGGCGACTGAGTCAGTCGGCGGCGGGCACCGGCCGCGGCTCGGCCACCGGGACCGCGGCGGCCGCCTCGGCCTCCGCCGCCGCCTTCTTGGCCCGGCGCTTGACGAACAGCATCGAGCCGACGCCGATGAGCACGGCGATGCCGAGGCCCACGTACGAGAAGCGCTTGAGCCAGTCCTCGGCGACCACGCCGATGTAGTAGATGACGGCGGTGGTGCCGCCCGCCCAGATGATGCCGCCGAGGACGTTGGCGATCAGGAACTTCCAGTACGGCATGCGCAGGACGCCCGCGAGCGGTCCGGCGAAGATGCGAAGCAGCGCGACGAAGCGGCCGAAGAAGACCGCCCACATGCCCCACTTCTGGAAGGACCGCTCGGCGGTCGCCACGTTCGCGGCGCTGAAGTGCTTGGGGAACTTCCGTTCCAGCCAGGCGAGCAGCGGGCGTCCGCCCTTGCGCCCGATGGCGTATCCGATCGAGTCCCCGATGATGGCGCCCGCGGTGGCGCACGCCCCGAGGATCACCGGGTTGAGGTCGCCGTGCTGGGAGGACAGCAGGGCCGCGGAGACCAGGACGATCTCCCCCGGCAGCGGGATGCCGAGGCTCTCCAGTCCGATGACGAGGCCCACCAGCAGATAGATGCTGACGGCCGGTACGTGCTCCAGCCACTCCTGGACGTGCAAGCCGGTTCCTCCCGATCAAGTGCCTGTACCCGGCGTGCGCGCCCCCCTGGGCCACGCACGCCGGGCAGCCTACCCGGACGGGCTCACCGGGCCGGAACGGCGTCCCAGAGGTCGCACCGGTGTGCGTCGGCGACGGTCGTGCCGAGCGCGTTCCCGCCCGCCGACGCGGTGCGCAGCGACAGCACCTGTCCGGGGTGGGTGCGCTGGTCGGGCGCGGTGGGCCCGCCCGCGGCGCGCGGCACCCCGTCGCGGATGAAGGAGCCCCAGTACTGGACCATCTGCCGGGACAGCAACCGCTGTTGGGCGTCGAACGGCGAGGTCAGGCCGAAGTGCCTGAAGAGGTACTGGACTTCATTGACGTGGGTCGCGCCGAAGTCGTAGTCGGTGTCCAGCGCGCGCAGCGAGGCGAAGGGCGGCGAGGTCCGGTCGGCGAACTCGTAGGCGTAGACGGGTCCGCGGGCGGCGAGGGCGGTGTTCAGGCGCAGCGCAGGACAGGCGAACGCCATGTCGCCGAACGCCGCGCCGTAGGCGTGCGTGGGCGAGGCGTGCCCGGCGAGCGGATACGTCGCGAGCACCCGGCCGCCCAGCCGCGGCCCGTAGGTGTCGGTGAGCGCCGTCGGGTACTGGTCGGCGGAGAGGGGGCGGCCCTGTCCGTCGAACCGTGCGAAGGCGTGGAGCTGCCCCTCGTCGCGGTTCGCGCCGCCCAGCACGGGCACGCGGGCCGCGGTCCCCTTCGCGTATGCCTCGGTGGGCTGCGACGGCAGGAAGGCGCCACCGACGACCGGGCCCCAGTCGAAGGAGGCCTGCGCGGCGAGGAGCTCCGCGGCGGGCCTGGCCCGCAGACAGGCGAGGGCGGTCCTCGGGTCGGGACAGCCGGCCTTCTTCGCGAACGCCGCGCCGTCGGCGACCGCCCGCGCGCGCTCGCGGCCCGCGCAGTCGCCGTACGCGCCGCTCTGCACGATGCCCGCGCGGAACAGGCCGCGCGCGGTGGGCGAGGCGATCAGGGTGCACACGGAGCGGCCGCCGGCGGACTCGCCCGCCACGGTGACGCGGGCCGCGTCACCGCCGAACCGCCCGATGTTGGCGCGCACCCAGCGCAGCGCCGCCTGCTGGTCGAGCAGTCCGTAGTTGCCGGAGACACCGTCGGACGCCTCGCCGTCGAGTCCTTCGGTCGCGAGGAAACCCAGCGCGCCGAGGCGGTAGTTGACGGTCACGACGACGGTGCCGGTCGTGCGGGCGAAGGCGTCGGGCACGACGTCCGCGCCCGCGCCCGCGGTGAGCCCGCCGCCGTGCAGCCACACCATGACGGGGCGGGGTCCGGCGTGCCCCCGGGGCGCGTAGACGTTGAGCGCGAGGCAGTCCTCGGTGTGACTGGGGATCTCGTAGCCGGGGTCCCAACTCGCGCCCTGCACACAGCGGTTGCCGAAGGAGGTCGCCCGGCGCACGCCGCCCCAGGGCCGCACGGGGCGCGGCTCCTTCCAGCGGAGGCCGCCGACGGGCTGCCGGGCGTAGGGGACGCCGAGGAACTGCCGTCCCTGAGCGGTGGACTCACCGCGGATCCAGCCCGCGTCGGTGCGTACGAGCGTGCCGTCGGCGGGAGCGCCACCGGCCGCCCGGGCGGGCAGGGGCACGAGGACGGCCGCGGCGGCCGCCGCCAGGACGGCGACGACCGACGCGGCCCGCCGTATCCGGCTCCTGCCCCCGCTCCCGCTTCTTCCGCTGCTCCTCATGAACCGGCTCCCTTGATGTCGATGGTCGCGGAGAGGATCACTTCCCGTGCGGATGTGCCGACGTGAAAGGCACGACGGCCGGTGCCGAGCTGCCAGACGTGCCGTTCGGCGTCCCACGCGGAGAGGGCGCGCTCGTCGACGCGCACGGTGACGCGCCGCCGCTCCCCGGCCCGCAGCGCGACGCGCCGGTACCCGGCGAGCGCCCGGTCGGCCTGCGCCTGCCGCAGATCGGGCGACGGGCCGAGGTACACCTGCGCGACGCTCACCCCGTCGCGCGCCCCGGTGTTGCGCACGACGAAGCTCACGTCGACGCCGGGCCCGGAGACGCGACGGACCGTCAGATCGCTGTAGGCGAAGGTGGTGTACGACAGTCCGTGCCCGAAGGGGAAGAGCGGCCGCACCCCTTCGGCGTCGTACCAGCGGTACCCGACGCGAATGCCCTCGGAGTACTCCTCGACGCCGTCGACTCCCGGATAGCGTCGCGGGTCCCCCGCGGTCGGATGGTGCGCGTCGTCGGCCGGGAAGGTCTGGGTGAGCCGCCCTCCCGGGTCGCAGTCGCCGAACAGGACGGCGGCGGTGGCGGCCGCGCCCTCCTGGCCTGGGTAGTACATCTGCAGCACCGCGGCGGTCCGCTCCAGCCACGGCATGGAGGTGGCCGACGACGTGTTGAGGACGACGGTGGTGCGCGGGTTCACCGCGGTCACCGCCCGGATCAGCGCCTCCTGGTGACCGGGCAGCGCGAGGCTCGCGCGGTCCTGGCCCTCGGTCGCGTCCTCGTACGCGAACAGGACGACGCCGTGCGCGCCGCGCGCCACCCGCACCGCCTCGGCGACGTCCGCCGCACGCGTGGCGGCAGTGACGCGGCGGATCCGGAACGTCTGCCCCTGGTCGCCGCCCCGCGCGGTGATCCGCAGCCGGTGCCCGCCGCCCGTGAGCGGTACGGTCGCGCGCCGCACGTTCAGCCCGTCGGGCGCGCTGGAGACGAGTCCGCCGGAGAAGAACTCGCCGACGCCCGGCACCGGCGGGAACAGCTCGGCCCCGGCCAGCTCGACCGTGGGCCGCGCACCCGAGTAGTGGATGACGAAGGTCCACGCGTCGGCCTCGTCGAGCGTCAGCGTCCCCTCGTACGTCCACTCCTTGCCCGCGCCGACCCGCTGCTCCTCCGTGTCGAAGGCGGGGGTGAGGGCGCTCCTCGGGATCTCCTTGCCGTAGAGGTCCTCGCCCAGCGCGTAGGTGACGCGGGCGCCGCTTCCGGCGCGCTCGGTGAGGGCGTCGAGCGGGCTGTCCGCCCGGTCGGGGACCACGTGGGCGCTGCCGCCGCCGCTGACGAACGGGTACCGGCCGGTGGGGCCGATGACGGCGATGTCGCGGGCGGCGCGGCCGGTCAGCGGCAGGGTCCCGTGGGCGTTGCGCAGCAGGGTGGCGCCCGCCTCGGCGACCTCACGGGCGACGGCGGCCCCGGCCGCCGGATCGCGGTCGGGGCGCCGGGGCACACTGTCGTCGAGCAGCCCGAACCGCTCCATCACGCCGAGGATCCGGCGCAGCGAGCGGTCGAGGTGCGCTTCGGGGACACCGCCGTTCTCCACGGCGCGCTTGAGGGCGTCCCCGTAGTGGGCGCCGTCGGGCATCTCCATGTCGAGCCCCGCGGCGAGGGCGGCGGCGGTGCTGTGCTGGGCCGACCAGTCGGTCATCACCCATCCGTCGAAGCCCCAGCGGTCGCGCAGGACGTCGTCGAGCAGCGGCTTGTTCTCGCAGGCGAAGGTGCCGTTGACCTTGTTGTAGGCGCCCATGACGGCGCCGGTGCCCGCGCGCACCGCGGCCTCGAAGCCGCGCAGTTCCGTCTCGTGCATCGTGCGCTCGTCGGCCCGCACGTCGATCGACATGCGGTCCTTCTCCTGGTTGTTCAGGGCGAAGTGCTTGACGGTGGCGATGAGTCCCTCGCCCTGGATGCCCCGGATCTCCTCGGCGACCAGGTCGGCGGCGAGCAGCGGGTCCTCGGTGAAGGTCTCGAAGTTGCGGCCCGCGTACGGCGTGCGGATGAGGTTGACCATCGGCGAGAGCAGCACGTCCTGGCCGAGGGCCCGGCCCTCGCGGCCGATGACGCGGCCGTAGCGGCGGGCGAGCGCGGGGTCGAAGGCGGCGGCGAGCATCACCGGCGCGGGCAGGGCGGTGGCGCGGGCCGCGACGCGGACACCGGCGGGGCCGTCGGCGAGCCGCAGCGGCGGAATGCCCAGGCGCGGCACTCCGGGGACGTAACCCGCCTGGCCGAGGTTCTCCGGGTCGCTCGCGCCGTGCAGCAGGGAGATCTTCTCGTCGAGCCGGAGCCTGGCGACGAGGGACTCGACGCGGGAGCCCGCGGCGGGGTCGCGTCGGGCGCGGGCGGCCGCGGGCGCGGGCGCCGCCAGTCCCGCGGTGGCCGCGGCGGCCACCGCGATCGCGCCGGCGGCGAGCCCGAGGGCGGAACGCCGGGACACGGAGTCGGACATGAGCCGTCACTTCCTTCTGTGCCTTCTGTGCGCGGACACGGCCTTGCGAGGCGAAGCGTGTACACGTGCCAATGGCGGGTCGTCGTTCAGCCTTTGAACGCACTATGCGACAAGGCCTACGTGACACACCGTTAGACACCACGAGGGGCGGCGGGAAAACTACGGCTGCGGGTGACTCGTGTCAATGAGGTGAACGGAAGAGCCCGGACAGCACGGCGCCGGACGGGGGCGTTCCCCGTCCGGCGAGCCGCGCGGTCCGCGCCGGTTCAGCTGGGGTTGTTGGGCCGCAGGGTCCATACGACGGTCATCTCGCCGGTCACCGCGCCGTCCTCGCGCCGGATCTCGACGGTGACGGGGAACTCGGGGCGCTCACCCGCGTCCAGCTCGGCGACCACGTCGGCGGCCGGGCGGCCGAGGGTCGCCGTGGCGGTCACCGGGCCCATGGCCAGCTTCTTGTACGCGATCTCGGCGCTGACGGCGAGCGGCACGGCCCGCGAGAGCTGCGCCCCGAACGCGGCGAGGACGATGGCGCCGCTCGCGGACTCGCCCAGCGTGAACATGGCGCCGGCGTGCGGGCCGCCGACGTGGTTGTGGTAGTCGCTCTGGTCGGGCAGGGCCACCACGGCCCGGTCCGGCGCGGTCTCACGGAATTCGAGGTTCAGGGTCCTGGCCATCGGCACCGTGGCGGCGAGCATCTCGCCGATCGACATCTGGTCTGCGCTCATGGCGCCGATGTTACCCACGAGTAGAGATCCTTGGCCAGGACCTGACTCGACGGAGATCACCGTCACCTAGGGTTGTCGCCCATGTGGCAAGGACAGCAGCCGCCCGGGGGAGAGCAGAATCCTCAGGGCCCGGGACAGGACCCGCATCACCCGGAACAGAACCCGTACCAGCCGGGGCAGAACCCGTACCAGCAGCCGGGATACCAGCAGCCCAACCCCTACGGGGGACAGGCTCCGCACAACGCCCCGACGGTGCCCGGCGGCCCCCGGGCGACCGCGCCCGCCCCGACGCACGGTGACGGCGTGGGCGGCGGCAACGGCGACGGCGGGGGCGGCGGCAGGACCAAGCTGATCGCCCTGGTCGCGGCCGGCGCCGTCGTGGTCGCCGCGGGTGTCACCGGCGCCCTGCTCCTCGGCGGCGACAAGGACGACACCGCGCGGCCCGACCCCACCGCGTCGGGCTCCTCCGCCGCCCCGACCGGCTCCGCCGACGACAACCCCCGCGCAGGCGACGGCGTGCCCGAGCCGACCGTGCCCGGCTGGAAGGTCGTCGTGAACCCCAAGCGCGGCCTCGCGTTCGACGTGCCGCCCGAGTGGTCCCTGGAGTCGCGGGACTGGGCCGGAGGCGTCGTGGACGAGAAGGACGCCGACGACGAGAACGCGGAGTTCCTCGCCGCCTTCGCCGCCCCCGCCTACTTCAAGGAGAAGTGGTGCGCGAGCGACGACGACAAGGACGGCCAGAAGGACTACACGTCACTCGCCGCGGCGGGCACCCGGGGCAACCGGGGCGCGAGGACGACCGAGGAGGCCGCGCGCAAGGACGCGACGGGCTGGGTCTACGGCGCGTACGCACAGCCCGAGAAGAACAAGGTCACCACCGGGCCGGTCACGTCCTACACCACCGAGTCGGGCCTCAAGGGCAGCCTGGTGACCGCGACGTCGAGCGGGATCACGAAGGAGGGCGAGTGCGACTCCGACGGCAAGGCCACGGTGTTCGCGTTCAAGGACTCCGGCGGCGAGTTCGCCTCCTGGTCCTTCCACGGCGCCAAGGGCGTCGAGGGCGAACTCCCGGACGCCACCGTGGAGAAGATGCTCGCGACCGTGCGGGAGTACGAGTCGCAGGAGGACTGAGCGCCGTTCCGCGGCCCGTCGCCGCACGGCCGCCGCGCTCCCCCGGGGCGGCCGTGATCTTGCGTGATCGCTCCCCGTATCGTTTCCCGCCATGTGGCCAGGACAGCAGCCGCCCGGGGGCGAGCAGAACCCGCAGGACCAGAGTCAGAACCCGTACCAGCAGCCGGGGTACCAGCAGCCGAATCCCTACCAGCAGCCGGGATATCAGCAGCAGCCCGGACATCAGGCGCCCAACCCCTATCAGCAGCCCGCCGGCGGGCAGCAGGGCCAGTGGAGCGCGCCGACCGCACCCGCCGGGCTGCCCCAGGCGCCGGCCGGAGCCGGCGGCTCCGGCGGCGGCACCGGCGGACGCGGCAGCAAGGTCAGGATCGTCTCCGTCGTGACGGCGGCGGCCGTGGTCGTGGCCGCCGCCGTGACCGGGTTCGTCGTGCTCGGCGGCCAGGACGACGACAAGGACGCCAAGGCCGACTCCGCCGCGCCGTCCGGTGCCTCGTCGGGCGGGTCGTCCGACGCGCAGAAGCCGGCCCCCGGCGCGGACGGCGACGACGAACGCGGCACGGACAACGGCCTCAAGCCGACCGTCAAGGGCTGGCACGTCGTGGTGAACCCCAAGTGGGGCACCGCCTTCGACGTACCGCCGGAGTGGGAGATACAGAACCCCGGCTCGGCGATCGCCTTCGAGGACAACGAGACCGGCAAGCCGCTGATGACGATGTCCGCGCCCGCGTACCTGAAGTCCAAGTGGTGCACCGCCGACGACAACAAGGACGGCAGGACCGAGGACCACGAGCTCGCGGCCGTGGGGACCAAGGGCGCGAAGGGCGCGAAGAACACCGACGAGGTCGCGGTCAACCAGGTCGGCTGGTGGGTGTACGCCGGCTACACCCAGCCGGACAAGAAGAGCTTCACCTCGGACGAGAAGGCCGAGCCGTACACCACCAGGTCCGGCATCAAGGGCAGCATCGCCTGGGCCAGGTCCAAGGACACGCCCATGCGGGGCAAGTGCGCCACGGACGGCAAGGCGATCACGTTCGGCTTCAAGAACTCCGCGGGCGACTACGTGGCGTGGAGCCTGTACGGCGCCACCGGGGTGAAGGACGAGATCCCCGAGGAGACGGTGATGAAGATCCTCAGCACGGTCCGCACGCACGGCGATCCGACGGAATCCTGACGCTTTCTGCCCATATCTGCGTACGTTCCGCACGTCCGTGACGGTTCCGGTGCCCGCCTCCCCGGGGGACGGCCGTGGCACCGGGCCCCACGGACCTCTATGGTTACTGGCCATGTGGCCAGAACAGCAGCCGCCCGGGGGCGAGCAGAACCCGCAGGACCAGAGTCAGAACCCGTACCAGCAGCCGGGGTACCAGCAGCCGAATCCCTACCAGCAGCCGGGATATCAGCAGCAGCAGCCGGGATACCCCCAGCAGCCCCCCGCGGGTGGCTACCAGCAGCCGCAGCCGGGTGCCTACAACACGCAGCCGCAGCAGCCGCAGCAGCCGGGCGCCTACTCACAGCCCGAGCAGTCGCACTGGGCGGCCCCGACGCCGCCGCCCATGCCGGCGACGCAGCAGATGGCCGGCGGCGGCCAGGGCGACGGCGGAGGCAACAGGACGAAGGTCACCGCGATCGTCGCCGCGCTCGCCGTGGTCGTGGCGGCCGGTGTCACCGGCTTCCTGGTCTTCGGCGGCGACGACAAGGACAAGGACGACGAAGCGGGTCCGGCCAAGCCCTCGAAGTCCGCGTCGAAGAAGCCCGACCCGTCGCCCACCGACGACGGCAACGCGCGCGGCGAGGGCGGCGTGGACAAGGCGACGATCCCCGGCTGGCAGGTCGTGGTGAACCCCAAGTGGGGCACCGCCTTCGACGTGCCCCCGGACTGGAAGGTCGAGACGCCGGACACCTTCATCGGCTTCGACGACCGCAAGGACGAGGGCACGAAGTCCATCATCGGCATGTCCGCGCCGGCGATCCTCAAGGACAAGTGGTGCACGTCCGACGACGACAAGGACGGCGAGCCCGACGACACGTCGCTCGCCGCGGTCGGCACGAAGGGCCAGAACGGCGCCAAGAACACGAAGGACATCGCGCGCAACGACTCGGCCTGGTGGGTCTTCGGCGGCTACACCGAGCAGACCAAGGCCGACAAGAAGAAGATCACGATCAGCAAGATCGAGGACTACACCACCAAGTCCGGCGTCAAGGGCAGCGTGGCGACGTCGACGACGTCCGGCGCCGCCACCTCGGGCAAGTGCGACTCCGAGGGCAAGGCCACCACGTTCGGCTTCAAGAACGAGGCCGGTGAGTACGTGGCCTGGACGCTCTACGGCGCCAAAGGCGTCAAGGAGGAGGTCCCGGACGCCACGGTGAAGAAGATCCTCAGCACGGTCCGCTGGAGCGAGGCCGCGACCGACGAGTCCTGAGCCACCGGTACCCGGCACCGGTTGTCGGCACCGCACCCGGCACCGCACCCGGACGACACCCGGCACCGCACCCGAACAAACGGTTTGGCAGTTCGGGTGTCGGCCGGGGATAGTCCCGGGGTGACGACTCCCGCCCCCGCATCTCGCCGCCCCACCTGGGCCGGGCGCAACTACACACTGCTGACCGCCGCCGCGATCGTGACGAACCTCGGAAGCCACGGGGCGTTGATCGCGGCGGCGTTCGCCGTGCTGGACGCGGGCGGCGACGGCGGCGACGTCGGGCTCGTGGCCGCCGCGCGGACACTGCCGCTCGTGCTGTTCCTGCTCATCGGCGGCGCCCTCGCCGACCGGCTGCCCCGCCACCACGTGATGGTCGCCGCGAACGCCCTCAACTGCCTCTCGCAGGCCGCCTTCGCCGCGCTCGTCCTGGCGGGCGAGCCGCAGCTGTGGCAGATGATGCTCCTCACCGGCCTCGGCGGTGTCGGCCAGGCCTTCTTCGGGCCCGCCGCCGAGGGCATGCTGATGTCGTCGGTCAGCGGCGAACAGGTCAGTCGGGCGTTCGCCCTGTACCGCATGGCGATGCAGGGCGCGGGCCTGGGCGGCGCCGCGCTCGGCGGTCTGATGGTCGCGGCGCTCGGCCCCGGCTGGGTGCTCGCCGTGGACGCGGCGGCGTTCGCGTTCGCCGGGGCGCTGCGTTCCTTCCTCGACGTGAGCCACATCCCGGAGCGCGCGCCCGGCGGCGGGCTCCTCGCCGACCTGCGGGACGGCTGGCGGGAGTTCACCGGGCGGCCCTGGCTCTGGTCGATCGTGGCGCAGTTCTCGGTGGTCGTGGCGGTGGTGGGCGCCGCCGAGTCGGTGTTCGGGCCACTGGTCGCGCGCGACGAGCTGGGCGGCGCGGGGCCCTGGGGCCTGGCGCTCGGCGCGTTCGGCGCCGGGACCGTGGGCGGCGCGTTCCTGATGATGCGGTGGAAGCCGCGGCGCCTGCTGTTCGCGGGCACCCTGTGCGTCTTTCCGCTGGCCGCGCCCTCGGCGGCGCTCGCGGTGCCCCTGCCGGTCGCGGGCCTGGCCGCGGTGATGTTCGTCAGCGGAGTGGCGATCGAGGTGTTCGGCGTCTCCTGGATGACGGCGATGCACCAGGAGATCCCGGAGGAGAAGCTGTCGCGCGTCGCCGCCTACGACTGGTTCGGCTCCATCGCGATGGTGCCGCTGGCCACCGCGCTCGCGGGCCCCGCGGAGTCGGCGTTCGGCCGCTCCCCGTCGCTGTGGGGCTGTGCGGCGCTGGTGGTCGTGGTGACGGCGGCGGTGCTGTTCGTACCCGATGTCCGCAATCTGACGCGTCGTACGCAGGAGGTGGCGGCCGGTCCCGAGCGGGGCACCGCCGACACCGCGTCCCCCACTCCTTCCGTCCCCTCCGCCCCTTCCGTTCCCTCCGTTCCCTCCGTCCCCTCCGTTCCCTCAGCCGATGCCGAAGGCGCCGTCGGGCGGCTCGGGTGAGGGCACCGCGTCCTCGTCGCGGACCGGGCGCGCGTCCCCGATGAGCCGCCGCAGCGCGTCGCCGTGCTCGACGCGGGCGGGGAAGGCGTCGGACGCCGCCCGCCGGGCGAGCGCCGCCACGTCGATCGGCTCGTGCGAGGCGACGAGCACGGCGTTCCCGAAGCGGCGCCCGCGCAGCACGGTCGGCTCGGCGATCAGCGCCAGCTCCTCGAAGACCTCCGCGAGGGTGGCCAGCTGGGAGCGCAGGAACGGGAAGGGCGCGCCGTCGGCGACGTTCGCGGTGTAGGACCCGCCGGGCCGCAGCACGCGCTCGGCGGTCCGCGCGTACGCGACCGTGGTGAGGTGCGCGGGGACGCGTGAGCCGCCGAAGACGTCGGCGACCAGGACGTCGGCGCTGTCGTCGGGCGCCGTCTCCAGCCACTGCCGGGCGTCCGCCCCGTGCACGGCGACGCCGCTCGCCGGCGCCAACGGCAGCTCTTCGGCGACCAGTTCGAGCAGCCCCCGGTCCGCCTCCACGACGTCCTGGCGGGAGCCCGGGCGGGTGGCGGCGAGATAGCGGGGCAGCGTGAGGGCGCCGCCGCCGAGGTGGACGACGTCGAGCGGCTCCCCCGGCCCGGCGACGGTGTCCAGGACATGGGCGAGCCGCTGGGCGTACTCGAACTCCAGGTGCGTGGGCGCGTCCAGATCGACGTACGACTGCGGCGCCCCGTCCACGGTGAGCAGCCAGGCGCGCGCCCGGTCGACGTCGGGCATGAGCTTGGCGGTGCCGTGATCCACCTGCCGGGTCACGGGCCGGGCTTCGTCCTGTTCCGCGCCGGGTTCCACCACGTCATGCCCACCCTCGAACTCATGCTCGTCCACGTGGTCCATTGTGCCCGCCCGTCCCGGGAGGCCGGTGCCTCCCGGGACGGGCGGGACGGGGTGTGACGCGGTCCGTCAGGCGAGACCCGTCACCGTGCCCGCGCCGACCGTGCGGCCGCCCTCGCGGATCGCGAAGCCGAGCCCCGTCTCCAGCGGTACGTCACGGCCGAGTTCGACCGTCATCGTGACCGTGTCGCCGGGGCGGGCGACGGCGGTCTCGCCGAGGTCGACGTCGCCGACCACGTCCGCGGTGCGGATGTAGAACTGCGGCCGGTAGCCGGTCGCGATCGGCGTCGTGCGCCCGCCCTCGCGCGCCGACAGGACGTACACCTGCGCGGTGAAGCGCCTGCTCGGACTGACGCTGCCGGGCGCCGCGACGACATGGCCGCGTCGTACGGCGTCCCGGGGCAGCCCGCGCAGCAGCAGCGCGACGTTGTCGCCCGCCTGTGCCTCCTCCATCGGCTTGCCGAAGGTCTCCAGGCCGGTGACCACCGTCTCGGTGTCCGCGCCGAGCACCTCCACGCGGTCGCCGAGCCGGACGGTGCCGCGCTCCACGGCACCGGTGACGACGGTGCCGCGCCCGGTGATGGTGAGCACGTTCTCGACGGACAGCAGAAAGGGCGCGTCGAGATACCGCTCGGGCATCGGCACGTACGTGTCCACGGCGTCCAGCAGCGCCTCGACGGCGGCCGTCCAGCGCGGGTCGCCCTCCAGGGCCCTGAGTCCCGAGACGCGTACGACGGGGACGGTGTCCCCTCCGTACCCGTGCGCGGAGAGCAGCTCGCGGACCTCCAGCTCCACGAGGTCGGTGAGCGCGGCGTCCTCACCGTCGTCGACGGCGTCGGCCTTGTTGAGGGCGACGACGATGTGGTCGACGCCGACCTGGCGGGCGAGCAGCACGTGCTCCGCCGTCTGCGGCATGATCCCGTCGAGGGCCGAGACGACGAGGATCGCCCCGTCGAGCTGGGCGGCGCCGGTGACCATGTTCTTGACGTAGTCCGCGTGCCCCGGCATGTCCACGTGCGCATAGTGCCGGGTGTCGGTCTCGTACTCGACGTGCGCGATGTTGATGGTGATGCCCCGCTGCGCCTCCTCCGGCGCGCGGTCGATGCGGTCGAAGGGCACGAACGTGCCGGTGCCGCGCTCGCTGAGGACCTTGGTGATGGCGGCGGTCAGGGTGGTCTTGCCGTGGTCGACGTGGCCCATGGTGCCGATGTTCAGGTGCGGTTTCGTGCGGACGTAAGCCGTCTTGGGCATGACTGTTCCTTCCAGGAACAAAGAGTGATGGCCTCCTTGAGTGAGGCGGGGACCCCGGAACCGCACCGACCCTCCCCCTGCGGGGTCCGCCGGAATGTCCGGAGAGGGTCAGCTTCGGGCGCCGTCGAATGCGGCGTCGGGGAGGACGGCAGCCTTCACCGCGCCCGCGACTGCGGGCGTATCCGTGAGAGAGGCGTGCCGGAACATGACGCCGATCATTGCCGATGGACGCGGGCGCGTCGAATGAATTTCGGCCCTGAACGGCGCACTGCCGTCGCCGAGTTGCGCCACCGGGACGGCTCCCGGGACGGGAGGCGACGCCGTACGAAGGGAAGGCCCCCAGGCCCGGGGGCGTGGCTCAGAGGTTCTTCAGCGCCTCACGGACCGACAGCGGCGCCAGCCTGCTCCGCTCCCGTTCGACGAAGGCGCGCACGGCCTCCGGGTCGGTCTTGGCGTACTCCCTGAGGCACCAGCCGATCGCCTTCCTGATGAAGAAGTCGGGATGCCCGGCCTGGCGTGCGCAGTACGCGAAGAGGCGGTCGGTGTCGGTGGCGTCCTTGTGGCGGAGTTGGTGGAGGAGGGCCGTGCGGGCCACCCACAGGTCCTCGTCCTCGATCCACTCGTCCATCACGGTCCGCAGCGCGGGGTCGGCCGCCACGAGCCCGCCGACGACGTGCGAGGCGAGCGCGTCGACCGTGTCCCACCAGGAGTGCGTCGTCACGAGGTGGCGGACGACGGGCAGGAAGCCGGAGGAGCAGCGCCGCACGTGGCGGCGCAGGTAGTCGACGGCGAAGTACGCGTACTCGCGCTCGGGCAGTTCCCAGCAGGCCAGCGCGACCGCCGCGCAGTCGTCCTCGTCGGGCCGCGGCGTCCCGGCGAGGACGGCACGCGACACGTCCCGGCGCACCGGCGAGGTCAGCCCGAGGAAGGGAGCGACGTCCTTCATGTACGCCCTCATCTGCGCGGCACGCCCCGGATCGGCCGCCGCGAGGCAGGCCGCGACGAGCCGTTCGAGGAGGGTGTCGGCGAGATCGCTGCGCAGGCCCGGACGCCGGACCTCGTTCAGCACCGTTTCCGGGACTGTGACGCTCATGAGACGCACCATACGGCGATCAGACACATGGGGCGGTTAGTCTTCCCGGATGCTCGAGACCGCCACCACCCGTCCGCAGGGCCTCGCCGTGCGCTGTACCAGGGCCCTGCTCTCGCCGTGGTCGCGGCTGTCCCTGCTCGTGGTGCTCCTCGCCGCGGCGGCGACGTGCGTCCTGCTCTTCGAGCCGCAGCGGATCCTGTCCGACGGGTGGCCGGCTCAGCTGGGCGGCGCCACGGCGGTCGCCCTGTACGCCGTGGCGTACGGGGCGTGCACCGCCGCGTTCGTGCCGCGTCCGCTGCTGAACCTGGCGGCGGGCGCGCTCTTCGGTTCGCAGGCGGGGCTCGTCGCGGCGCTCGCCGGCACGGTGTTCGGCGCCGGGATCGCCTTCGGGCTCGGCCGGATGCTGGGCCAGGACGCGCTGCGCCCGCTGCTGCGGGGCCGCTGGCTGAAGGCCGCGGACGGCCAGCTCAGCCGGCACGGCTTCCGGTCGATGCTGGCGGTGCGGCTCTTCCCCGGGGTGCCGTTCGCCGCGGCCAACTACTGCGCGGCGGTCTCCCGCATGGGCTGGCTGCCGTTCCTCCTCGCCACGGGCCTGGGGTCGATCCCCAATACGGCCGCCTACGTCATCGCGGGCGCCCGCGCGTCGACGCCGACGTCGCCCGCCTTCCTGATCGCGATGGGATTCATCGCGGTGACGGGTCTGGGCGGGGCGGCGGTGGCGTGGTTCAAGCGCCACCACCTGCGCGGCCACTGATCCGTCGCCGGGGTCCTGTCCGACGGGTCCTGTCCGACGGGTCCTGCCCTTCAGAGCGCTTCGAGAACCGTCGCGTTGGCGAGCCCTCCCGCCTCGCACATGGTCTGGAGCCCGTACCGCGCGCCGCGGGCCCGCATCGCGTGGACGAGCGTGGTCATCAGGCGGGTGCCGCTGGCGCCCAGCGGGTGGCCGAGCGCGATGGCGCCGCCGTGCACGTTGACCTTCTCCGGGTCCGCGCCGGTCTCCTGGAGCCAGGCGAGCACGACGCTCGCGAAGGCCTCGTTGACCTCGAAGAGATCGATGTCGTCGAGGGCCAGTGAGGCCCTGCGAAGCACCTTCTCGGTGGCGGGCAGCACACCGGTGAGCATGAGCAGCGGGTCGGAGCCGGTGACGGCGAAGCTGTGCAGCCTGGCGAGGGGGCGCAGGCCGAGCCGGGCGGCGTGCTCGCTCGTGGTGATCGGTACGGCGGACGCCCCGTCGTTGACCGGGCTGGAGTTCCCCGCGGTCACGGACCAGTCGATCTGCGGGAAGCGCTCGCCGAAGCCCGGGTCGTAGTAGGCGGGCTTCAGGCCGGCGAGGACCTCGGGGGTGGTGGCGGGGCGTACGGACTCGTCGCGGGTCAGGCCCGCGATCGGCGCGGTCTCGGCGTCGAGGAGGCCCGCGTCCCAGGCGCGCGCGGCCCGCTGGTGCGAGGTCGTGGCGAAGGCGTCCATCCGCTCGCGCCCGATGCCCCACTTGGCGGCGATGAGCTCGGCGCTGATGCCCTGCGGGACCAGGCCCTCCGGGTAGCGCGCGGCGATACCGGGCCCGAACGGGTCGGCGCCCGCGGGCACGTTCGACCACATCGGTACGCGGCCCATCGACTCCACTCCGCAGGCGACGACCAGGTCGTACGCGCCCGACATGACGCCCTGGGCCGCGAAGTGCACGGCCTGCTGCGAGGAGCCGCACTGGCGGTCGACGGTGGTGGCGGGCACGGACTCGGGAAACCCGGCGGACAGGACGGCATAGCGGGTGGTGTTCATGGCCTGCTCGGCGACCTGGTCGACGGTGCCGCCGATCACGTCGTCGACCAGGACCGGGTCGATTCCGGCGCGCTCGACGAGGGTGCGCAGGGTGTGGGCGAGGAGCTCGACGGGGTGGACGGAGGCGAGGGCTCCCGTGGGCTTCCCCTTGCCCACGGGGGTGCGTACGGCTTCGACGATGACGGCGTCACGCATGGTGCGGTCCTCTTTCGACGACCAGTGGGCACGGCCACTGGGGCTACCGGTAAGTAGGAATTCCAAACTCACGATAGCCGAGTGAGTTGGAAAACCAAACCCATAGAGTTGGAAACCTGAACCCACCCCCTCCGGCCCCCTAGACTGCCCGCATGAAGGATCCGCGCCCCTGCTCCATCGCCGACACGCTCGCCCTGGTCGGCGAGAAGTACTCCCTGCTCGTGCTGCGCGAGGTGTGCCTCGGCAACGAGCGCTTCGACCAGCTGGTGCGCAACATCGGCGCACCCCGCGACATCCTCGCGACGCGGCTGCGCCGCCTGGTGGAGGCGGGTGTCCTGGAGAAGGTCGTCTACAGCGAGCGCCCGCAGCGGTTCCTCTACCGGCCGACACCGGCCGGCCTCGAACTGGAGCCGGTCCTGATGACCCTCATGGCGTGGGGCGACCGCCATCTGCGCGACGGCGACCGCCCGATGGTCCTCGAACACGTCTGCGGCCACGAACTGGTGCCGGTGGTGACCTGCTCGGCCTGCGGCGAGGCGGTCCACCACGAGGACCTCACCGCGCACCCGCAGGCGCCCGGGTGGACGACGACGGGCCCGTTGACGACACCCGCCAAGTGATCGGGGACGACACCCGCGAGGTGATCGGGGACGACACCTGCGTAGTGATCGGGATCGGCCCTCCCACCGTCCCGTAACCCAAGCCCGCTACGCTGCCCCACGACGAGGGGCGTGATCTCCCTCGCGCCCCGGCATTCCGCCTCGGTCACACCACAGTCACTTGGACGGCGCAGCTTTCATGTCTTGGCTTGAATCCTTCATCCTCGGGCTCGTCCAGGGGCTGACCGAGTTCCTCCCGATCTCCTCCAGCGCGCATCTGCGGCTGACCGCCGCGTTCGCCGGCTGGCACGACCCGGGTGCCGCGTTCACGGCGATCACCCAGATCGGCACCGAGGCAGCCGTACTGATCTACTTCCGCAAGGACATCGCCCGCATCCTGTCGGCGTGGTTCGGCTCGCTCTTCGGCAAGGTGCCGCGCTCGGACCACGACGCGCAGATGGGCTGGCTGGTGATCGTCGGCTCGATCCCGATCGGCGTCCTCGGCGTGGCGTTCAAGGACCAGATCGAGGGTCCCTTCCGCGACCTGCGCCTGATCGCCACGACGCTCATCGTGATGGGCATCGTCCTCGGCATCGCCGACCGCCTGGCGGCGCGCGACGAGACGGGCGGCAAGCACCGCGCCGTGCGCCACCGCAAGGACCTCAAGGAGCTGGGCGTCAAGGACGGCCTGATCTTCGGCATCTGCCAGGCGATGGCCCTCATCCCCGGCGTCTCCCGCTCGGGCGCCACCATCAGCGGCGGCCTCCTCATGGGCTACACCCGCGAGGCCGCGGCCCGCTACTCCTTCCTCCTGGCCATCCCCGCGGTGCTCGCCTCCGGCGTCTTCGAACTGAAGGACGCCGGCGAGGGCCACGTCTCCTGGGGCCCGACGATCTTCGCCACGATCGTCGCCTTCGTGGTCGGCTACGCGGTCATCGCCTGGTTCATGAAGTTCATCACCACGAAGAGCTTCATGCCGTTCGTCTACTACCGCGTCCTGCTCGGCATCGTCCTCATCGTCCTGGTGGCGACGGGGGTGCTGAGCCCGCACGCGGGGGAATCGGCGGGCTGAGCGGGGTCTTCCGCGCGACAGCGGCCGTCCGGCGCGACGGCATCGGTAGGTTCGTGGCATGAGCGCGTACCGAGGAACCGTGTTCGTTCTGGTGGACGACGGTGAGAAGCAGGTCCTGCCGAAGCCGAGGAGCACGACGTGACCGCCCTCGCCCTGTACCTGCCCGGCTCGGGTGCTCTCCCCCGTTGGATGCAGGTCACCGTCGGCGTCATCGTCCTCGGCCTCGTCGCGGCCCGCCTGTGGCTGTTCCTTCGCCGACGGAAGTGACCCGCACGGCGAGGGCCCCCGGCCGGGAACCTCAGCCAGGGGCCCGGCACGTCGTGGACGTCAGCACTTCTCACTGGCCGTCGGGGAGACCGCGTCGATGTAGTAGTTGGAGACCCAGCCCTGCCAGTTGGTCGTGTTGACCCGGATGTGCCACCACCGGCTCTCCCCGTGCACGCTGGTCCCGTTGGTCCAGCAGTGGAAGTACACGCCGTCGTCGTAGTTGAGTACGCCGGTGGAACCACAGCTGGTGTGCGGTCCGGTGCGAACGTTGACGCCGTTGCCGATGATGCGGCCGGTCTTGGACGACTTGTTGCTGTAGCCGTGGCTGCAGCTCATGGCATCGGCGGCAGCCGCCGGCGCCGCGACGATCAGCGGTGACGCCATGAGCGCGAGGGCGCCGACGGCCACTCCTGTCTTGCCGAGCACGGTACGCATATTTCCCCCCGGTCAGGTGGTGTGGTCACACACCAGAGTGGTGGAACACCGCCGGCGGGTCGTCGACCGAGGGGTGTGCATCCGGGTAAACCGTGGCGGTATCCCATCGCGTCGAAAAGAGGGGACTTCGGGGCTCGGGCGAGTCGCCAGGGGATCGACGAGTACCGGCACGCTCTCAGGAGAGGACACAGACGAGTACGCCCGTGGGCACGAGCGTGCCGAAAAGGCCGAGCGGCCAGAAGTGGGCCGCGCGGAGTGCGGTGCGGCGGGCGAGTCGCGAGTTGGCCGCCCACCAGAGGAATCCACAGGCCGCGACGATGGATCCCAGCGCGATGACGACGACGGCCAGCCCGTCGTTCTCCTCGGGCGCCGGGTGCGCCCACGTGGCGACGATGAAGTAGAGCATCCATATCGGGACGACGGCGGGAATGCCGAGCAGAACGTTCACACCCAGCACCGCGTACCAACGGCTCACCATTCCCCCACCGCGCCCTCTCTCCCCTCACGGCCCTGCGCCTCCGGCCTCGCGCACGGCCCGCCGACAACCTAGCGAACCTGGGACCCGGTTCATGGTGTCCGCGACCAAGCCGCCCCCGTCGTTTGACCTTGACACGGTGACAAGGCCTTCACTGCTCGCCAAGGAGGTGGTCCCATGACGATCACGACACAGGACACGGAAGCACTCCGGGCGCTGCGGGGGCTGGACGACGACCGTTCTTCGGTGCGGCTGCGGGCCGCTCTGGCGGTCGGCACGACGCCCGACCCCCGCTTCGTCGACAAGCTCGTCGAGCGGTGCGCGGTCGAGCCGGAGTTCTTCGTACGCGACATGCTGACCTGGGCGCTCACCCGCCACCCGGTGTCCCTGACGCTCCCCGCACTGCTCCGCGAGGTCCGTTCGGAGCGTACGCAGGCACGGAGCCAGGCGCTGCACACCCTGTCCAAGATCGGGGACCCGCGGGCATGGCCCGCGATCACGCGGACGCTGTTGACCGACGCCGACGACGAGGTGGCCCGCAGCGCCTGGCGTGCCGCGGTCCTGCTCGTGCCCGAGGGCGAGGAGCCCGCGCTGGCCGAGGTGTTGGCGACCCAGCTCGGGCGCGGCGGGCGGGAGACGCAACTGAGTCTCAGCCGGGCACTGGTCGCGCTGGGCGAGGTGATCGTGCCCGCGCTCCACGCGGCGACGACGGCCACCGCCCCACGCGTACGCACCCACGCGCTCGCCACCCAACGGCTGCTGCGCGACCCGGACACCGGATTCGAGTTCGCCGTCGAGGAGGCGAAGAAGGTCGTGGCCCTCGGCGGCGAGGGACAATAAGGCGTGTTGATCGGTGAGGTGGCGCGACAGTCCGGGGTCAGCGCCCGCATGCTCAGGCATTACGAGTCGCTCGGCCTGGTGCGCCCTTCGGGGCGTACGGGCTCCGGTTATCGGGAGTACTCCGACGACGACATCCGGCGGATCTTCCACATCGAGAGCCTGCGCTCGCTGGGTCTTTCGCTGCGCGAGATCGGGCGCGCGCTCGACGACCCCGGTTTCACGCCCTCGGCGCTCGTCGGCGACCTCATCCGTCAGACGCGCGAACGCATCGCCGCCGAGACCGAGCTGCTCACCCGGCTGTCCCGGATCGGCGCCGCGGAGCCCGCCGGCTGGGAGGACGTCCTCCAGGCCGTCGCCCTCCTCCAGGCACTGGGGTCGAAGAGCCCCGCCGCACGCCAGCGCGCGGCGCTTTCCTCGGCCTCCTCGGTCGACGAGATCCCGGTGCCGGTGGAGGCCCTGGTCGAGGCGGCCCTCGGCGAGACGGAGCCGAACGTCGCCGGTGCGCTTCGCTGGGCGCTGGCGCGCTCCGGCGACGACGTCGGCGCCCCCGCACTGCTGGCCGACGCCCTCGGCTCACCGGTGGCCGCCGTGCGGGAACGCGCCGTCCAGTCCCTCGCCGCGCTGCCCGGCGCCGAGGCCACCGGCCGGCTGCGGGACGCGCTCACGCACCCCGACGCCGTGGTCCGCGGGTACGCGGCCCTGGCGCTCGGGACACAGGGAGTGGCCGACGCGGTCCCGACACTCATCGACATGATCGTGGCGGGCAGGAACGACACCGACGCGGCCGACGTCCTGAGCGTGCTGGCGGCCGGGACCGCGACGGCGGAGCGGATCGCGGCCCGGCTCGTCGACCGCCTCGCCCACGACGCCACGGAAGCTCCCGCGCGGGGGCGGCTGACCCAGGCGCTGGCCGGCATCCCGGGGGCGACGGCGACTCGTGCGCTCGCGGAGCTGTCGCGGGACGAGGACCGGGCCGTCGCGGTGACGGCCACGTACCTTCTACGTCTGCGCGGAGCGCATTGACGCACAGCGACGGGCCGCGGGAGCCGCGGACACGGCAGTGCCGCTGGCGTCATGCACCTCCATACACGACGCCAGCGGCTGCCGACTCATCCGGAACGGGGGCCCGGTCCCGGATGTCCCGCAGTAACTTCGGCAGGGAGCACCCATCTGGATGCACCCCCACCAATTCAGACATACGTACGATGATCACGGCCCGCTCGCGCACCCCCGACCTCGGAACCGAGGCGGCGGACACGGCGCTTCAGGACTGAGGACGGCTGCCGTGATTGGCCGCGTGCTTACGGCGGGCTTTCTTCTTGCGGCGTCGCTTCGAGGACATGGCTTCACCAACCGCCTTCGGTAGAGGGTGAGTGTTTTGTCACCATTTCCACCGTTCCACAAGGGTCCGGGACCGGCGACCGGGCGCCGTGATCACGTGGCGGAGGTGTGTGGTAGCTGACAGTTCCGAATGTCTTGGCCATCCCCTAGGCTTGAGGCCATGCCCTTAACCCCACCACCCCATGGTTCCGTGCGGCCTTCCGTCGAATTGAACGAGCGGATCCGCGGCCTGTGGCTGCGCGCCGGCGGCCGGCTCACCGCCGAACAACGCCGTGAGTACGAGCAGTTGGTGACGGAGTGGGCCGCCGCGGTCCGCGAGGAGGTCGTGAAGGCCGCGTAGGCGGCGCAGGCAGTACGGGCGGCGGGACGGACCCGGCCGTCCCCGCCGAGGCGGCCTCGCCCGCGTCGGCCCCTCACATGGCGCCGCCCCGCAAGAACGCCTCGATCCGGCCCAGCGTGTCCGCCGTCTCCCTGTGGACATGACCCGCGATACCCAGCGCCCGCGCCGCCTCGACGTTCTCCGTCACGTCGTCCACGAACAGCGTCCGGCCGGGCTCCGTCGCCGTGCGACGCAGAGCGATCCCGTAGATGCGGGGATCCGGCTTGGCGCAGCCCACCTCGCAGGACAGGACCAAGTGATCGGCGACGTCCAGGAGTCTCCCCTCGGTCATCCTTCTCCGCAGGTCCGGCCAGGTGTTGCTGACGAGCGCCGTCACGACACGCCCCTCCCCGCTCCCGCCCCCGTCGGCTCCCCCGTGCACACCGCCCCGCAGGCCCCGCAGCCGCGCCACGAGGGCTTCGTCCCATGTCTCCCGTGCCGCCAGATCCCGCCGCACCTCGGCGACGACATCCGCGCCGACCCCCAGCCGCCGCCCGACCGTGCGCCACCACGCGTCCTCGGTGACGGTGCCGATGAGCACTCCGGAGTCGTTGCCTTCGTAGAGCGCCGCGAGGAAGTCCCGCGCGGAGATGCCGAGCCGCGCGCCCCACGCGGCAGCCGCGGCGGGCAGGTACTCCCGGACGAGCACTCCCCCGACATCCATCAGCACGCCCTTGGACCGCGCCGGGACCGGCCCGGCGCCCGCCGTCCGCGGGACCCGCCGCATCCCCCGCGTCCGCACCCTGGACGTATCCACGTCCCCCACGCTAGCTCTTCCTCCCTGCACGCCCCTTGGCTCGGCACCTCCCGTGCCCAACACTGAGCCGATGACGCAGCGTGTGGAACTCGCCGCCGTGACCGACCGGTTGGCCATCGACGCCCTGATCACCGAGTACGCCGTGACCGTCGACGACGGCGACTGGGACGGCTACCGACAGCTCTTCGCCCCCGACGGCCGCGCCGACTACCGCTCCGCGGGCGGCATCGAGGGAGGAGCCGACGAGATCGCCGCATGGCTGGCGGAATCCATGCGGTTGTTCCCGATGCGCCAGCACCTGATCGTCAACCGCAAGGTGGAGTTCGGGACGCGCGAGCAGGACATCGGCGACACCGCGCGCGTCCAGGCCGACTACTTCAATCCGATGCGGTTCACCCCGACCGCGTCCACCGGGCCGAGCGGCGCGCCGGACTTCGTCTGCGGCGGACGCTACGCCTTCTCGCTCCTGCGTACGCACAGCGGTTGGCGGCTGCGCCGGGTGGCCGTCGCGGAGAAATGGCGTCAGATGGCCGAGGAACGACAGCCCCAGACGTCCGGAGACGTCTAGGCACCCGCACCACCGGGACCGGGCCCTCCCACCCCGCATCACCTCAGGTCCCGTCGCGGGTCCGGCCCCTGGCCGGGCCACGGGCCCCGGCCCCGCACCTCTCCCCGGGCCGCCTCACCACCGCGACGCGCCCCCGTCGCCACCACGGCCCACGCCCACTGTCCTAGATCGTCACGGGCGCGCACACTGGAGGCACGGCCGGGCGTCGGGGACCGAGGGAGGCGCTGCATGGATCTGTTCGGCGACGACCGGAGGGGACGGCTCCGACAGCGTGGCGTGCGGCTGCTCGACTCACGCCGGTGGCGCGGGGCCATCGCGGTCGTGGCCGGGGCACTGCCCGCCCTGGCGTTCCCCGCGCCGTCGCTGTGGTGGTTCGCGTACGTCGCCCTGGTTCCCTGGATGCTGCTCGCCAGGTCGGCCCCGACCGGGCGGCGGGCCGCGCTCGACGGCTGGCTCGGCGGCGCGGGCTTCATGCTGGCCGTGCACCACTGGCTGCTGCCGAGCCTGCATGTGTTCACGGTGGTCATCGCCGCCCTGCTCGGCCTGTTGTGGGCGCCCTGGGGCTGGCTGGTGCGGCGGTTCCTCGGCGGAGTGCCGACGCCCGCGCGCGCCACCGCCGCGCTCGCGGTGCTGCCCTCGGGCTGGCTGATGGTCGAACTGGTCAGGTCGTGGGAGGGGTTGGGCGGCCCCTGGGGACTGCTCGGCTCCAGCCAGTGGCAGGTGGAGCCCGCGCTGCGGCTGGCGTCAGTGGGCGGGGTGTGGCTGGTCAGCGCGCTGGTCGTGGTCGTGAACACGGCGGTCGTGCTGCTGTCCGTGGCCGCGACGGCATCCGTACGTACCGACGTGCCCGTACGCGCCGACGCCCCGATCCCCGCCCAGGCAGCCGCCGCCACCGGACCCGCCGCCTCTTCCGGCTCCACGCGCCCCACAAGACCCACCCGCTCCCCCGGCCTCCCCGCCCTCGCGGGGCTCCTCGCCGTCGTCGTGGTCACCGGCGCCACCTGGGCCTGGGCGCCCCGCCCCGAGGCCGCCGGGCACGTCCGCGTGGCCGTCGTCCAGCCCGGCGTCATCGACGGGATCTCCGGCGCGGGCAAGCGGCTGGCCCGCGAGGAGGAACTGACCCGCGCGCTCGTGGGCCAGGACCCGGACCTCGTCGTATGGGGCGAGAGCAGCGTCGGCTACGACCTGGCCGACCGGCCCGACGTCGCGCGCCGGATCGCCGCGCTCTCCCGCGAGGTCGGCGCGGACATCCTCGTGAACGTCGACGCGCGCCGCTCCGACCGGCCCGGCATCTTCAAGAGCTCCGTCCTGGTCGGCCCGGAGGGGCCCACCGGCGACCGCTACGACAAGATGCGGCTCGTCCCGTTCGGCGAGTACATCCCCGCGCGTTCTCTCCTCGGCTGGGCCACGTCGGTCGGCAAGGCCGCCGGCGAGGACCGCAGGCGGGGCGACCGGCAGGTGGTGATGGACGTGGGCCACGGCCTGCGGGTCGGTCCGCTGGTCTGCTTCGAGTCGGCGTTCCCTGACATGAGCCGCCGCCTCACCCGCGACGGCGCACAGGTGCTGCTCGCCCAGTCCGCCACGTCGACGTTCCAGCACAGCTGGGCGCCCGACCAGCACGCCTCGCTCGCGGCGCTGCGGGCGGCCGAGACGGGCCGCCCGATGGTGCACGCCACGCTGACCGGCATCTCCGTGGTGCACGCCCCGGACGGCTCGCGCGTCGGCGCCCCGCTCGGCACCTCGGCGAGCGCCTCACGGGTCTACGACGTCCCTCTGGCGAAGGGCACCACCGCGTACGTGCGCTGGGGCGACTGGCCCGTGCACGCCGCGCTGCTCGTGCTCGCCGCGCTGTGCGCGGCCGGTGGCGTACGGACGCTCAGGCGCCCCGGGCCTGCTCCTGAGCCGCGAGCACCACGCGCTCGCACAGCTCATGGGTCGCCAGCGCGTCCCGGGCGCTGAGCACCTTGCCCGCGCGCACGGCGTCGAGGAAGGCGAGCACCGCCTGCTCGATGCCGCGCTGACGGGCCACCGGCACCCAGTCGCCGCGCCGCCGCACGCTGGGCTGGCCCTTGTGGTCGACGACCTCGGCGAGGTTGAGCACCTGCCTCTTGGTGTCCTGACCGGAGACCTCGAGGATCTCCTCGGTGGAACCGCTGAGCCGGTTCATCACACCGATCGCGGTGAACCCCTCGCCCGCGAGCTGCAGCACGACGTGCTCCATCAGGCCGTCCGCGACACGGGCGCGCACACCGACGTGGTCGACGGGTCCCGGCGCCAGGAACCGCAGCGTGTCCACGACGTGGATGAAGTCGTCGAGGACCAGCGTGCGCGGGTCCTCGGGCAGCCCGACGCGGTTCTTCTGCATGAGGATCAGCTCGCGCGGGTGCTCGGCGCACTGGGCGTACCCGGGGGCGTAGCGGCGGTTGAAGCCGACGGCGAGGCTGACGCCGCGGTCCTCGGCGAGCCGCACGAGCCGCTCGGAGTCGGCCAGTTCGTACGCGAGGGGCTTGTCGACGTACGTCGGCACGCCCGCCTCGACGAGACGCGTGACGATCTCCGGGTGTACGGCGGTCGGCGCGTGCACGAACGCGGCGTCGAGGCCCTGGGCGAGCAGCGAGTCCAGGTCGGTGTGGCAGTGCTCGTCCGGGACGTGGTGGACGCCGGCGACCCGCGCGAGCGTCGCGGGCGTCCGCGTCTGGAGGTGCAGTTCGACGCCCGGCTGGGTGGTGAGGACCGGCAGATACGCCTTCTGCGCGATGTCGCCGAGTCCGATGCAGCCGATCCTCATACCGCGGTTTCCGCTGGTCCTCACCGCTGCGACCTCACCATTCGTGTCTTGAGTCGGGCCGTGGTCCGTCCCTGATCAGACCTCGATTGTGCCCTGACCCCACCCAGGGCTGCCCCTCCGGGGGTCCCGTCGTGGCCGCCGGCGGTGAGCGGATGACCGACCACCGCACGGGGTCCGGGTGCGATGGCGGAGACTGCGCCTGATCCACCATTGAAATGCATATATCTGCCGAACGGAAGAGCGCGCCCATGCCGTCTCGGCGATGTGGGGTCGCGGTGGGCTTCCGGCACGTGAAGTTGCGGTGGAGAGGTGACACGGAGTCAACTTCTCCGTGGCCTCTCCACGTAACGTGCGGCCGGTTCATGTGCTGCGCGCGGAGGCCGCGTGTCTCCGCCGCAGCTCGCCGACAGGTGACCGCAGAGGGGCGACATGATGCTGAAGCTTGACGCGCCGGGCACATGGCCTCAAAGCGCATTCTCCGACCGCAGGTACGCGGACCAGGAGGCCGTCCACAGAGGCTCCGGCCCGGGATGGAGCTGGATGTGGGTCCCTTTTCCCTTCAGCTCGCACTTCGTGCAGGCCAGTTACAGCCCCTTCGTCTTCACGCAGCACCTGACGGCACTCGACGATCTCCGGGCCTTCGTCGGCGAGAACCTCGCCGCCGAGGACGGCGAGGACCAGTGCTCGGCCAAGGAGGCCAAGAAGCGCTCCAAGGCCGCTGTCGCCGCCCTGCGAGGCGTCACCGCGCGCGAGTTCGTCCTGGTCTGCTCACACGTCTGGGCGTGTGCCGCTTTCGAGGTCCCCTCGGGCCGGAGCGCGGAAGCGGGGGCGGCCTTCTACAACAGGTGGGTCGGGGGAATGAACACCGACCCCACGGCCCCGTACGTACTGATGGCCGCCGAGAAGCCGACCGTCATCGCCGTGAGGTGACCGGGCTCTTGGGCTCTCCGGTCGCTGTTCCCGCGGCGCAGGGGGCCTGCGGGGGCCGCCAGTCGGCGATCGAGGAGAAGCCGCGCATGATGAGGTCCGGGCCGAGGCGCGACACCGTCGAGATGAGGGTGTCGCGCACGGCGATGAGCGGGGCGCTGGTGAGGTGCGTGACGCGGGAGGCGCGCGCGGCCCGTCGGACGATCTCCGTGGTGCGGGGGACGCGCGCCGCGCTGTAGGCGGCCAGGCCCGCCGGGAGGTCGCCGCCGGGCGCGGCGTGGTGGGCGAGGACGACGGCGTCCTCGATGGCCTGGTTGCCGCCCTGGCCGAGGCTCGGCGTCATGGCGTGCGCGGCGTCGCCGATGAGGGCGACCCGGCCGTGGTGGTAGTGGGCCAGGGGCGTCGGCAGGTGGCGGACGTCGTGGCGGAGGACGTCCTCGGGTGCCACGGCGGCGATCAGCGACGGAATCGGGTCGTGCCAGTCGGCGAAGCGGCGCGCCAGCTCGGCCTTCTCGTCGTCGGGCGCCCTGCCGCCCGCGGGGACCCGGGCGGTGGCGTACGCGTAGATCCTGCCGTCCTTGAGCGGCTGGGTGCCCCAGACACCGCCGCGCCCCCAGGTCTCGTGCGGCGCGAAGGGCCGGTCGGGCGCGGGGATGACGAAGCGCCACGTGGTGAACCCCGCGTAGACGGGCGCGGGATGGGCCGGGAAGAGCGCCGCGCGCACGGCGGAGTCGATGCCGTCGGCGCCGACGACGAGGTCCGCCTCGATGTCACCGTCGTCGGTGGTGACGACGGCGGGGCGGTCGGCGGCGCCGGGGTCGGTGAGGCGGGCCGACGCACCCGTGCGCAGCGCCCGCTCGGGCAGCGCGGCGACCAGCAGGTCGACGAGGGTCGCGCGGTGCAGCAGTACGAGGGATCCGCCGTACGTCGCCTCGGCCTCGGCGGCGCTCGTACGCACCAGCCAGCGGCCGCTCTGGGCCCGCATGCCGCCCTCGCCCTGCCAGGCGGCGAGGGCGCGGACGCGGTCGCCGAGGCCGAGGACGTCCAGGGCGCGCTGGGAATTGGGGGCGAGGCCGATGCCGGAGCCGACCGGCTCCAGCGTGGCCGCGCGCTCCAGGACCGTGACGCGCCACCCGGACTCGTGCAGGCCGATGGCCGTGGCGAGCCCGCCGATGCCACCGCCGATGACGACGGCGTGGGGCTGCTGCTTCATGGCTCCTCCTCTGCGGTCCCGCACGCGTACGCCGCGCACGCGCGCACGTCACCCACACCCTTCGACTACAGCTGTAGTGAGCGACAGAGCGACCGTACTACACCTGTAGTGAGCGAGGTAGGGTTTCCGTCATGTCCGTACGCAGCGCGGGAGGCTCCCGCACCGAACTGATCGCCGACACCGCCCTCGACCTGCTCGTCGAGCGCGGCATGCGCGGCCTCACCCACCGGGCCGTCGACGAGGCCGCGGGGCTGCCGCAGGGCTCGACGTCCAATCACGCGCGCACCCGGCTCGCCCTCCTGGAGGCGGCGGTGCGGCGGCAGGCCGAGCGGGAGGCGGAGGTCCTCGACCCCACCGGGATGCCGGGCCCCGGGGCCGGCCGCGAGGCGCTGGCCGCGGGCCTGGCCCTGGCCCTGCACCGTTTTCTCGGCGGCGACCACCGCCACCTGCTCGTCTCCCGCTACGAGCTGGCCCTGGAAGCGACCCGCAGACCGGAGCTGCGCAGCTACTACGACGCGACGGGCGCCCGGTTCCGCGAGCCCCTGGAGGCCCTGATGCGCGCCGCGGGCTCCACCGACCCCGAGCGCCACACGCTCTCCCTGGTGGCGTGGTGCGACGGCCTGATGTTCTCGTGCGTGGCCGGCTCGTACCACGCCACGGTGCCGACCCAGGAGGAACTGCGGAGCAGCGTGGGGGAGCTGTTGCGGGGGATGCTGGGGGACTGAGCGTCCACGGAACGCCACGCTCGACTTGTGCGGCGCACCTCGCTCGCACCGCGCCCGGACCCCACCCGGCCCCGGCCGCCTGTCGCACCGCGCCCCGTCCGGACCTGGCCGCCGCTCACACCGCGCCCCACCCGACACGGCCGCCGCTCACACCGCGCCCCACCCGACACGGCCGCCGCTCGCCCCAGGTCACCGCCGCCGCGCCGGACCGTTCCGCGCCGTCACCCGTGCGGGGCAACCTCGCGCCCTTTCCCCACCAAGAGGCGCCCACCTCAGCAGAGTTGGGCGCGTGCCCCGATCGACGACCACCTCCGCGCTCCTCGTCTCCGTGGCCGTCTCGGCCGCAGTCTCCGGCTGCGTGAGCGTCGAGCAGCCCTCCGGCCCCCGTCCCGCCGCGGCCACCGTGTCACCGCCCGGCCCGCATCCCGACGGCAAGGACCGGCCGCAGAACGTGCAGGCCCCCGCCCGCGAGGTGCTGCAACGCATGGACCCGCCCCATCGCGCGGCGCCCCCGAGCACCGCTTCCGAGACCCGTCCGGCACTCCCGCCACCCCGCACCCCACATCCCCCGGCACCCCCGGTCCGCAGGCCCGCGCCGTCCCGGCCGGACGCGGGCGCCACCCGCCCCGCCCCGGCGCGCACCACCCCCGGGAGCGGCGGCGGCCCCGCCGCCCGCCCCGACACCGGCACCGACGTGTGCGCACTCGGCGAGGCCTACGGAAACTGGCGGCCGGACAGCCCTCAAGCCGTCATCTGCCGGGACACATACGGCCGTTGAGTCCTCGGCGATGGAGCGGTGGGGGTGGGTCGTACGACGGCGACACCCCCGTGGCCGCCGCCGCACGACCCACCCTCACCACCCCACCCCCGCCGCTACGGCGCCCGCCCCCTGGCACCCGCCTGCGCCGCGCGCACCTGCTGACACCCCCTCACTCCTCCTCGCTCCCCTCCCCCACCTCCTCCTCCATCCTCGCGATGGCCGACTTGATGGTGGTGCCGTAGCTGTCATCCTCCAGGGAGCCCACCGCCGCGCGGGCCCTGCGCAGGTGACTGCGGGCCGCTTCCGGGCGGCCCAGTTTCGCGTAGTCCGCCGCCAGGTTGAGGTGCAGCGAGGGGTAGAAGCCGCGCACCGCGAGCGACTTGTGGTGCGCGGTCAGCCGCTCGTCCGTGAGCTCGTCCGCCGCCGACAACGCCCGCAGGTCCCACGCCAGTTCGTCCGAGGGGTCCACCTGTGTGTCCGCCATGTAGTGCGCGAGCGTGCAGCGGTGCAGCGGGTCGCCGTCCTCGCCGATCTCCCCCCACAGGCCGAGGAAGCGGTCCTGCGCCTCCTCCCGGTCACCGCCGTGATGCAGCATGACCGCCTGTCCGATCCGCGTCATCATCGCGTCCTCCGCCGTCTGCTCCTGCTGCTCCGTCACCGGATCCTCCGTGGTCGTGCGGCCGTCGCCCATCTCTCACGACGCTAGCGGCCACCACTGACAATCCCGGTCAGGCACGTTCGGACGCGGGGCGCTCACGCGTAGCGCTGGGCCAGCCCGGTGACGGTCCTCGTCACCTCGGCCCGGAGTTCGGGCGGTCCGAGGACCTCCGCCTCAAGGCCGAGCCTGAGGATGTCGGACACCGCGACCGACAGCCCCTCCACCTCGATGTCCACCGCGGTCCAGCCGTCCCCGTCCGGCTCGCCCGCACCGGCCGCGGCCCGCTCCCCCGGCGCCCCGAACAGCGCGGGCAGCAGCCTGCGCCCCGCCGGGGACACCCTCAGCCGCGCCCTCCCCCGCAGCACGCGCGCCTCAAGACCGCGCGAGGCCTCCGTCCAGTACGCCGCGAGGTCGAACCCGTCGGGGCGGACGCAGGGCTCTTCCCCCACCGTCGCCGCCAGGAACCGCGACACCCGGTACGTCCGCACGGCGGTGTCGGAACCGGCGCGGGCATCTCCGCCGCCGCTCCCGCCGTCACTGCTTCCACCGTCACCGCGCCCGTCGTCACCGCCCCCGCCGCCACCGGGGACGGCCGATGCCACCAGGTACCAGTTGCCCGCCTTGAGGACGAGCCCCAGAGGATGCAGCGCACGGCGGACGTCCCCGCCCCAGCGCCGGTAGTGCGCCGACAACACCCGCTGGCGCCACACCGCGTCGGCGACCACCGCGAGCAGCGGCGCCGGATCGGCCGTACGGAACCACGCCGCCGCGTCGAGGTGGAAACGGTCCTGGATGCGTCGCGACCGCTCCCCCAGGCCCGCGGGCAGTGCGGCCGCCAACTTCAGCTGCGCGGTGGCCAGTTCCGCGCCGAGCCCCAGGTCGGCCGCCGCCCCGGGCATACCGGCGAGGGCCAGGGAGTCGGCCTCGTCGTCGGTGAGCCCGGTCAGGCGGGTGCGGTAGCCGTCGAGGAGCCGGAAGCCGCCGGCCGGTCCGCGCTCGGCGTACACGGGTACGCCGGAGGCCGCGAGCGCCTCGGCGTCGCGATAGACGGTCCTGACCGAGACCTCCAGTTCCTCCGCGAGTTCGGGCGCGGTCATGCGCCCGCGGTTCTGGAGCAGCAGGAGGAGGGCCAGGAGCCGGTCGGCACGCATGGGATCGAGTCTCCCTCAGTACCTGACAGAAGGTGTCAGGTACGTACGCCAGAGTCTTCCTCGCGGCGCCGCACAGAGCCGCACAAGGCCCGGCACCGCTCGGGCCGCGCAAGGCCCAGCACCGCGCAAGGCCCGGCGCTGCCCAAGGCCACACGAGCCCCGCCCCGCAAGGGGCCGGCGCCCCCACACCGATCCCCCGTCGAGGAGACCCATGACCACGCACGCCGCCACCGCCGCCGACCCCACCACCGCCTCCCTCGCCAGGACCACCCGTGCCGTCACCGGCACCTTCACCTTCGCCAGCTGGGACGAGAGCCCGGTCACCGGTGTGGACGGCGGCGCGCGCATCGCCCACGCCGCCGTCACCAATGACTACACCGGCGCCGTCGAGGCGAAGGGCGCGTCCTGCGAGTACTCCATCGCGTATGCGAGCGAGACGGTCGGCGCGTTCGTCGGCCACGAGCTCGTCGACGGGACCCTCGACGGCCGCAAGGGGTCCTTCGTGATCGAGCAGCGCGGCTCCTTCACCGCGGACGGCACCATCGAGTGCGCCTTCACCGTGCTGCCCGGCTCGGGCACCGGCGAGCTGTCCGGGCTCACCGGAACCGGTTCGTTCACGGCACGGACCGGGCAGGCCAGCACCCCGTACTCCCTCGACTACGCCCTTGAGGGCTGACGGAGCCCCCTCGGGCCCACGCCGTCGGCTCAGCCGATGTCGGGGATCCGCCAGTCGATCGGCTCGTGCCCCTGCGCCGCCACCGCTTCGTCGATCTGCGTGAAGGGGTGCGAGCCGAAGAACTTCTTCGCGGACAGCGGCGAGGGGTGCGCGCCCTTCACGACGACGTGCCGCTCCTCGTCGATGAGCGGGAGCTTCTTCTGGGCGTAGTTCCCCCAGAGCACGAAGACGGCGGGGTCGGGGCGGTCGGCCACCGCGCGGATCACCGCGTCCGTGAACTTCTCCCAGCCCTTGTTCTTGTGGGAGTTGGCCTCGCCGGAGCGGACCGTCAGGACGGCGTTCAGCAACAGGACGCCCTGCTGGGCCCACGGCATCAGATAGCCGTTGTCCGGCACGGGGTGGCCGAGCTCCTCCTTCATCTCCTTGTAGATGTTCCGCAGGGAGGGCGGGGTCTTCACACCGGGGCGCACGGAGAAGCAGAGGCCGTGTCCCTGTCCCTCGCCGTGGTACGGGTCCTGGCCGAGGACCAGGACCTTCACCTGCTCGTACGGCGTCGCTTCGAGGGCGGCGAAGACCTCGTCGCGCGGCGGGAACACAGGTCCCTTCGCCCGCTCCTCCTCGACGAACTCGGTGAGCTCCTTGAAGTAGGGCTTCTGCAGCTCCTCGCCGAGGACTCCGCGCCAGGACGCGGGCAGCATGGCGATGTCGGTCACGTCAACAACCTCCGGTGTGCGGTCACTTCTCACCACAGAACCTACCGGCGCCCACTGACAATCGACCGGCTCCCCCGAACCACCGGGGCCGTCCCTCCGACGCGCTTCCCCGGACCGTCCGCTACCAGCTCGTCTTGCGCTGGAGCTCCCACATCATCATGATCGCCGAGGGGTCGAGCGCCCGCTCGCCGCCCGCGATCTCCTCGCTGGACATGATGTACTGCTTGCCCTGCCACAGCGGGAGCAGCCGCACGTCGTCGACGAGGATCTCCTGCGCCCGCTCGAACTGGTCGATGACCGCTCCCCGGTCGGACTCCCTGCGCTCGCGCGGCAGCACCTGGTCGGTGATCTCCTTGGAGAGGTACGGCGTGTTGAGCACGTTCTTGGGGCCGACGAACGGCGCGATGAAGTTGTCCGCGTCCGGGAAGTCGGGGAACCAGCCGCGTCCGAAGACGGGGTACTCGCCATTGCTGTAGCCCTCCTGGAACTCGGTCCAGGGACGGCTCTTCAGCGTGATCCTGAACAGGCCCGATCCCTCCAGCTGCCGCTTGAGCTCGGCGAACTCCGGAGCGGTCGCCGATCCGTAGCGGTCGGAGGTGTACCAGAGGGTCAGCGGGACCGGCTCGTTGATACCGGCGTCGGTGAGGATCTTCCTTGCCTTGGCCACGCTGGGATTGCCGTACTTGTCGAAGAAGCCGGTGGCGTGGCCCGTGAGCCCCCTGGGGACCATCGAGTACAGCGGCTCGACGGTGTCCTTGTAGATCTTGTGGGCGATCGCCCCGCGGTCGACGAGCTGCGCGAAGGCCCGCCGGACCGGCAGCTTCCGCGCCCAGGGGTCCTTGGTGTTGAACACCAGGTAGCGGATCTCGGTGCCCGCCCCCTCGACGAGCTCGATGTCCTGCTCGCGCCTGCCCTTGCCCTGCATGGCGATGATGTCCTCGGAGGCGAGACCGCGGAAGGTCACGTCGATCTGCTTCGCCTTGAGGGCGTCGACCATCGCCGACGACTTCTTGAAGTAGCGGATGGTGACGGCGTCGTTCTTGACGTCGGCCGCCCCCTTGTACTTGTCGTTCTTGACCAGCTCGGCCTTCTCGTTGCGCGTGTACGCGTTGAGCGTGTACGGACCGGAGCCGGTGACCTGGTCGCCCTCGCGGAGCTTGTCCGCCGGGTACTCCTGGGGGTCGACGATCGACATGGCGGGCGTGGCGAGGACGAAGGGGAAGGTGGCGTCGGGCTTCTTGAGACGGAAGACCACGGTCCGCTCGCCCTTCGTCTCGACCTCGTCGAGCGAGCCGAGCAGCCCCATGGGCCCGCCCTTGACGACCCCCTTGTCGTCGAGGGTCCGCATGCGGTCGAAGGAGTACTTGACGGCCGCCGCGTTCAGCTCGTCGCCGTCGGAGAACGTCAGGCCCTCGCGCAGCCGACAGGTGAAGACCGTGCTGGAGGAGTCGCTGAACTCGCAGGACTCGGCGGCGTCCGGTTCGGGTTCGGTGGCCCCCGAGGGGAAGCTGAGCAGCGTCTGAAAAACGTTTCTGTAGAGCTCCCAGGAGCTGTCCCAGGCCTTCGCCGGGTCCAGGGTGCTGGGCGCGCTCATCGTGCCGACGGTGATCTGCTGGTCCTCGTCCGACCCTTCCGAGGACAGCACCCCGCAGCCCGCGAGCAGGGATATCGACGTGAGCGCCGCCACCTGCCGCACACCCCTCTTCCGCTTCGCAAGGGGAACTTCACTGAACACGCGCACGCTCCTCGATCGGCCATGCCATGGGGTCGGGAGACCATATCGCAGTGCCCCGCCGGTCCAACTCGACATACCGACGGGGCACTTGATGCGGTTAAACGTCGCTTTTGACGCCCTAATCCGCGGTAGTTCGCAGTCGTCAGCCGACGCCCGCATTGAGGAAGATGCCGCCATCGACCACGAGTGTCTGTCCCGTGATCCAGTCGGACTGGGCGGACGTGAGGAACGCGGCCGCGCCCCCGATGTCCTCGGGCACGCCGAGCCGGCCGAGCGGGTAGGCGGCGGCTGCCTCCTCCTCGCGGCCCTCGTACAGCGCCTGGGCGAACTTGGTCTTGACGACCGCCGGCGCGATGGAGTTCACCCGGACCCTCGGCGCGAACTCGTGCGCGAGCTGAAGGGTGAGGTTGACCATGGCGGCCTTGCTCATCCCGTACGCCCCGATGAACGGCGAGGCGGAGACGCCGGCGACGGAGGCGATGTTCACGATCGCGCCGCCGTGCTCGCTCTGCCACGCCTTCCACGTCTGCTGGGCGAAGCCGAGCGCGGAGATGACGTTGGTCTCGAACACCTTGCGTGCCACATTGAGGTCGAGCTCGGCCATCGGCCCGAACACCGGGTTCGTACCGGCGTTGTTGACCAGGAAGTCGACGCGGCCGAACGCCTCCATGGCGCGCTCGACGGCGATCGCCTGGTGCGCCTCGTCGTGGGCCTTGCCCGCGACGCCGATGACCCGGTCGGAGCCGAGCTTCTCGACGGCCTCCTTGAGGGCGTCCTCGTTGCGTCCGGTGATGCAGACGCGGTCGCCCCGGGCGACCAGGGCCTCGGCGATGCCGTATCCGATGCCGCGGCTCGCGCCCGTGACGAGCGCGGCCTTCCCACTGTCCTGCACAGCCATGTTCCTTGCCTTCCGGGTCAGTTGAGCGGGCCGCCGGCCACGTACATGACCTGCCCGGAGACGAAGCCCGCGGCGTCGCCCGTGAAGAAGGCGATGGCGTTGGCGATGTCCTCGGGACGGCCGACGCGCTGCACCGGGATCTGGGTGGCGGCCGCGGCCTGGAACTCCTCGAAGTCCATGCCGACGCGGTCCGCGGTGGCCTTGGTCATCTCGGTGACGATGAACCCGGGGGCGACGGAGTTGGCGGTGACGCCGAACTTGCCGAGTTCCTTGGCGAGGGTCTTGGTGAAGCCCTGGAGGCCGGCCTTGGCCGCGGCGTAGTTGACCTGGCCGCGGTTGCCGAGCGCGGAGGACGAGGAGAGGTTGACGATCCGGCCGAAGTTCGCGTCGACCATGTGCGACTGGACGGCACGGGACATCAGGAAGGCGCCGCGCAGGTGCACGTTCATGACGGTGTCCCAGTCACCGGCGCTCATCTTGAAGAGCAGGTTGTCGCGGAGCACGCCGGCGTTGTTGACGAGGATCGTCGGCGCGCCCAGCTCCTGGGCGATGCGGGCGACCGCGGCTTCGACCTGGGCCTCGTCGGACACGTCGCAGCCGACGGCGATCGCCTTGCCACCGGCCGCGGTGATCTGCGCGACGGTGTCCTTGCAGGCGGCCTCGTCGAGGTCGATGACGGCCACGGCACGGCCTTCGGCGGCGAGCCGTACGGCGGTCGCCGCGCCGATGCCTCGCGCGGCACCGGTCACGACAGCGACGCGCTGCTCAGTGGTGGACATGCTGGTTCTCCTCGCCCTTGGGATGCGGCTCTACGGTACGCCCCGATGGTGAGCGACCGCTTAGTACCTTCAGCTGGACGAGACGCTAGAAGCCCTGGCACCGGGTGTCAACGGCACACAGGAGAGCTGTGATTCTTTACCCCGCCGGGACGCTTCGCCACGCCACCGGGACGCTTCCCCCGGGACGCCTCACCGCACCAGCAGCTCCAGAAGGCGGTCCACCTCGGCCTCGGGATCCGCGGTCAGGCCCGTGTGCACCGGACCGGGCTGGAGAACCGTCGAACGCGGCGCGATGAGCCAGCGGAAACGCCGCCCCGCGTCGTCGCCCGCGGCCTGCCCCGCGGCCTCGCCGCCCGCGCAGATCCGCTCGACGGCGCCGAGCGCGGCCCTGATCCCGGCCACGTCGGCCGCCGGGTCCAGGGCGAGGAGCTTGCCCTCGTCGAGGTGGGTGCGGGCGGCCACGAACGACTTCGCGCGGCAGTAGAGCACGACGCCCGCGTTGAACTGCTCGCCGCGCTCCACGCGCGGCACGACGCGCACCAGCGCGTACTCGAAGACGTCCCG
Organism: Streptomyces sp. NPDC052114; assembly: GCF_040680155.1. Taxonomy (NCBI): domain Bacteria; kingdom Bacillati; phylum Actinomycetota; class Actinomycetes; order Kitasatosporales; family Streptomycetaceae; genus Streptomyces; species Streptomyces sp. NPDC052114. The sequence continues at coordinate 37,217 of NZ_JBFAWC010000006.1, read as the reverse complement.
TGCGGGCCCGGTCTGCTCGCTCACTTGGTGGCGCCCTTCGGCTCGGTCCCCGGCAGCGTGATCCGCTCGTGGACGGTCTTGGCGCGCGCCAGCAGCGCCGCCACGTACGCGCGGCGCACCTCGTCGGCGTCCGCGAAGCCCGGCTCGTCCGCCAGCCACTCCCCCGGCACCCGCGCGGTGACCTCGGTGAGCAGCTCCTCGGTGACGCGGGGGGCGAGCTCGGCGGCGGCCGCGGCCACGTCGGGGCCGTACGGCGCGAGGACGTGGTCCGAGGCGTCGTACGGCTTGGCGGACGCGGTCTCCGCGGTGCGCCAGTTGTGGTGCCAGATCATGCTCGCGCCGTGGTCGATGAGCCACAGGTCGCCGCGGAGCACGAGCAGGTTGGGGTTGCGCCAGGAGCGGTCCACGTTGTTGATCAGGGCGTCGAACCAGACCACGCGCCCCGCCTCGGCCGGCTCCACGTGGTGGGCCAGCGGGTCGAAGCCGAGGGCACCCGACAGGAAGTCCATGCCGAGGTTGAGGCCGCCGCTCGCCTTGAGCAGCGCCTGCACGCGCTCGTCGGGCTCGCCGAGGCCGAGCACCGGGTCGAGCCGCATCCCCACGAGCCGCGGCACCCGCAGGCCGAGCTCCCGGGCCAGTTCACCGCAGATCACCTCGGCGACGAGCGTCTTGCGGCCTTGTCCCGCGCCGGTGAACTTGATGACGTACGTCGCGTACGTGCCGTGGTCGTCGGCCTCGACGACCCCCGGCAGCGAGCCGCCCTCGCGCAGGGGCGTGACGTAGCGGACGGCGGTGACTTCGCTGAGCATGGCCCCAGATTACTGCCGCTTCCACGCTGTTCGATCATCCGCTCCGAGGTGTTCGACCAGCCACGGGTCTGCCTACAGTGCCCGCCATGGACTCCCTTGATCTTCCGCTCCAGTTCGCGCGCACGCGGCGCTTCTCGCTGGGGGTGCCGCGCGGCTTCACGGTCTCGCCGGACGGCGAGCGGGTGCTGTTCGTCCGCTCCACCGCGGGCGACGACCCGGTCAGCAGGCTGTGGGTGTACGAGAACGGCGCCGAGCGGCTGCTCGTCGATCCGCTCGGCCTCGGTGCGGAGGGCCCGCTGCCGGAAGCCGAGCGGGTGCGCAGGGAACGCGCGCGGGAGTCGTCGCAAGGAGTGGTGGCCTTCGCGACCGACCGCCACGCGCGCGTGGTCGCCTTCTCGCTCGGCGGCGCGCTGTGGGTGGTGACGACGGACGGCGGCGCGCCGCGCCGGATCCGCACGGCGGGCCCGGTGATCGACCCGCGCCCCTCGCCGGACGGGACACACGTCGCGTACGTCACCGGGGGTGCCCTGCGCGTGGTCGGCGCCGACGGCGCGGGGGACCGGGCGCTCGCGGAGCCCGAGGGCGACGCGGTGACCTACGGTCTCGCCGACCATGTGGCCGCCGAGTCCATGGACCGGCAGCGGGGGTTCTGGTGGTCGCCGGCGAGCGACGCGCTGGTCGTCGCGCGCGTGGACGCCTCACGGGTGCGGCGCTGGTGGCTGTCGGACCCGGCACGGCCCGGACTCCCGCCGCGCGCGGTCCGCTATCCGGCGGCGGGCACGGCCAACGCGGAGACGTCCCTGCACGTCCTGTGTCTGGACGGGACGCGCACGGAGGTGCGCACTCCGGAGAAGGTGCCCGAGGAACACCACCTCTCCGGAGAGTGGACCGATGTCGCCCTGGAGTACGTCCCCACGGTGTGCTGGGACGCCCACGGCCCCCTGATCACGCTCCAGACCCGCGACCAGCGCTCGCTGTACGTCCTGGAGGTGGACCCGGAGTCCGGTGGGACGGAGCTGGTCTCGCACCACCGGGACCCGGCCTGGCTGGAGCTGATGCCGGGCACTCCCCTGCGCCTGGAGAGCGGCCGGGCCGTGCGCCACTGGAACGTCGCCGGACACACGCGCGGCCTGCGGGTGGGCGACACGAGGACGCCCCCCGGCCTACAGGTGCGCGAGGTCCTCGGCGGAGTGGGCGACCGGGTGTGGTTCACGGCTTCGTACGACCCCATGGAGACCCACGTCTGGTCCTTCGACCACCAGGACGACGAGCCGGACCCGGAGCGCCGCACCGGCACCCTGCGGCAGATCAGTGCAGGTCCCGGTGTGCACACGGCCGCCGTCGGCGGGGACACCGTCGTCCTCGACAGCAGGACGCCCGACGGGCAGACGGTGACGGTGCTGCGGGGCGGCGAGCCCGTCGGGCGGATCGCGGTGTTCGCGCAGGAGCCGGTGGTGACGCCGCGGCCCCGGCACCTCACCCTCGGGGAACGGGAGCTGCGCGGCGCGCTGTATCTGCCGTCCTGGCACGAGCCCGGCTCGGGAAAGCTGCCGGTGCTGCTGTGCCCGTACGCGGGTCCAGGAATCCAACTCGTGGTCCACGCGCGCGCGTGGTGGACGATCGTGGCGCAGTGGTTCGCGGAGCAGGGCTTCGCGGTGCTGATCACGGACGGGCGCGGCACGCCGGGGCGCGGCGAGGACTGGGCACGGGCGGTGCACGGCGACCAGCTGACGCCCGTGCTCGACGACCAGGTGGACGCGCTGCACGCCGCCGCCGAGCGCTTCCCCGACCTGGACCTCGCGCGGGTGGGCATCCGCGGCTGGTCCTTCGGCGGCTTCCTCGCGGCGGGTGCCGTGCTGCACCGTCCGGACGTCTTCCACGCGGCGGTGGCGGGTGCCGCCCCGACGGACCTGCGTCTCTACGACACGCACTGGAAGGAGCGCTACCTCGGTCATCCCGACGTCCAGGCCGAGCAGTACGAGCGCTGCTCCCTGGTGGCACACGCGCACCGTCTGTCGCGGCCGCTGATGCTGGTGCACGGCCTCGCGGACGACAACGTCCTGCCCGTCCACATGCTGCGCTTCTCCTCGGCGCTGCTGGCGGCGGGCCGCCCGCACACCGTGCTGCCGCTGCCCGGCGCGAGCCACCTGGTCTCCCAGGAGGAGGTGGCGGCGAACCTGCTCCGGTTCGAACGGGACTTTCTGCGGAAGTCCTTGAGCGGTTGAACACCGCGGGCTCCGGCCGCGTACCACCGGGCATGACGACTTCTGACGAGACCGCCTCCGCCGAGGAGAGCGTCTCCACGCCCTGCCGCCGTACCGTCGTGGCCACGATCGGTGCCGCGGGCCTCGCCGCCGCCCTCAGCGCCTGCGGTGGTGGCGACGGGGGTGGCGGGGACGGAGATGGCAGCGGCGACGGTGGCGGTGGCGGCAAGGACTCCACCGATTCCGCCGGGGCGGCCCCCGAGGCCGGCGCCGCCGCAGGGGCCGTCCTCGCCAGGACGTCGGACATCCCCGTGGGCGGCGGCAAGATCTTCAAGGACGAGGGGGTAGTGGTCACCCAGCCCACGAAGGGCGAGTTCAAGGCGTTCTCCAGCCGCTGCACCCACAAGGGATGTCCGGTGACCAGTGTCGAGGGCGGCACCGTCAACTGCCCCTGCCACGGAAGCAAGTTCGACATCGCCGACGGCAGCGTGCGGGGCGGACCCGCGCCGCAGCCGCTGCCCGCGGCCGACATCGCGGTGGCGGGAGGCTCGATCAAGTTGGCCTAACCGGCGCGGCCGGGCCGCTTCCAGGCGCCGAGGACGTCGTTCGTGGTGGTGATGGTGGCGACGAGCGCGAGGGTGTTGCGGACCATCACGGGGGTGTAGTCGGCGGGCACTCCCGCGATGGCGTCGGCGGGCACGACGGCCGTGTAGCCGAGGTTCACGGCGTCGAACACGGCGTTGGGGATCGCGACGTTCGCCGAGACCCCGGTGATCAGCAGGGTGCGGCAGCCGAGGTTGCGCAGGAGGGGGTCGACGTCGGTGCCCGCGATCGGCGACAGACCGTGCAGGCGTCGTACGACGAGGTCCTCGTCGGCCACCTCGACGGGAGGGGCGATCCGTACGGCGGTGGTGCCCGCGATCTGCTGGACGGGCAGCCGTTCGGCGGCGCGGAAGAGGCGGGCGTTGTGGTTGGCCCCGCGGCCGTCGGGCCGCCGCTCGGCGACCGCGTGCAGGACCTGGACACCGCTGTGGTGGGCCGCGGACACCAGCCGCGCGACATGGGCGAGGGCGCCCGAGGCCCGTGCCTCCTTGGCGAGTTCGGGCAGCGCGCTCTCGGTGCCGACGACACCCTGCTGGCACTCGACGGTCAGCAGGACGGTGGTGGCGGGGTCGAGGAGTTCCCTGAGCTGTGCGGAGGACGGCATGGCTCTCCCTGTCGCGGACGCCCGGGGCACCGGCCGGCCGGCTGCCGCCCTCCTGCGCCCGGAATCCGCGCGAGGCTAACGGCCATTGCGCCACGAAGGAAGAGCCCTCATTCTTTCCTGACGCACAGTCAGACACGCCTGGCGGGACACCACTCGGGAGGACACATGGCCGTCACGCAGCGCCGTGGCCGCAGGATCATGATGACGCCGGACGAACTCGACGCGTTCCTCACCGCGGAGCGCACCTGTCGGGTGGCGACCGTCTCCCCCGACGGCGCCCCGCACGTCAGCACGCTCTGGTTCGCCTGGGACGGCACCTCGCTGTGGCTGTACTCGATCACCCGCAGCAAGCGCTGGGCCGACCTGCGCAAGGACGGCAGGATCGCCGTGGTGGTCGACGCCGGGGAGGAGTACGGCGAACTGCGCGGCGTCGAGCTTTCGGGCACGGTCGAGTTCGTCGGCGAGGCACCGCGGACGGGCGAGCCCTGCCCCGAACTCGTCGCTCCCGAGCGGCTGTTCGCGCGGAAGAACTTCGGCATGGACGAGCTGCCGCACGACGGCCGCCACGCCTGGGCCCGCCTGACGCCGGACGCGATCGCGTCGTGGGACTTCCGGAAACTGGCGCGGCTGTGACGGCCTTGCCCCGGCGCGACCGCGGTCCGGGACTCCGTCCGGGCACCGGTCCAGGCACCGGTCCGGGTCTCCATCCAGGCACCGGTCCAGGCACCGGTCCGGGTCTCCATCCAGGCACCCATCCCGGCACCGGCCCAGGGCCCAGCGCCTACGGCACCGGCACCGGCCCTAACGCAACCCCGCCCCCGCCGCCCGCAGCGCCCCCACCGCCGCCCTGATCGACGGGCGGCGGTCCGCGTCCGCCCGCCAGACCACGTACACATGCCGCCGCACCCGGTGCCGCACCGGAACCGTGCGCACCCCTTGGGGCATCGGGTCGCGGCCCAACTGCGGGGCCACGCACACGCCGAGCCCGGCCGCGACCAGCGCGAGCTGGGTGTGGTGCTCCTCGGCGCGGTGCGCGACGCGCGGCTCGATGCCCTTGCCGCGCAGCGTGAACATCAGCCACTCATGGCAGAACTCGCCCTCCGCCCAGGTGATCCACTCGTCGTCCGCGAACTCCTCAAGGTCGACCTCGGCGCGGTCGGCGAGGGGGTGCGCCGCGGGCATCGCGACATCGGCGGGGTCGTCGAGCAGGGGCGCCTTGGCCAGGCCTTCGGGGATCGGCAGCGGCTTGTTGTACCAGTCGAGGACCACCGCCATGTCGATGTCGCCCCGCACCACGGCCGCGACCGCGGGCGTCGGCTCCATCTCGTGGCAGCCGACGCGCAGTCCGGGGTGGTCGGCGCGCAGCGCGGTCAGCGTGGCGGGCAGCAGACCGCGCATGGCCGTGGGGAACGCGGAGATCCGCAGTTCGCCGACCGCCTTGCCGCGCTGCTCCTCCAGGTCGGCCTGGGCCAGCTCGACCTGCGAGAGGATCCGCGCGGCGTGCTCGGCGAGCAACCGGCCCGCGTCGGTCAGGCGCACGCCCCGGCCGTTCTTGGCGAGGAGTTGCTGGCCCACCTCCCGCTCCAGCTTCGTCATCTGCTGCGAGACCGCGGACGTCGTCACGTGCAGGCCCGCGGCCGCCCCGCTGACCGAGCCGTGCCGGGCGAGGGCGTCGAGCGTGCGCAGGCGCTCCAGGTTCAACATGTAAGCGATGCTACGCTATACCGCGCAACAAATCTCGCTTGTGCTACGAGATCGTTGAACCCATCGTGGGACACATGAGCACCCTCACCCCGCCGCCCCTCACTCCGCCACCCCCCAGCGCGCCATCCGCCGACACACTCGCCCTTCCCACCACTTCAACCGCTTCTGCCACAACGGCCGCCACCGCGCCCCGGCGCCCCGCCCTCGACTGGCGCGTCCGCTTCGGCATCCTCGCGGCGATCTGGGGCTTCAGCTTCCTGCTGATCAAGGTGGGCACGGAGGGGTACGCCCCCTTCCAGGTCACCCTGGGCAGGCTCGTGTTCGGCACGGCCGTGGTCGCCGCCGTGCTCGTGGTGAAGCGGGAGCGGCTGCCGCGCGGCGTGCGGACCTGGCTGCATCTGACGGTGGCGGCCTTCCTGCTCAACGCCCTGCCGTTCTCGCTCTTCGCGTACTCGGAGCTGACGATTCCGTCCACGCTCGCCGGGATCTGCAACGCGACGTCGCCGCTGTGGGGCATGGCCCTGTCGCTCGTCGCGCTCTCCGAGGACCGGCCGACGCGGCGCCGGGTCGCGGGCCTCGGCATCGGCTTCTTCGGGGTGCTCACGGTGCTCGGCGCCTGGCAGGGCTTCAGCGGCCTGGACCTCCGCGGCACGGCCATGGCACTGCTCGCCTCGCTCAGCTACCCGATCGGCTGGATCTACGTGCGTCGCACCCTGGCCGGGTCCGGGTACTCGAACCTCTCCCTGTCCGGCGCGCAGCTGCTGGTCGCGACCGTCGAACTGGCCGTGGTGACCCCGCTGTTCACCTCGCTGCCGACGCACTTCCCCGTCGTGCCGCTCCTGGCGGTCGTGGCTCTCGGCGCCCTGGGCACGGGGCTCGCCTTCCTGCTCCAGTACGGGCTGGTCGCCGAGGTCGGCCCGACCACCGCGCAGATGGTCACGTACTTCATCCCGGTCATCGCGACCGCCGCGGGCGTCGCCCTGCTCGGCGAGTCCCTGAGCTGGTCGACGCCGATCGGCGCGGTGATCGTCCTGGCGGGCGCGGCGCTCACCCAGTCCCGGCCGCGCGGCCGGTCCAAGGCGCGCGCCACGGCAGCCCCCTAGGGAGCCTCGGAGGGGCGCCCCCGCCGACGCCCCGTCAGCCGTAGCGCCCCATCAGCCGTAGCGCCGCGCCGGCGCCGGCCCCACCGCGGCGGCGACCGCGTCCGCCATCGGCACGATGTCCTCGTCGTCGAGCGCGGCCACGGTGATCCGCACCCCGGGCGGCGCCTCCATCCGGAACCGCGCTCCCGGGGCGACGGCCCACCCCGCGTGCAGCAGCCGCGCGACCGCCCCGGTCTCGTCGGGCACCGGCACCCACACGTTCATGCCGCTGCGTCCCTGCGCGGGCACGCCCCGCTCGGCGAGCGCGGCGATCAGCGCGTCCCGGCGCCGCCCGTAGGACGCCGCGACCACGCGCGCGTCGACGGCACCGTCGGCCCAGAGCCGCACCACCGCACGCTGCACGATCCTGCTCACCCAGCCGGGCCCGAGCCGCTGGCGCCCCTGCACCCGGTCGACGGTGACGGGGTCGCCGGTGAGTACGGCGAGCCGCAGGTCGGGGCCGTACGCCTTGGCGGTCGACCGGACCAGGGCCCAGCTCCGGGTCACCCCGGCCAGCGGGTGCAGCGGCAGGTCGACGATGCCGTGGCCGTGATCGTCCTCGATGAGCAGGACATCCTCGTGCGCGGCGAACACCTTGCGCAGGGCACGCGCGCGTGGCGCGGTGACCGCGGCACCGAGGGGGTTCTGCGCGCGGTCCGTGACGACGACCGCGCGGGCGCCCGCCTCCAACGCCCGCGCCACATCGGCGGGCAGCGGCCCCTCGTCGTCCACGCCGACCGGCACGACCCGCAGGCCGAGAGCCGGGACGAGGTCGAGGAGACTGCCCCAGCCCGGATCTTCGACGGCCACCGCGTCGCCGGGCTTGAGGTGGACGGCGAGGACCCGCTCGATGGCGTCGAGTGATCCGGACGTGACGGCGACGGGACCGGCGGGAATGCCGTCGGCGTCGAAGGCCTCGCGCGCGTACCGCTCCAGTTCCGGATCGACGGCGCTCTCTCCGTAGAGCACGGGTTGCGCGTCGGACTGCACGGCCGCGGCCGTGAACGCCATGACGAGCGGGGGCAGCAGCGCCGTGTCCGGATTGCCCTTGGCGACGTCCCGCACTCCGGGGGGCACGTCCACCCGCATGCGTTCGCGCGCGGTGGTGGCGGGCTTCGGGCGCACGCGACTGCCCCGCCGCCCCGCCGTCTCGATGACCCCGCGCTCGCGCAGCGTGCGATACGCGGCCGCGACCGTATTGGGATTCACGCCCAGCCGGGCCGCCAACTCACGCATGGGCGGCAGCAGTTGCCCGGGTTCGAGGCCGCCCTCACCCACGGCTCGCTCCACGCTCGCCGCAATCTCTGCTGCGCGCCGACCCTCGATCGGATACTCTCCTAGCACAAACCAGATTATGCACTAGTGCAAAATTGACCGCAAGTCGCAGGCGGGGCGCACACGGAACGGCTCATCGAGCACACCCGGAACAGCCCGGCAGGCGCAGACGGATCAGGCCAGTACAGGGAGTAGCCATGCAGACGACGCGGACCACCACCGACACCCCCACGCCGGACAGCGCCGCGTACGCACCGACCGAGCGCACCGTCCCCACCCGCTCCCGGGAGCGCGCTTCCTACGACCACGAGTCGGTGCACGCGATACTCGACGAGGCGTACGTCTGCCACCTCGGATTCGTCCGGGACGGCGCCCCCGTCGTCCTGCCGACGCTCTACGGCCGGGTCGGCAACCGCCTGTACGTGCACGGCTCGACGGGCTCCCGGCCGCTGCGGATGGCGGGTGCCGCCCGGGGCGAGGAGCAGGACCCGGGCCTGCCGGTGTGCCTCACCGTCACCCACGTCGACGGCCTGGTGCTGGCCCGCTCGGCCTTCCACCACTCGATCAACTACCGCTCCGTGGTGGTCCACGGCACCGCCCACCAGGTCACGGACCCCGAGGAGAAGCGGATGGCGCTGGACGCGCTGGTCGACCACGTCGTGCCGGGCCGCTCCGCCGACTCCCGCCCCGCCGACGCCAAGGAGCTCGCGGCGACGGCCGTGCTCCGCCTCGACCTCGACGAGGTGTCGGCCAAGGCCCGCACCGGCGGCCCGAACGACGAGCCCGAGGACATGGGCCTCCCCCACTGGGCGGGCGTCGTCCCGCTGCGCAAGGGCCACGACACCCTGATCCCCTCCGCCGACCTCGCACCGGACATCGAGGTGCCCGACTACCTCGTCGAGCTGTGATGCTGATCCACCCCTGGGACGCGGCCCGCACCGACGCCGAATGGCAACGGTGGCTGGCCGCCCACGACTTCGGGCAGCTCGCCGTGAACGGCCTGCCGGGCGAGCCCCCGCACGTCCAGCCGATGCATTTCGCGTACGAGCCCGAGCCGGGCCCGCACGGCCGGGTGCTCGCCCACCTGGCGCGCCCGAACCCGCTGTGGCCCGCCCTTGAGGCCTCCCCCGAGGTGCTCCTGAGCGTGGTCGACGACTACGTGTACGTGCCGGGCCCCTGGCAGGCCGCCCCGGACACCCCGGCCGAGCACGGCGTGCCGACCAGCTTCTACACGGCCATCCAGCTCCGCTGCACCGCCCGCGTCATCGACGACCCGGCCGGGAAGGCCGACGTCCTGAACCGCCAGATCGGCCACTTCCAGCCGGAGGGCGGGTCCGCGCGGGCCGCAGAGGGCGAGGCACCGTACGGCCGCATGCTCGCCGGCATCCGTGCGCTGTGCCTCGACGTGACGGACGTACGGGCGAAGTTCAAGTACGCGAGCCACAAGCCGGCCGAGGTGCAGGACCGCATCGCCGCCGGCCTCGCGGAGCGGGACGGCGCGCGGGACGCGGCCGCCCTCGCGCATCAGCTGCGCCGTCGCGAGCGCTGAAGCCGAGCGGGCGGGCCTCCTCACGCGGCGGCCCGCACTCCCGGGGTGGCCGGCACTCACGGGGTGGTCCGCCCTCACACGGCGAACCCGCGCACCCGTCACGAGCCCGTCCACCCGTCACGAGCCCGTCCTCATGTGACGGGTTCGCCCCCGCTCAGACCGGAGCCACCTCGTCGGTGTCCTCGGCCGGGCTCCCGTCCGCCGACGGCCCCGGCGCGGGCCGCACGACCTCGTGGACGGCCGGCTCGGCCGGCGCGGACGACTGGGCGATGAGCGCGCCCAGGAGCACGACGGCGCCACCGGCGATCTGCGGCGCCGAGAGGTGCTCACCGAGGACCACCCAGGCCAGGGCGGTCGCGATGACCGCTTCGAGGCAGGCCACGACGCCGGCCACCTGGGGCGAGAGCCTGCGCACGGACAGCACTCCGGTGACGTACGCGACGACGGTCGCGATCAGGACGATCCAGACGAGCAGGGTCCAGGCGGGGACCGTCGAACCGTCCAGGTCCGCGCCGCCCGCGAGCACCGACCAGTCCATGCCCCAGGGCCGCGCAACGACGGTGAGCACGAGGGTCCCGACGAGCAGGCCGTACGCGATGACGCCGAGCGGGTCGGGGGCGCGCTCGCCCGCGTCACTGCCCTGGTCGGACAGGACGAAGTAGCCGACCTGGCAGCAGGCGGCCCCGAGCGCGAGCAGCAGTCCGACGGTGTCGAAGCTCAGCCCGGCCCACACCTCGACGACGCAGGCGAGTCCGCCGACCGCGAGCACCACGCCGAGCGCGGCCGCCCGCGTCACGGGCCGCCGCTGCACGAAGCGCACCCAGCCGAGGACGAGCGCGGGCGCGAGGTACTCGATCAGCAGCGCGACACCGACAGGGATGCGGGAGAGCGCGGCGAAGTAGAACGCCTGGACGCCCGCGACGGCGAGGAGGCCGAACCCGGCGAGCAGCGCGGGCCTGCTGCGCAGCAGGCCGCGGTGGCGCCAGGCCACCGGCAGCATGACCAGGGCGGCGCCCGCCACCCGCAGCCACACCACGTGGAGGGGGTCGAGACCCGCTTCGATCAGGGGTTTCGCCGCGACACCGGAGCCGCCGAAGGCGACGGCGGACACGAGGGCGAGCCCCAGGCCGACGCCCTTCCCACGCCCCGAACGCTCGCCGTGGCCCCCGGAACGACCCGAGTCCCCCCGGCCCGCCCGGCTCTCCTGAATCCCGTCAGACGCTCGCACCGGCACATCATGACAGCCGATGTCATGAGCGTCACTCTTGATGGCGCCTGTCTCAACCGGCGGACGGCACGCCCGCACCGGAACGACGCTCAGCGGTTTCCGCGGCGGGGCTCCCGGCAGACCGCCGTGCCCCGCCGGCCCGACTCAGCCGTGGCCCCCGGACGCGTACTGCCTGCATCCCGCCTCGACACGGCGCAGCAGCGTCCCGACGTCGACGCCGGCCCGCGCGAGGACCTCGACGGCGCGGCAGTCGGGGTCGACGACGAGCCCGGCGAGCAGATCCATACCCAGGGCCCGCGGCTCACCGCGCAGCTCGGCGCGGTCCAGGGCCACCTCCATCGCGGTGGTGGCGGCGGGCGACCAGCCCGCCTCCTTGACCGACGTCACCACCGGTACGGCGCCGGAGTCCTCGACGGTGCCCTGCCACTGCAGGCCGTAGCCGATGCTGCGCTGCACGAGATAGCCGAGGAGCCGCACCACCTGCGCGCCGGTCTCGAAGACGGCGCGCACCTCGGGGTCGGTCTCCAGAAGGGAATGGAGCAGATGGGCGGTGTCGATCTGCCGATCCCCGTCGCGCACGGCGCGCCGGCGCGCGCCGGCGACCACCGACGTCAGCTCTGGGCTGAGCCGGGAGTCGAGTTCCACGTGGGTCGGGTCGGGTTCGGCGCCCGACGGGGTACGGCTTTGCACATCTTCCACCCCATCAAACTCCAGCGGCATATGCATCGGCGGCGGGAAGCATTTCCGCATCCGACGCAGGTTGGGCACCGGTGCGATGGTTGTCCTCCTTACGGATGAGATCTCACCGTAGTTCCGGCCGGGGGCGCGCGCCGCCTTGCTCTACGCCCCACACGCAACCATGGCGCACCGCCATACGTCCCTCACAGGCATGGAGAGCAGGTGCTGGATGGTCGCCCTGCCGGCGATCGACGGCAGGCAGTACGTGTACCGGGTGTACGCACCCGACGACGCCCTGCCCGCCGACCTGTTCTGGGAGGCCTGGCACTGCCACGACGAGGGCCCGTTCCCGAGGGCGTCGGACCTGTTCGACGCGGCGGTGATACGCCGGGTCGGCTGACCGGGGCCGACGGGCGGGGCCGCTCGGCCGCAAGAACGTCAGGCCCCGGAAGGCAGGCCCACGGAACATCGGACCGCCCCACGTCACCCGCCCGGCACGTCAGACACTCCCGCCCCACGTCCCGATGACGACCGTCGCGTACATCTCCTCGTCCTCGACCACCCGCGCCGTCAGACCGGCGCGCTCGACGGCACCGACGGCCGCGGGCACCTGGTCTTCGCTCGTCTCGAAGAGCAAATGACCGCCGGGCGCCAGCCACGCCGGTGCCTCCTCGGTCACCCGCCGCAGCACGTCGAGCCCGTCCGTGCCGCCGTCCAGCGCCACCCGCGCCTCGTGGACGCGGGCCTCGGCGGGCAGCAGGCCGACCTCTTCGGTGGGGACATAGGGGACGTTGGCCAGCAGGATGTCGACACGGCCGCGGAGGCCGCGGGGCAACGGAGCGTAGAGATCCCCCTCGTACACCTCGCCCCCGACGTCGGCGACATTGCGGCGGGCGCAGCGCACGGCCGCCGGGTCGATGTCCGCGGCGTGCAGCTCGACCCGGTCGAGAAGGGCGGCGAGCGCGGCCCCCAACGCCCCCGAACCGCAGCACAGATCGACGACGACGGCTTCGCGCCCGGCGAGCTCTGCGGCCCGGCCGACGAGGAATTCGGTGCGCCTGCGCGGCACGAAGACCCCCGGGTCGACGGCGATCCGCAGCCCGCGGAACTCGGCCCAGCCCAGGACGTGTTCGAGCGGCAGACCGCCCGCGCGGCGTTCGACCATGGCGGCGAGTTCGTCCGGGGTGCGGGCGGCGGAGAGGAGCAACTCCGCCTCGTCCTCGGCGAAGACGCAGCCGGCGGCGCGCAGCGCGGTGACGGTGGTGGAGTGGTGTGCGGTGGAGAAGAGTGAGACCGACATGCGAAGAAAACCTTTCGGGATCCCGATGGGGCTCCCTCGGGTCACCTAGGCCGGGTGAACCGCGCGGTCGTGGAATTCGTCAGAGGGGAGCACCCGACCTGCCATTGCGGTAATGGGTCTCACCTCCCGAACTCGTCGCCCGCGTCCGTCGCGGGGCAAGGGAACAGTACCCCACCTCCGCAGGAGGTGGGCGCCCGAGCGCCCCGGCGGATCTGACGGTTCATCAGTATTGAATGTTCCGGGCCCTGCGGCTACGTTCCGTCCGCGACACCGCAGCTGCGGCTGTCGCAGCACCCGACGGGAAGGGGTGGCCGCATGGCCGAAGTCAGCGCGGAAGCACGGATCGACGCACCCACCGAGAAGGTCTGGGCCCAGCTCACCGACTTCACCGCGTACGGCGAGTGGAACGCCACGCACACGAGCTTCCCCCAGGGCGGCCCCACGGCGCTGGAAGTGGGCGGCACGTTCGTGGAGAACATGAAGCTGATGGGCTTTCCCGCCGAGGTCAACTGGACCATCGAGGAGCTGGAGACCGCCCGCACCCTGGCCATCACCGGCAAGGGCCCGATGGGCGTCACCGTCGGCACCCGCTACCGCCTCTCCCCCGACGGCCCGGGGACGCTGGTCCGCATCGAGGGGGAGTTCACCGGCGCCGCCGTGTCCCTGATGGCGGGCAAGCTGAAGGACTCGGCGACCGCGGCCCTCAACGAGTCGCTGCGCAAGCTCGACGGCCTGGTGACCTGACGCCCGGTCCACGACCAGCCCCTGGCCCCGGCCCGGTGCGCCGACCGCGCACCCCGACCACACGACAGAGGCACCCCGACCACATGAAAGAGGCGCCCCGCACGCATGGTGTGGGGCGCCTCATCTGTGGTGCGGGTCGTCGACCCGCACCACCTCAGTCCTCATCGGCAAGGATCAGGTACAGCTTCTTGCGCGCGTCGTTGATGACGGTGAGCGCCTTCTCGCGCTGCTCCTTGCTGCCGGTCTTCCAGACCTGCCCGAACGCCTCCATCAGACCGAAGCCGGCCTGCCGGATCTCGTTCAGGGTCTCCCAGTCGACGCCGCGCCCGGCCTCTTCCCAAGGCGCGTCGGGACCTTCCTCGGCCGCCTCGGCGCCGGCCTCGGTGAGCGAGAAGAGCTTCTTGCCGCCCTCGCTCGCGCTGCTGATCAGGCCCTCGTCCTCCAGGAGCTGGAGGGTCGGGTACACCGAACCGGGGCTGGGCTTCCACGCCCCGCCGCTGCGCTCGGCGATCTCCTGGATCATCTCGTAGCCGTGCATGGGCCGGTCCTTGAGAAGGGCGAGGATCGAAGCGCGTACGTCACCGCGCCGCGCCCTGCCCCGCGGTCCGCCCCGTCCACCGCGGCCGCCCCAGGGGCCACCGGGCCCGCCGAAGCCGGGACCGAACGGGCCGAACGCACCGCGCCGCCCCTCGAATCCCCCGAAGCCGCCGAATCCTTCGCGGCCGAAACCCTCTCGGCCGCCCTGGTGGCCGCCGCCGTGGCGACCGCGTCCGTGCTCGTGTTCAAAGCCATGGGAACGCATGACGATCACTCCTTCTGAGTGTCTGCTCGAAAATCTCTGACCTTCGATCTCCGATAACCGATCTTTGATCAGTCGCGTCTCTGTCGCGATGCGTCAACGATATATCGGAACTGTCCGGATGGCAATCCCCGGCGAAAGGCGCCACCGACATCCCCCCGGACCGCCGCACGTGCGCCGTACCGCCGGTCGACCCCAGAGACACACCTTCAAAGCCACAAAGCAGTCCAGTAACCCCGAATTGGCCTTACCCCACCCCGATGCGGCCCCCTACCGTCGATCCCATGCCGACTTCCCACCGCATCCGCATCGTCGACGCCTTCACCGACCGCCCCTTCGCGGGCAACCCGGCCGGGGTCCTCCTCCTCGACGCGTTCCCCGACGACACCTGGCTCCAGCAGGTGGCCAGGGAGGTCAACCACGCCGAGACCGCCTTCGCCCACCCCCTGCCCGCGGGCGGCGACGCGGACTGGGCGCTGCGCTGGTTCACGCCCGCCACCGAGGTCGACCTCTGCGGTCACGCCACTTTGGCCACGGCCCACGTCCTGCACACCACGGGTGCCGCGGCGGGCACCGTGCGCTTCGCCACCCGCAGCGGCGTCCTCACCTCCACCGCGCACGAGGACGGCACTCTCGCCCTCGACTTCCCGACGGCCCCGCTCACCGCCACCGAGGTCCCCGACGGCGTCGCCGAGGCCCTGGGCGCCGGGCCGCTCACCGCGTACGACACCGGCCGGAACCTCGGCGACCTGCTGGTCGAGCTCGCCGACGAGAAGACGGTCCGCGCCCTCACCCCCGACCACAGGGCCCTCGTGCGCCACTCCGAGCGCGGCATCATCGCCACGGCACGGGCCGCGGACCCCTCGCGGGGCTACGACTTCGTCTCGCGCTGCTTCTTCCCGCGCGTCGGCATCGACGAGGACCCGGTGACGGGCAGCGCCCACACCGCCCTCGCCCCCTTCTGGTCCGAGCGCCTCGGCCGCACGGAGCTGACCGGTCTGCAGGCCTCGGCCCGCACCGGCCTGGTCCGCACCCGGCTGGAGGGCGACCGCACCTTCCTGACGGGCCGTGCGGTCACGGTCATCGAAGGCGAACTCTTCGCCTGACGCGACCGGGAGGGGCGTATCCCGGCGCATCCCCGCCACAAGGTGACGCTGCCTACGAAGGCGTAGGCAGCCACCCCACCTTCCCCGCGAGCAGCGCGTACCCGACGAACGCCCCGATGTCGAGCAAGGAGTGGGCCACCACCAGCGGCCCCACCCGCCCCCACCTGCGGTAGAGCAGCGCGAAGACCACTCCCATCGCCAGGTTCCCGAGGAACCCGCCGATGCCCTGGTACAGGTGGTACGAGCCGCGCAGCACCGAGCTGCCGATCAGCGCGGCCATCGGGGTCCACCCCAACTGCCCGAGCCTGCGCAGCAGATACCCGACGACGATCACTTCCTCGAGCACCGCGTTCTGCACCGCGGACAGCACGAGCACCGGGTACTTCCACCACACGTCGGGCAGCGCCTCCGGCACCACCGTGAGGTTGAAGCCGAGCCCGCGGGCGGCCAGGTAGAAGGCGATCCCCGTGCTGCCGATCAACGCGGCGATCGCGGTGCCCCGCCCCAGGTCCGGCCAGGGCCGCGAGCGGTCGAATCCGATCGTCCGCAGCCCCGCCCCCTCACGCAGCAGGAAGTGCGCGACCAGCGCGACCGGCACCAACGCGCTCGCGATTCCGAACAATTGCCATGCGAGATCAAGCCATGGCCGGCCCGGCGCCGCCGACGCGTTCATCGTGGCCGCCTGATCCTTCAGGCCGCCCGGTTTGGTCACCGATCCGACAAAGCTGATCAGCGCGGACACTCCGCTCGCCCCGAGCGAGAGGGCCAGGACGAGCAGCGTCTCGTCCCTCAGGATCCGCCGCGCGGGCCCGTCCGCCGGAAAAGAACCAGCCATCGCCCCCGGCTCGTCTTGCACGTGCGCCTCCAGTTGAGTAATCCCGCCTCATCCCCATCCTCGCCCCGCTAGGGTCTCGAAAGAAGTTACGAAGATCGTGCGCGACAGGCCGAGGGGGACGGACGCCGATTTCGGGCGTACCGCCCCCTCTTTCCTTGCTTCATCATTCAAGGAGGGGCACCACCGCCATGGGACGTCACAGCTTGCCCGATGAGGACGGGACGGGTGCGCCCGACCCCCGACCGCGCGCCCGCGGCCGCACGGTCGCCATCGCCACGGCTCTCGTACTCGTGGTGGCCGG
This sequence comes from Streptomyces sp. NPDC052114, assembly GCF_040680155.1. NCBI lineage: Bacteria > Bacillati > Actinomycetota > Actinomycetes > Kitasatosporales > Streptomycetaceae > Streptomyces > Streptomyces sp. NPDC052114. Next base: position 20,336 of record NZ_JBFAWC010000006.1, on the reverse strand, counting down.
AGGCACGGCGGCGGCGGTCCGCGGCGGGCTGCTCTCCTTCGGCGGCTCCTGCGAGGACGACGCAGTACGCCTCGACGTCGTCGCGGCGCCCGATGTCACCCCCGCCCTGCGCAAGGCCGCCGACACCGCCCGCGAGCAGGAGATCACCTCGGACGGGCACTGCATCGACGTCCGCGTGACCGCGCGCGACTCGTACAAGGTCGCCGACGAACTCCGCGCGGGCAAGGACGACCCGGGGTACGACGTGTGGGTCCCGGACTCCGACCTATGGGTGCAGCGCGTGGGCCTCGGCACCAAACAGACCAAGATCTCCCCCGCCGGCAACATCGCCTCGTCGCCCGTCGGCGTCGGCATGATCCCCTCCGCCGCCGAGTCGATGGGCTGGCCCAAGAAGACGTACGCCTGGCCGGAGTTGACCATGGCCGCGTTGAAGAGCGACAAGCTGCGTCTGGGCGCGGCCGACCCCGCGCGCAGCGCCACCGGGCTGCTCGCCCTGGCCACACTGGGCGCGTCCGCCAAGAAGCAGGACGGCAAGGAGGGCGACACCCGGGCCGCCGCCATGGCCAAGGCCCTCGCCAGCCGCACCACGGACAGCGACGGCCTGCTCCTGGACACCCTGGCCCGCGACGACTCCGGCACCGAGCAGGGCAACCCCCGCCGCAATCAGGCGGTGATCCTCTCCGAGCAGGCCGCCTTCGCGCACAACGCGTCGGCGGGCGAGGAGAACAGCATCGACCTGTTCTATCCCACGGACGGCTCGCCCCGGCTCGACTATCCGTACACGCTCGTCGAGGACGACAAGATGTCCACCGACCTGAGCCGCGCGGCCCTGCGCTTCATGACGATGTTCAGCGACGCCGACGGCCAGAAGATCCTGACGGACCACGGCTTCCGGACCGACCCCGACCAGCCCTCCGACCGGCTCGTCACCGCCGCGGGCGGCCGCACCCCGCAGCCGTACGCGGACGAGGCCACCGACCCGCCCACGGACAAACAGCTCCAGGAGACCCTGGGCATGTGGACGATCACGGTGCAGAGCGCCCGACTCAACACGGTCGTCGACGCCTCGGAGTCCATGAACCAGCTCGTCCCGGGCCGCGCCCAGTCCCGCATGGAGGTCACCAAGTCCTCGCTGCTGCAGGCGCTCGCGGGCTTCACCGACGAGGACGAGATCGGCCTGTGGGAGTTCGCCACCGGGCTCGACGGCACCCGCGACTACCGCAAGCTCCAGCCGACCGAACGGCTCGGCGACCGCAAGGGCAACGCCACCCACCGCGACAGGCTGGCGGCGGCCTTCGGCGACCTGCAGCCCGTGCCGGGCGGCGCCACCGGCCTGTACGACACCACGCTCGCCGCGTACAAGGAGGCCAGGTCGACGTACGCGCGGAGCAAGTTCAACGCCCTCGTGATCCTGACCGACGGCGCCAACCAGGACCCGGGCAGCATCTCGCGCAGCTCCCTCATCGCCCAGCTGGAGGAGCTCTCCGACCCCAAGAAGCCGGTGCCGATCATCGCCATCGCCGTCGGCCCCGCCGCGGACAAGGACGAGGTGCAACAGATCGCCGCGGCGACCGGCGGCTCCGGTCACCAGGTCGACGACCCGGCGCAGATCCACGCGGTCATCCTGAAGGCCATCATGGAGGCCGGCAGCACCCAGGGCTGACCCTCGCGCGCCCGGGGACTCAGCCCAGCGGCACCGGTTCCGGCAGCCCCACGGGCCAGGTGTGCACCGGTTCGCCCTCGTGCATCAGCTCGAAGTACCGCTTGGTGGTCGCGGCGAGCGCGTCCTCCCTGCCGAGCCCCCTCTCCAGGGCCCGGTGGTAGGTGGCCGCCTGCCACGACGCGCCGTTGACCCGCCGCCGGCACCGTTCCTCGATCACCCCGAGGTACAGGTCCCGGTCGGCGGGCTCCACGCCCCACGCGTCCAGTCCGGCGGCGGCCAGCGGCAGCAGTTCGTCGCGCACGAGCTGGACGGCCGCCACCTCGCCGACGCCGCCCAGTCTGCCGCGCCGCGGCCACAGCAGGCGGGCGTCGATGCCGTGGCGGCAGGCGGCGTCGAAGTTGCGGGCCGCGGCCTCGAAGGGCAGCCGCGTCCACACGGGCCGCGCCTCCTCGGCCAGCGCCCGCACCAGCCCGTAGTAGAAGGCGGCGTTGGCGATGACGTCGGTGATGGTGGGGCCGGCCGGCAGCACGCGGTTCTCCACGCGCAGATGCGGTACGCCGTCGGCGATGCCGTACACCGGGCGGTTCCAGCGGTACACGGTGCCGTTGTGCAGGACGAGTTCGCCGAGCCGCGGCACCCCGCCCGCGTCGAGGACGCCCAGCGGATCCTCCTCGTCCATCAGGGGCAACAGCGCCGGGAAGTACCGCAGGTTCTCCTCGAAGAGCTCCAGCGGTCCGGTGAGCCAGCGCTCCCCGAACCAGGTGCGCGGGCGCACCCCCTGGGCCTGGAGCTCGGGCGGCCGGGTGTCGGTGGACTGCAGGAACAGCGGCGGCCGTGACTCTCGCCACAGCTCGCGGCCGAACAGGAACGGCGCGTTCGCGCCCACGGCGATCTGCGCCGCGGCGATCGCCTGCGCCGCGTTCCACACGTCCGCGAACCGGCCCGGCGTGACCTGGAGGTGCAGTTGCACGGAGGTGCACGCCGCTTCGGGCGCTATCGACGCCGACGTGCAGGTCAGCCGCTCCACACCGTCGATGTCGAGGACGAAGCGCTCACCGCGCGCCGCCACGATCTGGTCGTTCAGCAGGGCGTAGCGGTCCACGTCCGAGAGGTTCGCGGAGACGAGATCGGCGCGGTTCAGGGTCGGCAGAATACCGATCATGACAATTCCGGCGGAGAGCTCGTTCGCTTTCCGGTGAGCGTAGTTGAGACCCGTGCGCAACTCTTCGGCGAGCTGGTCGAGAACGCGTCCGCCGAGCCGGTGCGGGGCAATATTCACTTCCAGATTGAACATTCCGAGTTCGGTCTGGAAATCACGGCTCGCGATCCGCTCGAGAACCTGCGCATTCAACATTCTCGGAAGCCCGTCGGGACCGGCCAGATTCAGCTCGATCTCCATGCCCATCAGATTCTTCGGGCGGTCGAACCGCTGCTCCTCCAGCAGCCGCTCCAGCCCCGTCAGACACTCCCGGAGCTTCCTTCGGTAGTGGTGCCGGTCGGTCAGGTCGAACGTGCCCGCCACGACCTTCTCGCCCATCGAAGCGTCCTTCCTCGATCGGGCAGCCACCCGTCCGGCCGCTGTGTACGGGGGATGATGCCCAGGCAATGTGATCGATAACGCCCCGCGCGGGACCATGAACCAGTAGTCTCGACGGAGTTGCACCGCGGCACATTCACCAGGCATGCGGCATGGTGAAGATTCGCTTCCGAGATGCCTGGTCAAAAGTACCGGCGAAATCCGGCCTACCGCACATCTCGCGAAATGCGAGGTGGCGGAAGCGGGGCTCCCGCGAAATCGGGAGAAATCCCTCACAAGGACGACCGGTTGAGGTCTTGCTCGGAATATCCACCGCGCCTAGAGGAAACACGGCCCGAACCCGACTCGTATAAACTCCGCAATCTAGGCAGAGAGTTGGCGCTCGCGGTCCCCGGCCCCCGCCCCTCTGACCCAGATGTCCCAGAGCTGACAGCGCCGTCACGCACCCGCCCCTGCTCCACCGTGCCTGTCGAACGAGAGAGGCGACCCACCATGCCGCTGCATGTCCCCCCGGCTCCCGCGCCCGCCCTGCGCAGCGTCCTCGCGGCACTCGGTTCCCCCACGGCCGTACGCGAGGCCCGCACCCCGTCCCTGCGTGCCGCGCAGGGTCCAGCCAGCCCGGAACTCCCGCTGCCCGTCCACGTCCTGGACCGCATCACCCCGGAGGGCACCTCACCCACCCGCCTCGCCGGCTGGCGCTTCCTGATCCGCTGCGGCGAGCGTGCCGTCGCGGCGGCCGACACGATGCTCACCCCGGACGGCTGGGCCTTCTCGCACTTCTTCGAGGGCCCCTACATCGCCTCCACCGAGCGGGCCCTGCGGCATGCCGAGGCGATGCCGATGCCGTGCCAGCCGCGGCTGCTCTCGGTGCCGGAGCTGTACATGCTCACGCTCTGGCTGCACCGCGACTGCTCGGACGACGGCGCGCAGGGCGTGCTGGCCGCCACCGATCTGCTCGTGCCGCTCGCGCCCGCCCCGCCCGGCATCGCGGCCCACCGCCCGCACCGCGTCGCCGAGCTGCTTCCGATGCTCAACCACCGTCTGACACCGGCACCGCTGCTGGGCTCGCCCGCCTGACGGCTCCCTCTCGCCTCTTGTGCCCCGCCGCCTTTGGGCCGCGGGGCACAGCTCTGCCCCCACCCAAGTGGACTAGCCCGCATGGGCCACCCCGAACCACCCGAAGAGACAAGCAAGTTGGGCTGAACCGTCCGGCCGGGTGATACGTCCTTAAGCAGTAGGAGCCGCTGCAGCAAAATCCCTGCGGATTGACAGTCCATGGGGCAACACTGGGATCGGACCGATTACAACGGGGGGCGGTCATGAACACCGCATCGAGTCACAGGACAGACGTCACCACCATCTCACCGCAGCGAAAGAACCCTTCCATGTGCCAGCACCAACCACCGTGCCCGACAGCCGACTCCGCCGACCGGGAAGCCGCCTTCCTCATGGCGAGCCACCCGGAGCAGGGCTGGAGCCTGCTGTGCAACGGCGTCCTGCTCTTCGAGGACACCGGTGAGCTGCTGCCGGACGGCCAGATCATCGCCCCGCACCGACCGCTGGGCACCGACCAGGTCATGACAGCGGCTTGAGCACACCGGCACACAGCCGATCAGGGCGCACAGCCGCACGACCGCACCACCGAAAAACACAGCACCACCGAAAGACGAGGGGCCGGCCCGGAGAAGATCTCCGAACCGGCCCCACCGCATGCCCGCCTCGCACGGGCGCGGTGCATCAGTCCTCGTACGCATCCAGCGGCGGGCAGGAGCAGACCAGGTTCCGGTCGCCGTACGCCTGATCGATGCGGCGCACCGGCGGCCAGTACTTGTCCGAGGCGGAGACGCCGGCCGGGAAGACGGCCTCCTCACGGGTGTAGCCGTGCTCCCACTCGCCGCCCAGCGCGGCGGCGGTGTGCGGCGCGTTGCACAGCGGGTTGTCGTCGGCGGCCCACTCGCCGGAGCCGACCTTCTCGATCTCCCGGCGGATCGCGATCATCGCGTCGCAGAACCGGTCGATCTCGCCCAGGTCCTCGCTCTCCGTCGGCTCGATCATGAGCGTGCCCGCCACCGGGAACGACATGGTCGGCGCGTGGAAGCCGTAGTCGATGAGCCGCTTGGCGATGTCGTCGACGCTGACACCGGTCGCCTTGCTCAGCGGCCGCAGGTCGATGATGCACTCGTGCGCGACGAGCCCGCCGGGGCCGGTGTAGAGCACCGGGTAGTGCGGCTCCAGGCGCTTGGCGATGTAGTTCGCGGAGAGCACCGCGACCTGGGTGGCGCGCTTGAGGCCCTCGCCGCCCATGAGGCGTACGTACGACCAGGAGATCGGCAGGATCCCGGCGGAGCCCCACGGCGCCGCGGAGATCGGACCGACGCCGGTCTCGGGGCCCGCGGCCGGCTGGAGCGGGTGGTTGGGCAGGTAGGGCGCGAGGTGCTCGCGCACACCGACCGGGCCGACGCCCGGACCGCCGCCGCCGTGCGGGATGCAGAAGGTCTTGTGCAGGTTCAGGTGCGAGACGTCGCCGCCGAAGTGACCCGGCTTGGCGAGGCCCACCAGCGCGTTCAGGTTGGCGCCGTCGACGTACACCTGACCGCCGGCCTCGTGCACCTGGGCGCAGATGTCGGCGACGTGCTCCTCGAAGACGCCGTGCGTCGACGGGTAGGTGATCATCAGCACGGACAGCTCGTCGCGGTGCTTCTCGATCTTGGCGCGCAGGTCCTCGACGTCGATCTCGCCGTCGTCGGCGGTCTTCACGACGACGACCTTCATGCCGGCCATCACGGCGCTCGCGGCGTTCGTGCCGTGCGCGGAGGACGGGATGAGGCAGACGGTGCGCTGCTCGTCGCCGTTGGCGCGGTGGTAGCCGCGCACCGCGAGGAGCCCGGCCAGCTCGCCCTGCGAACCGGCGTTGGGCTGCAGCGAGACCTTGTCGTACCCGGTCACCTCGGCGAGCCGCTCCTCCAGCTCACGGATGAGCGTGAGGTAGCCCTGCGCCTGCTGGGCCGGGGCGAAGGGGTGCAGCTGGCCGAACTCGGGCCAGGTGACCGGCTCCATCTCGGTGGTCGCGTTGAGCTTCATCGTGCAGGAGCCCAGCGGGATCATGCCGCGGTCGAGCGCGTAGTCGCGGTCGGCCAGCCTGCGCAGGTAGCGCAGCATCGCCGTCTCGGACCGGTGCTCGTGGAAGACCGGGTGCGTGAGGTAGTCGTCGCCGCGCAGCAGGCCCTCGGGCAGCGCGTCCGCGGTGTCGGCATCGAGTGCCTCGACGTCGGCCTCCACCCCGAAGGCACCCCACACGGCGGCCAGTTGCTTCCGCGTGGTGGTCTCGTCGCAGGCGAGGGAGACGTGGTCGGCGTCCACCGGGTGGACGTTCACGCCGGCCTCGCGGGCGGCGGTGACGACCTCGTCGGCCTTGCCGGGCACGCGCACGGTCAGCGTGTCGAAGTACGCGCCGTGGACGACCTCGACGCCACCGGCGGTGAGCCCGGCGGCGAGCAGCGTCGCGTACCGGTGGGTGCGCCGCGCGATCGACTTGAGGCCCTCGGGCCCGTGGTAGACGGCGTACATACCGGCCATGACCGCGAGCAGCACCTGGGCGGTACAGATGTTGCTGGTGGCCTTCTCACGGCGGATGTGCTGCTCGCGGGTCTGCAGCGCCAGCCGGTAGGCCTTGTTGCCGTCGGCGTCGACGGAGACGCCGACGAGCCGGCCCGGCAGGCTGCGCGCGAACTTCTCGCGCACGGCCATGTATCCGGCGTGCGGGCCGCCGAAGCCCATCGGCACGCCGAAGCGCTGCGTGGTGCCGACCGCGATGTCGGCGCCGAGCTCGCCGGGCGAGGTGAGCAGCGTCAGGGCCAGCAGGTCGGCGGCGACGGTGACGACGGCACCGATCTCGTGCGCCTGGTCGATGAGCGGCTTGATGTCGCGTACGGCACCGGAGGCGCCCGGGTACTGGATCAGCACGCCCACGACACCGCGCTCGACGACCTCGGCGGGGATGCCCGCGCTCAGATCGGCGACGACGATGTCGACACCGGTCGGCTCGGCGCGGGTCCGGATGACGGCGACGGTCTGCGGCAGCGCGTCGGCGTCGACGACGAAGACGCCGTTCTTGACCTTGCCCATGCGCCGCGACAGGGCCATGGCCTCGGCGGCCGCGGTGCCCTCGTCGAGCAGCGAGGCCCCGGAGGTGGGCAGGCCGGTCAGCTCGGCGACCATCGTCTGGAAGTTCAGCAGCGCCTCGAGCCGGCCCTGCGAGATCTCGGGCTGGTACGGCGTGTAGGCGGTGTACCAGGAGGGGTTCTCCATGACGTTCCGCAGGATGACCGGCGGCGTGAAGGTCCCGTAGTAGCCGAGACCGATCATGGAGTCGAGGACCTGGTTCCGGTCGGCCAGGGAGCGCAGCTCGGCCAGCACCTCGGCCTCGGTGCGCGCACCGGGCAGCGCGAGCGCCTCGGCGTTCTTGATCACATCCGGCACCGCGGCGGCGGTCAGCTCGTCGAGCGAGCCGTACCCGACCTGGGCGAGCATCTTGGCCCGCGCTTCCGCATCGGGCCCGATGTGCCGCTGCTCGAAGGGGATGCCCTGCTCGAGCTCGGAGAGCGGGATGCGATTGGTGGCAGTCATTGCGGAGGCCTCCTGGTCTGCGCGACCTACGAGGGGTACCACGGCGCGGGTACCCGGACGGCCTCCCCCTCTGTCATCTCAACCTGAGAGCTTCACAGGCCCGTCCAGTCCAGCGACAGATCTGCTTTCACCGTCGGTGAGGAAGGGTCCGGATCGTGCCCGCCCGACGCCCGCCCTGCTTTCCAGAGTGACCTCGTCCGTGCGGTACGGGTGCCTGAGAGATTCCGGGGAGGATTTGCTCCTTCGGCGCCTCCGGAAATCACGTCCCGGAGAGCTCTCCCGCACGGGGTCAGCAGCCAGCCGCCAGCCTACCAGCGAGGACAACGGCCGATCCTTCGAGTGGCCACCTGCCCCGAAGTGCTCTTTCGTAGTGAGTACGAGCGATTAAAGATGAGTTACACCCATATCCGAATCCCCTCGACCAGCTGGAGGGCCCGTGCAGACCGACATCGATCCGCGGAACCTGATCGGCCGCAAGGCGTTCGACCGGAACGGGGCGAAGATCGGCACGATCGACGAGGTCTATCTCGACGACGCCACCGGCACTCCGGAGTGGGCGGCCATCCGCACCGGCCTGTTCGGCCGTGACGCCTTCGTCCCGCTGGAGCCGAGCGAACTGGTCGACGACGGCACCCTGCGCATCCCCTTCGACCGCGCCCTCATCAAGGACGCCCCGGACTTCGGCGTGGGCCGCCATCTCTCCCCCGAGCAGGAACTCCAGCTCTATCACCACTACGGCCTGGACATCACGCCCCCGAGCGCCCCACCACCACCCGACCAGTCCTTCGGACAGATAGCCGGCCAGGACAGTCCCTGACGGCACAGCGCAGGTACTGGCACCGGCACAAGCAGCGGCAGCGGCAGCGGCAGCGGCAGCCACCGAAACGACCGGCCGACCGGTCCGCGGCAGGTCACCGTCCCGGCACGCCGGCCGACCCGTCCACGGCAGGCCCTCGCCCCCCTTTCGGCCTCACCCCACCCCCTCCGCCCCGACCCCCACCAGCGGCAACGGCTCCGCGGGCACCAGCTCCGGGTCATCGGTCCTGAACGTCCGCACCCGCCCCGGCGCCGACCCGGGCGTCTCGAAGCGCACCGTCACCCGCCCCAGGCCGCTCCCCTGTACCCACCCGTGCCCGTACTCGGCGTGCCGCACGTCGTGCCCGGCCGCCCATCTTCGCTCGGCGGGCACCGCCGGCGCCTCGTCCCCGCCCCCCGCGGCCTCGACGGCCACGGCCTCCGCACGCCCCACCTCGTCCGCCTCGGCCGCCTCGGCCGCGGGCTCCCCGTCGGCCGCCTCCTCGGCCGCCTGGGCCTGCGCCTGGGCCTGGGCGAACAGATCCTCCTGCGTGTAGTCGGCGAGCCCCGTGACGCCCACCCCCAGCAGCCGCACGCCCCCTGTCGTGTCCACGGACTCCAGCAGCCGCGCCGCCGCCTCCCGCACCACCCCGGGGTCGTCCGTGGGCCCCCGCAGCGTCTCGGACCGCGTGAGCGTCGAGAAGTCGAAGCGCCGCACCTTCAGCACGATGGTCCGCCCCGAGTGCCCGGCCGCCCGCAGCCGCTGCACGCACCGGTCGGCCAGCCGCGCGACCTCCGTGCGCACGCGGACGCGGTCATGGATGTCCACGTCGTACGTGTCCTCCACGCTGACCGACTTCGTGTCCCGCTCGGCCACCACGGGCCGCTCGTCCTGAGCGAGCGCCATCGCGTACAAGGACCCGCCGTGCGCCTTCCCCAACAGCCGCACCAGCTCGTCCTCACCGGCCTCCGCGATCTCCTCGACCGTGGTGATCCCGGCCCGCCGCAGATGGTCTCCCGTGGCCGGCCCCACCCCGGGCAGCGTCCGCACCGACATCGGGCCCAGCAGCGCCCGCTCCGTCCCCGGAGCTATCAGCCTCAGCCCGTCCGGCTTGGCCTCCTCGGAGGCGATCTTCGCCAGCATCTTGCAGACGGCGAGCCCCACCGACCCGCTCAGCCCGGTCACCGCCCTGATGTCCGCCCGCAGCCGCTCCCCCACGGCCCGCGCCGACGCCTCGTCGTCGGCGACGCCCCCCGCCTCCAGATCGACGAAGGCCTCGTCCAGGCTGAGCGGCTCCACCAGCGGTGAGAGCTCCCGCAGGAGCCTCATCACCTGCTCGCTGATCTCCCGGTACAGACCGAAGCGGGGCACGAGATACGCGGCGTTGGGCGCAAGCCTGCGCGCCTGCCCCATCGGCATCGCGGAGTGCACCCCGAGCCGCCGTGCCTCGTACGACGCGGTGGCGACCACGCCCCGTGGCCCGAGCCCGCCCACGACCACGGCTTTTCCGCGCAGGCTCGGCTTCGCGGCCTGCTCCGCGGACGCGTAGAAGGCATCCATGTCCAGATGCAGAATCGTCGGGGCGCTTCTCACCTCTCCGATGCTGCCCTACGCCACTGACAACGGGGCCTCAGACGGCCCTGTTGCGCCGCCTGGCCAGCTCATCGGCTGGGTTGTGCCTGATGAGCGTCTCACCGGTGTCGATGCGCTCTCCGTGCAGCTGGGACAGCGCGGACTCGACGTCCCGCCAGACGACCCCCACGGCGATCCCGAAGACACCCTGACCGCCCTGGAGCAGGTCATGGACCTCGCTGGGCGACGTGCACTCGTAGACGGTCGCCCCGTCGCTCATGAGCGTCATCCGCTCCAGGTCACGGAACCCGCGCTCACGCAGATGCTGCACCGTCGTCCGGATGTTCTGCAGCGACACCCCGGTGTCCAGGAACCGCTTCACGACCTTCAGGACGACCACGTCACGGAAGCTGTAGAGGCGCTGCGTGCCGGAACCACCGGCGGCGCGCACACTGGGCTCGACCAGGCCGGTCCTGGCCCAGTAGTCGAGCTGTCGGTACGTGATGCCCGCGGCCGCGCACGCGGTGGGACCGCGGTAGCCGATCTGCTCCGATTGCTCGAACGTAGCGTCCCCGCTCCCCTGGACCGCCATCGGTCGTTTCGGAGAGTGATCGGCCGTGCTGCCGTGAAGCGGGTACGGACCGCCCATCGCCGTACCGTCGCCGCTGCTTCTCACGCCGACCTCCCTCCTTGACCTGCCTTCTCGACGGTAGGCAGTCGCCAGGGGCTCGTCAACGATCGCCACACTCGGCACGCCGAGTGATAATCACCCTGAGAGTGGTTTCCCGTACCTCACCGCGGGGAAAGGCTAGCCGAATGGTCCGACGCGGGCCGCCGGAAGCGGCTCACTGGCTGTTGGTACCGAAGTCCTCGGGCGAGATCTGGTCGAGGAACTCGCGGAACTTCTCCACCTCGTCCTCCTGCTCGTCCGGGATCGCGATGCCGGCGTCGTCGAGGACGCCGTCGCTGCCGAAGATCGGCGTCCCCGTGCGCAGCGCCAGCGCTATGGCGTCCGACGGCCGCGCGCTCACCTCGACACCGCTGGCGAAGACCAGTTCGGCGTAGAAGACGCCTTCGCGCAGGTCGGTGATGCGCACTTCGGAGAGCTCCTGGCCCACCGCTTCCAGCACGTCCTTGAACAGGTCGTGGGTCAGCGGCCGTGCGGGTGCCATGCCCTGCTGTGCGAAGGCGATGGCGGTCGCCTCCCCTGGTCCGATCCAGATGGGGAGGTACCGGTCGCCTCCCACTTCACGCAGGAGCACGATCGGTTGGTTGGAGGGCATTTCGACCCGGACACCTACGACGTCGAGCTCGTTCACACAGCAACCCTAGGACGTGGCTGGCAGGTTTGGGTAGTCGGGCACCCGTCGAGTACCGGCCGGGCGCCGGCCGCGTCAGGGCAGGCGGACCCCGAGCGCGGTCTGCACGAGGGCGGAGTGCAGCCTTCCGGTCAGCCCCGCCAGCTCCTTGGTCCGGGCCTCCGCGTGGGCCCTGGTCTGCGGGTTGCGGTGCCGTCGCAGCGGCGCGACCACCTGGTCGACCAGCCCGGCCTCACGCTCCGCGGCGGCCTTCATGGCACGCAGGTGCCGTGGCTCGATACCGAACCGGCCGAGTTCGACGACGAGCGAGGCGACCGTGACGGCCTCCGCGTCGTAACCGCCGTCCGGCAACGGCGCGACGAGCCCGTACGTCTCCCACTCGTCGAGCTGTCCTTCGTCGATCTCGGCGGCGGCCAGCAGCTCGTCGCGGCCCACACGAGCCGCTGTCGGCCCCTCGGCCTCGTCCTGGCCCTGACCGTCGCCGGCGTCGCGCTGACGCCCCAGAGACGGCAGCGGAGGCCTCTCACCGCGCTCCAGCGCGTCCAGGTGCTCACGGATGACCTTGAGCGGCAGATAGTGGTCCCGCTGCATCCTCAGGACGTGACCGAGCCGCTCGACATCCTCCGGGCTGAACTTCCGGTAGCCGGAAGGCGTGCGCTGTGGCTCGATGAGCCCCTCGGCCTCCAAGAACCTGATCTTGGAGATCGTGACCTCGGGGAACTCGTCACGCAGCGCGTTCAGCACGGAACCGATGCTCATCAGCCGGCGGTCCGCGGCGGCGGTGCCGGTGCCGGCACCGCCCCTCGGTGTTTGAAGCATGGACCTTCCCTGGGGATCTCCCCAGACGGAATCTGGGGGTGGTTCAGATGCCCCGCTGGCTCGCATAGAAGACCAGGCGGTACTTGCCGATCTGCACCTCGTCGCCGTTCGACAGCGCGACGGAGTCGATCCGCTCCCGGTTGACGTACGTGCCGTTGAGGCTGCCCACGTCGGCGACGGTGAAGGAACCGTCCTGGACGCGACGGAACTCCACGTGGCGACGCGACACCGTCACGTCGTCCAGGAAGATGTCGCTCTGCGGGTGACGGCCCGCCGTGGTCAGATCGCCGTCGAGCAGGAAACGGCTGCCCGAGTTCGGACCGCGACGCACCACCAGGAGCGCCGAGCCCAGCGGCAGCGCGTCGACCGCCGCCTGCGCCTCCGGAGAGAGCGCCGGGGACGGGGTCTGGCCCGTCGTCTCCGCGTCGTAGGCCTCAAGGCCCGAGATGGAGATCGTCGAGGTCGTCTCGGACGCGCGCTCCGGGGTGGCCCCGGGGCGCAGCGGCGCACCGCAGTTGGAGCAGAACCGACTCGCCTCGGCGTTGCGGTTGCCGCACCTCGTACACACCAAAGCCATGGACGGGTCCTCCTGCCGCGGCTGCCCCGCGGGGGCATTCGATGCGTACGGGTCGGGGGTAAACCCTCCACCCGTACTTGAGGTTGACGGTTCTCCGAAACCTATGCGGCCGGGACCGGCAGGGTCAACAGATGACGCGCCCTGTCCGCCCGAAATGTCACCACCTGGACCAGCGACCTGATCCCGGAACATCGGGCGACCCGCGCCCTGCTCCTCGCCATCCCCATGGCGCGGGGCACGGTGTCGGGCAGTGGCGGGATTGCCGCTGTCCTCACGTGCACTCTTGCCGAACAACTTCGCAAACAACTTCACGGGCGATTCCCCTTGACCGAAACAGACCCGCCCGTGGGGCAGGACGAACCCTGATTGCACACACCGGCATTCATCGGTGAACCGGACATCCTCACAACGTCCGTATCCACCAAACAGTTTCCACCACGCACCACGCTTCCGGTGCGCCGACCCCCCGCAACCTCATGCCCTCGCCTGGCGACCCCCATGCGCCCGCCCCTCACTGGGAGGACGACCGAGCGTAGTCAGGCCGCTTCGCAGGTCGCAAGGCGCTCACGACGATCTTCTCCGAGCGTTCCACGGTGACCGTGGCCTGCTCCTTCTCCAGAGTCTGCACCACACCTCCCGGGATGTTCAGCGCAGGCTCCAGATCCTGGGGCTTGCCGATCACCTTGAAGAGGTACGGCGCGGCGACCTTGCGGCCGTCCACCCGCACGCCACCGTCGGCGTCCGACAGATAGGTGTCGGCCACCACGCGCACGTCATTGATCTGGATCGCCTCCGCGCCGGCGGCGCGCAGCTCCTGAATGGCGTCGAGCAGCATGTCCGCCTCGATCGCCCCCTTCTTGTCCTCGATGGTCAGCGTGATGCCGGGCCCTTGGGCCGCCACCGTGCCTGCCAGGATGCCGAGTTGCCTCTCCCGCTCGACCGTCTGCTTGCGGGCCTCCTCGGCCTGGTCCGAACTGTTCTCCAGTCCGGTCCGCTGTTCCTCGAGGCGTCGCTTCTCTTCTTCCAGACGCTCAGTTCGGTCATCCAGTTCATCGAGAATGCGAACGAGATCTTCTTGTCTCGCACCGCGCAGCGCGCTGCTGTCGTTGTTGGACCGCACCTGGATGGCCAGGCCCAGGCCCAGCACGAACAGCAGCAGGGCCACGATGAGTTGCGGCCGGGTCACCCGCGGCGGCCACAGCCCTTGGGCCAGCCGCTGCCTGCCGGTGAGCCCGGGCTCCTTCTCGGGCTCCGGCGCGGTGGACGGCTCGGGCGCGCTCGGGACCTCCGCGGGGAGTTCCCTGCGCCGGTTGTGGTCCGGCCTCTCGTCAGCGCTCATCGGCCTCACGCCCGGAAGACGTGCCGACGGATCGCCGCGGCGTTGGAGAAGATCCGGATGCCGAGGACGACGACCACACCGGTCGACAGCTGGGCACCGACGCCCAACTTGTCGCCCAGGAACACGATCAGCGCGGCCACCACCACGTTCGACAGGAACGACACCACGAACACCTTGTCGTCGAAGATGCCGTCGAGCATCGCGCGCAGCCCTCCGAACACGGCGTCCAGGGCCGCGACCACGGCGATCGGAAGATACGGCTCGACCACCGCCGGAACCTCGGGCCGAACCAACAATCCGGCCACGACTCCCACGACGAGGCCCAGTACGGCGATCACGTTGTGCCCTTTCCTGCCTTCGGCTCTGCTGTACGTACGGTCACGCTCGGCGCTGCCGGCAGCCGGAGCTCGTCCGACACCGAAATGCTGGTCCGGATGCCGAAGTTCTCCTGCAGGGCGTGCAGATACTGACCGTCGCGGCTGTTCTGGAACCGGGTGCTCAAGCGTTTCCCGTCCCCCACCGCGAGCACCGTATACGGCGGCACCAGCGGCCTGTTGTCGACCAGTATCGCGTCACCCGCGGCTCTGATCGCCGACAGCGCGGTGAGCCGCTGGTCGTTGATCGAGATCGCCTCGGCGCCCGACTGCCACAGACCGTTGACGACGCGCTGCATGTCGCGGTCCCGCACCCTCCCGGTGTCGGAGAACCCGGAACTCTCGCGCGGTCCGCCGCCGCCCTGATCGGCTTCCTTCTTGTCGTCCACGACCAGCTTGACTCCGGGCCCCTCGACCTCGGTGGCACCGGACAGCAGCCCCACCAACTCGCCCTGACTCCCGCCGTGCTTCTTCAGCGCGGCCCGCTGCCGCTCGCCCACGTCGTCGCGGAGCTCGTCCACGTCGTCCTCGAGCTTGTCGGCCCCGGCCGTCGCCTCCTCGACGCGGTCGATGAGCTCCTCACGCTCCTTGGCGACCACCGGCGCAGCTATCCGCGCCTGCGCGGCCCCCACCGTGACCACCAGGGCGGCGAGCACGAGGCCGGCCGCGAGGCCGAGCTTGGCCCGCAGCGGACGAGGGACACCGCTGTCCCCTCTGGCCTTCTTCCGCGCCGCCGCCTCCGCGTATCCCTCGTCGAGACTGTGGTCCATGACGGTGGTGAGCAGCGACATGGACGCGTCCGGACGCCGGGGGCGCGAGGGGGTGCTCCGAACGGGGGGCTGCTGCGGCATGCCGCACATCGTCGCACGTCGTGGGCCCTACCTCCGAATGGCCCCACCGGCGCGCCGGACAGCACCTGTTGCGGGTGCCGCCCGACGCCCGGAAAGCCTCAGCGACCGGCGCTGTCGACCACCGCGGACCACTCGTCCAGCAGCGCCTGGGCGGACGCCTCATCGGGACCCTCGGCCCACAAATGAGTGACGGCCTCGGCCGGATCGGGAAGCACCAGGACCCAGCGCCCGTCGGTCTCCACGACCCGCACACCGTCGGTGGTGTCCACCGACCGGTCCCCGGCCGCCTCCACCACACGCCGCATCACGAGCCCCTTGACGGCCCACGGAGTCGCCAGATCACGCCGCTGCACATGGGCGCGCGGAATCCGCGCGTCGATCTGGCTCAGCGTGAGCTGCGTACGCGCCACCAGCCCGATGAGCCGCACGAACGCGGCCGTCCCATCGAAGACGCCGCTGAACTCGGGCACGATGAACCCGCCGCGCCCGTCGCCGCCGAAGATGGTCGAGTCGCCGCGCCCCACCCGCGTCAGATCGTCCGGCGACGTGGTCGTCCAGTCCACCTGCGTGCCGTGATACGCGGCGACCTGCTCGGCGATGCGCGTCGTCGTCACCGGCAGCGCCACCCGCCCGCTGCGCCGCTCGGCGGCCACCAGGTCGAGCATGACCAGCAGGGCCCTGTCGTCCTCGACGATCCGCCCCTTCTCGTCCACGAGCGACAGCCGCTCGCCGACCGGGTCGAACCGCACCCCGAAGGCCGCCCGCGCGGACGCCACGATCTCCCCGAGCCGCACAAGACCGGAACGGCGGGCATCCGCGGTCTCCGTGGGCCGCGACTCGTCGAGCCCCGGGTTGATGGTCAGCGCGTCCACACCGAGCTTGCCGAGCAGACTCGGCAGCACGAGCCCAGCACTTCCGTTCGAGGCGTCGACGACGACCTTCAGCCCGGACTCGGCCACCCCTGTGGTGTCGACATTCCGCAGCAGGGACCCCGTGTACGAGTCGAAGACGCTGGACGGGAAGTGCAGGTCACCGATCTCACCGGGGAAGGCACGGCGGTACTCCTGGCGCGCGTACACCCGGTCCAGCTTCCGCTGGCTCCCCTGCGACAGGTCCGCGCCCTGCCCGTCGAAGAACATGATGTCGACGGAGTCCGGCACACCGGTCGTCGTCCGGATCATGATCCCGCCGGCGCTGCCGCGGGCCGTCTGCTGCCGCGCGACCGGCAGGGGCACGTTCTCCAGATCGCGTACGTCGATGGCGCTGGCCTGCAACGCGGAGATCACCGCCCGCTTCAGCGCCCGCGCTCCTCGTGAGTGGTCACGCGCGGTGGTGACGGTCGAGCCCTTCTTCAGGGTCGTCGCATACGCCCCCGCAAGGCGCACGGCGAGCTCCGGTGTGATCTCCACGTTCAGGATGCCGGAGACCCCGCGGGCGCCGAAGAGATGCGCCTGACCGCGGGACTCCCAGATGACCGAGGTGTTGACGAACGCGCCGGCCTCGATCGTCTTGAACGGATAGACCCGCACATTGCCCTGGACGATCGATTCCTCACCGACCAGGCACTCGTCACCGATGACCGCGCCGTCCTCGATACGGGCGGCCCGCATGATGTCGGTGTTCTTCCCGACGACACAGCCCCGCAGATTGCTGTGCTGCCCGATGTAGACGTTGTCGTGCACGACGGCCTTGTGCAGGAAGGCGCCGTCCTTCACGACGACATTGGAGCCCACGACGGTGTGCTCACGGATCTCGACGTTCGCCTCGACCTTGGCGTAGTCGCCGACATACAACGGCCCGCGCAGCACGGCATCGGGATGCACTTCGGCCCCTTCGGCCACCCACACCCCGGGCGAGATCTCGAATCCGTCGAGTTCGACGTCGACCTTGCCCTCCAGCACGTCGGCCTGCGCCTTGACGTAGCTCTCGTGCGTGCCGACATCCTCCCAGTAGCCCTCGGCGACATACCCGTAGATGGGCTTGCCTTCCTTCATGAGCTGCGGGAACACATCGCCCGACCAGTCGACCGGCACATCGGCCTCGACGTAGTCGAACACCTCGGGCTCCATGACGTAGATGCCCGTATTCACCGTGTCGGAGAAGACCTGCCCCCAGGTCGGCTTCTCCAGGAAACGCTCGACCTTTCCCTCGTCGTCGACGATCGTGATGCCGAATTCCAGAGGATTGGGAACACGCGTCAGACAGACGGTGACAAGCGCCCCCTTTTCCTTGTGGAAGGAAATCAGCTCGCTGAGGTCGAAGTCCGTGAGAGCGTCACCGGAGATCACGAGGAAAGCATCGTCCTTCAGCGCTTCCTCGGCGTTCTTGACACTGCCGGCCGTGCCGAGCGGCTTCTCCTCATTGGCATAGGTGAGCTCCATCCCGAGCTCTTCGCCGTCGCCGAAGTAGTTCTTGACGAGCGATGCCAAGAACTGCACTGTCACTACGGTCTCGGTGAGCCCATGCCTCTTCAGCAGGCGCAGCACATGCTCCATGATCGGCCGATTGGCCACGGGCAGGAGTGGCTTGGGCATGCTCGAGGTCATGGGGCGAAGGCGAGTGCCTTCACCACCGGCCATCACGACGGCCTTCATGTCGGAAACGTCCTCCTCAATAGACGACGATCTAGCCGACTTAGCCCGCCAGGATGAGCCCACATATGTCGGATGCGGGCCTTCGAGCTTCTACAGCCGCCGAATCGGCAAGCTCAATCGGCCGTGCTGTCCGCCTTGACGAGTCGGCGGACCTGAACCACGTAGAGGATCCCTGCCCACCAGTAGAGCGTTGTACCCCATCCGGCGAACGCCCATCCGAAAATAGCAGCGAGTGACGCGATCCAGCCACTTCCGTCACTGAGCAGCAGTAGTGGAAATGCGTACATCAGGTTGAAGGTGGCCGCCTTGCCCAGGAAGTTCACCTGGGGCGGCGGATAGCCGTGGCGCCTGAGGATCCCGACCATCACCAGCAACACCAGTTCACGCAGCAGAAGCGCCGCGGTCAGCCAGAGCGGAAGAATCTCGCGCCATGTCAGGCCGACCAGCGTCGAGAGGATGTAGAGCCGGTCGGCCGCGGGGTCGAGCAGCCGGCCCAGGCTGCTGATCTGGTTCCAGCGTCGCGCGAGCTTGCCGTCGAGGTAGTCGCTCACACCGCTGAGCGCCAGGACCAGCAGCGCCCAACCGTCGCTGTTGGGCCCTCCGAACTCCGGCCTGAGGATCAACCACAGGAAGAGGGGCACGCCGGCGAGACGCGCCATGCTGAGGATGTTCGGGATGGTGAGGACACGGTCCGTCTGGACACGCGTCTCCTGGACCTCCACCCGGGGGCCTCCTGTGGGAAAGAGCCAATGATGCCCCCTGACCTTACCCTCAGTTGCCGCACATCGGTGCAGAGGGGTGGCCGGGTGGCGTATGAACAGAAGAACAAGAAAGCCCTGAAAAACAAGAAAGCCCCGGACCGTTCCCGGTCCGGGGCTTTCTTCAAAAGGAGTTCGGCGGCGTCCTACTCTCCCACAGGGTCCCCCCTGCAGTACCATCGGCGCTGTGAGGCTTAGCTTCCGGGTTCGGAATGTAACCGGGCGTTTCCCTCACGCTATGACCACCGAAACACTATGAAACTGACAACCGCACCGTACGTGACCTGTACGGGGTTGTTCGTGGTTTCAGAACCAACACAGTGGACGCGAGCAACTGAGGACAAGCCCTCGGCCTATTAGTACCAGTCACCTCCACCCGTTACCGGGCTTCCAGATCTGGCCTATCAACCCAGTCGTCTACTGGGAGCCTTAACCCCTCAAAGGGGGTGGGAATACTCATCTCGAAGCAGGCTTCCCGCTTAGATGCTTTCAGCGGTTATCCTTTCCGAACGTAGCCAACCAGCCATGCCCTTGGCAGGACAACTGGCACACCAGAGGTTCGTCCGTCCCGGTCCTCTCGTACTAGGGACAGCCCTTCTCAATATTCCTACGCGCACAGAGGATAGGGACCGAACTGTCTCACGACGTTCTAAACCCAGCTCGCGTACCGCTTTAATGGGCGAACAGCCCAACCCTTGGGACCGACTCCAGCCCCAGGATGCGACGAGCCGACATCGAGGTGCCAAACCATCCCGTCGATATGGACTCTTGGGGAAGATCAGCCTGTTATCCCCGGGGTACCTTTTATCCGTTGAGCGACGGCGCTTCCACAAGCCACCGCCGGATCACTAGTCCCGACTTTCGTCCCTGCTCGACCCGTCGGTCTCACAGTCAAGCTCCCTTGTGCACTTACACTCAACACCTGATTACCAACCAGGCTGAGGGAACCTTTGGGCGCCTCCGTTACCCTTTGGGAGGCAACCGCCCCAGTTAAACTACCCATCAGACACTGTCCCTGATCCGGATCACGGACCGAGGTTAGACATCCAGCACGACCAGAGTGGTATTTCAACGACGACTCCACGAACACTGGCGTGCCCGCTTCACAGTCTCCCACCTATCCTACACAAGCCGAACCGAACACCAATATCAAACTGTAGTAAAGGTCCCGGGGTCTTTCCGTCCTTCTGCGCGAAACGAGCATCTTTACTCGTAGTGCAATTTCACCGGGCCTATGGTTGAGACAGTCGAGAAGTCGTTACGCCATTCGTGCAGGTCGGAACTTACCCGACAAGGAATTTCGCTACCTTAGGATGGTTATAGTTACCACCGCCGTTTACTGGCGCTTAAGTTCTCAGCTTCGCCAGGACGAATCCTGACTAACCGGTCCCCTTAACGTTCCAGCACCGGGCAGGCGTCAGTCCGTATACATCGCCTTACGGCTTCGCACGGACCTGTGTTTTTAGTAAACAGTCGCTTCTCGCTGGTCTCTGCGGCCACCCCCAGCTCAG